>NZ_LBLS01000019.1:0-243241 GCF_001188205.1 Vibrio sp. VPAP30
CGTTGATAGGCAGGGTGTGTAAGCGTTGTGAGGCGTTGAGCTAACCTGTACTAATTGCCCGTGAGGCTTAACCATACAACACCCAAAGGGTTTTGATGGACTCAAAGCAAGAACAGATTGAATGTGTAGAGAACACGCTCTTAATATAAGAGAAAACAGCTTTCCGAATTAAGAATTTGCTTGGCGACCATAGCGATTTGGACCCACCTGATTCCATGCCGAACTCAGAAGTGAAACGAATTAGCGCCGATGGTAGTGTGGGGTTTCCCCATGTGAGAGTAGGACATCGCCAGGCTTACTTTATGTTTTCAGATTTATCTCTTATTCAGAGAAAGTCTGAAAGCAAAACTAAAACATAGCGTTATTAAGTAAGACTAAGTTTTAGGAACAATTTGTGGAGAGATGGCTGAGTGGTTGAAAGCACCGGTCTTGAAAACCGGCATACGTTAATAGCGTATCTAGGGTTCAAATCCCTATCTCTCCGCCACTATTTAAACCCCAGCAGAAATGCTGGGGTTTTTTCGTTCTTGCTCTCTTATATTTACGCTCACTTGTTTTCGCATACCGAGCTGTTTCTTAAGGCTGAATTAAAGTGTGAGATAATCGCTTCAGCCAAAGGGTGCTCTCTGCTTACTGCAATATGTAATGGGACCCTTTTTACCGTTAGATCCGAAACATAAAAGTCTTTCACGTCAACGCCCATCGATTGTAGGTTCCAAGAGAATACGATTTCATCCATTAAGATGGCATCGACTCTATGTTTAAGTAAATAAAGGATATTTTCTTGAACATCTTTAGCGGCAAGAATATTGAGCCCTACTTTGGATTTCAACGCTTTGCCATAAGCGTAACCAGAGACTAAACCTAACCTAATCTTACTGAGAGTATGTGTACCTTGGTACTTAATCGGGGCTGAACTCGGACTTATCAGTTTAATTTGGTTAATGTAGTAAGGATGACTAAACAATAAATCCTGTTCTCTTTCCGGAGTTTTCCAAACTCCTAGCAAGATATCTGTTTTTGCTTCTAATGTAGATTTATATGCTCTGTTCCACGGCATGAACTGAGTTTGTAAGTTGTAACCGGCAAGGCATAAAGTGTCTTTTACAATTTGATGAGCATAACCAATAGGTTGAGAGGGAGAATTAAAATAGGGCGGCCACTCATCTTGAGCACCATTTAGAGGCTTCAATGCGTAGGCGTGGCAAGATATGATGACAGAGAGCAAAGCCCAGAAATATTTTGCCACGATCAGTTTCCATCGTTATGTGAGTAATCTATTCATCTTAGGAGGAAGCTGAGGGATAAAGTGTGACTGGTTCAATAGATATTATTATCAAAATAGAGAAACTAGCGGAAAGTGAGTAGTCAGCTTAGTATATTTACCTATAAATCAATCATCATTGGTAGTGATTACTTGATGTTGAACAGATTTGTTGGCCACTCTTGGTATGGGACTGGTCTGCTGTATAGGAAGCCCTGACCTAATGGACAATTGAGTATCGACAGCATTTTAGCCTGTTCATCCGTTTCAATGCCCTCAGCGATAAGTGAGACTTTCATCCCTTTAGTCATATTAACGATAGCGGCAACGATCGAAGTATCTAGGTCTTTAGAGTCAAGGTTGTTAACGAAAGTGCGATCGATCTTAAGACAGTCAAACGGCAGCTTATGCAAATATGCAAGAGAGCTGTATCCAGTACCAAAATCGTCAATAGCGATGTGAACCCCAAGGTCACGGATAGCTTGCATATTTTGGATGATCACTGGATCATTATCCACAATGCGTGATTCAGTGATTTCTAGTGTTAGGTTATTGGCATTTAAGGTCGATTGAGTAAGCACTTTTTGTAAGGTAGAGATGAAGTCTGGTTGCGAAAGCTGATTAACGGATAGGTTTACATGCATATGGAATGAAGAATCCCATTTGCCTTCTTTCATCCCCTGAACTGCATCGTTGCACGCCTGCAAGAGAATTTGTTCTCCGATAGCGCCGATTTGACCACTTTCTTCGGCAATAGGAATGAAGTCCATCGGAGAAACCAATCCTGCTGAAGGGGATAGCCAACGGGCAAGTGCTTCTGCGCCGACGACTTCCCCAGTTTTTAGATCGACAAGTGGTTGATAAAAAGGGACAAACTCATTGTGTTCGAGTGCGTCTTTAATTTTGACTTGCATTAACGTTCGCTTACGAGAAATATCTGCCATCTCAGGTCGGTAGTGGCTGACTCCATGGATGTCTTGCTTGGCGTTGCTAAGTGCAATGCTACCATTCCGCAGCCACAGGGTCATATTCTGCTCTGGGCTCTGCTCAACAATACCGATAGAAACACTAACAACAACACTTTCCTTATCCATAACAAACGGAGAAGCAAAAGCTTTTAATACTCGGTTTGCGATTTGTGACGTGCTTTCCTCACCTTGTTGCTGGGGTAAATAAATGGCGAATTCATCTCCCCCTATTCGCGCTAAGTAATATTCACCAGTGAACACTGACTTGAGACGTTTTGAAATGGTAATCAGTAGTTGGTCACCTTGATAGTGTCCTAGGCTGTCGTTTATATCTCTAAATTTGTTGATACCAACCAGCATCAGCGAGCCTGTCAGTGAGGGTATCTTGTCACAGGTGTCAATCAACCCTTCACGGCTGTATAGCTTAGTGAGCGAGTCATAGAGCAGTTGAGAGTGTAGGGCTCGGAATGACGCTTTAAGGTTATTTGCCATTTCGTTGAAGGCATAGACCAGCATGGTTGTTTCATAGATGCTGCCTGGCTGTGGCATATGACTGTCCCAATCGCCTTTTGCTAACCTTTTAGCTGCGGCGGCTGTTGAGGTTATTGGGGCAACAATGCGGTTAAAAGCAACTAATCCCAGTCCGATGCCTATAAAGCTGGCGATAACACCAATAATCCAACTGTTGCGTTGGCTCTCGGGTAGCTTTCCGAGTAAGTGACTCTCTGAAACGGCAACACCAATATACCACTGTAATCCATACTCATCGGTGTATGGTGTGAAGTGGTTAAAGTAACGCTCTCCTTCAATATCGAGAGAGTATCTTTGTGTTTCGCTTTGTCGATGAAAATTGTGTGAAGTGAAATAGTCGGCGTTAGTTTTCACTATTGGATTTGCGTATTCCGTTGCTAATAGTCGTTCCCCCTTCTCGCTCTCAGGTGTCCCCCAAGAGACGATACGCCCACCTGTTGAAAGAGCGACTAAGCGTTTCTTTTCATCGACAATATAGATAATTGCATTGGTTTTCTGTTGTTGGTCTTTAAGAAAGGTATTAAAGGTATCTATTTTTACGTCAGTGACGACAACACCTTGAAATACTTGGTCATAGAAAACGGGTGTTAATGCTGAAAGGGTGATTTCTTGTCTCTCATCCGCATTGGCGTAGATGGATGACCACATAGGCGTTAAAGATTTCGCCACAGGCGCATACCATGGTCGCACTCTTGGGTCGTATCCTTCAAACACTGAGCGAATATCTTCACTGATTACTTGACCACGATAGATAACCAGCTTCCCTTGTGTACGATCATCTTGCACCATAAGGGTATAGCCCTTATTTGGTTCTTTACGAAAGCCAATGTACTCTGCGTTTTCACCACCAAAACCGATGACATCAAGTTGAGGGAAGTTGTTGTATAAGTTGCGAAACGCAGTTAGGAAATACTGCTCAATATCAGTGGTGTCACCGGGAGTATAAATCTGATTGAAGCCGATTGAGTGACTTAAGGATAAGCTTGCCTGAAAAGGTTCATCCAAAAAACTGTGTAATTCGAGGTTTACGTTATCGGTCAGAGCGGTAAGTTGCTTATCACTAATATCGACTACCATCTCTTCATAACTGTTTTTTTGAACTGTAACGATCACACCGATAGTGATGATAAAAATCATCACAAAAGGCAGTACTACGGCGGTTCTAAGAGTTATCTGAGTGGTCGCTGACATCCGATTTCTTCTGTTGATACAGTACTCTGAAATTTCTATTGTGTTCAATGCGAGCGAGTGTATTGAGTAAAAAGTAGGTGATTTATCCTTACTATTCAAGCTAATGAGTTAACCTGTGCTGGCTAAATCACCTCAATTCAAATCAAGTTGTGACGCTTGTTCCAGTGTTAATAGAGCTCCTTGAGCTTACGTGTCAGTGTATTTCGTCCCCAACCTAAAACTTTTGCTGCATCTTGTTTGTGCCCGTTGGTGTGTTCCAACGCTGCTTCCAAAAGTATACGTTCAAATTCAGGAAGTGCATAAGAGAGTAATTCGGTGTCGCCTTGTGACAACGAACTCTTTGCCCAAGTTGCAAGCTGTTGTTGCCAAGAGCCTGAAGTTGAAGCATTGCAGAGTACTTTCTCTTCAAGGAGTTCTGTTGGCAGATCGGCTGGTAAGACTTCTGTACCACTCGCCATTACGGTGAGCCAACGACAGATATTTTCAAGTTGGCGCACATTTCCCGGCCAATCTAAACGGTTAAGTGTGTCGACGGTGGCTGAATGAAGTGTTTTCACATCGACACCGAGTTCTTCTGCTGCGAGTGCCAAAAAGTGCAGCGTCAGTTTTTCAATATCTTGCTTACGCTCTCGAAGGGCCGGGATCTGGATACGAATGACATTAAGGCGGTGGAATAAATCCTCGCGGAAGTCACCTTTCTGTACTAGCTTTTCGAGATTCTGGTGCGTTGCTGCCACAATGCGAACATCAACTTTAATCGGAGAGTGGCCACCTACGCGATAAAACTGGCCATCAGCAAGGACGCGTAGTAAGCGAGTTTGAATATCGAGTGGCATATCACCGATCTCATCCAAAAACAGGGTGCCGCCATTGGCTTGTTCAAAGCGGCCTTGGCGAATGTTGTTTGCTCCGGTAAACGCCCCCTTTTCATGACCAAACAGTTCAGACTCGATCAAATCTTTAGGAATCGCTGCCATATTAAGGGCGATAAAAGGTTTGCTTGCTCGTGGGCTGTGGCGGTGAAGGGCATGGGCAACCAGCTCTTTACCTGTGCCTGATTCGCCATTGATAAGCACTGATATGGAAGAGCGAGATAAACGACCGATGGCGCGAAATACCTCTTGCATTGCAGGGGCTTCACCGATGATCTCAGGTGGTGTGTAGTCATCGTCGGTGAGTGCAGCCTGATCTTGCTTTTGTTCTTGGCTGTGAGTGATTGCTCGTTCAACTAGAGTTAAGGTTTCATCGACATCAAACGGTTTAGGCAAATACTCGAATGCGCCTTTTTGATACGCATTTACCGCGGCATCGAGATCTGAGTGAGCGGTCATGATGATCACTGGCAGATCAGGTGAACGTTCGTTGACTTGCTTAAGAAGCTCAATCCCATCAATGCCTGGCATCCGTATATCCGAGACGAGAACATCGGGTGTTTCACGTTCTAGTGCCATCAACACGCTCTCGGCATCGGCAAAGGTTTCACACTTGATATTGGCTGATGATAGGGTCTTCTCCATAACCCAGCGAATGGAGCTGTCGTCATCGACCACCCAAACATATCCTTTACTCATATTGTTTTCCTTACAGCAATGCCACTAATGTTGTTTAAATCGGTAAATAAATCGTAAATGTTGTTCTACTTGGCCAACTCTCGACATCAATCTTGCCTTGATGTTGGTCGATCAGATTTTGTGCGATTGACAGCCCTAGTCCAGTGCCGCCTTCACGACCGCTCACCATTGGATAAAACAGAGTATCTTGCAGGTCAGAAGGGATGCCGGGCCCGTTGTCGATAATTTCTATTCGTGCAGCTAACTTGCATCTCTGACCGTGAATATTGGCCTGATGCACTGTTCTGGTGCGAATGGTGATTTGGCCGTTAGATTGACTCTTTAGGATATGCCCAGCATTACTCACTATGTTGAGCAGTGCTTGTTCAATCTGATCGGCATCCATTAAGATTTCTGGCAGGCTCGGGTCATAGTCTCTTTCTATTGTTACACTCTGATTGACTTCAAGATCAACCAGTTGGCGAACCTTTTCTAAGATTAGGTGTAAATTCTCGGGTTGTTTTTTTCCGGGCTTTTGTGGCCCTAACAATCGGTCAACTAAAGCACGAAGTCGGTCTGCTTGCTCGATGATTATCTGGGTGTACTCTGCGAGATTAGGGTCAGGCAGGGTTCGTTCTAAGAGTTGCGCTGCTCCTCTTAGCCCACCCAGAGGATTTTTAATTTCATGGGCCAAGCCCCGCACCAAAAGTTTGGCTGCCTGCTGCTGCGCATGTTGATTGAGTTCTTGAGATAGGCGGCGTTGTTGTCCGATTTTTCTCATTTCAACTAGCAGCATTAATTCTCTTTTCCACGAGATAGGGCTGACGGTCACTTCGAGCATTAAAGGTTTACCATCAACGACAAATGTGACATCGCTATCAGTAATGCTTTGGCCGCTTTGTAGTGGTTGAGAGAGTAAAGCAAGGTCCATTGAGGCGTGCTGGATCAAGTGTGATAGAGGATGATCAACAATACGTTTGGAACTTTGAGAAAATAACTGCTCAGCTGCAGGGTTGGCGTACTTGACCTGCAGCGATTCGTTCATGATTAAAATCGCCGTCACTTGGTGGTTGAGAATAATGTCGTTGAGTTCGTTATCCACTGTTTTGCCCCATCCTTGAACTTGAATTGTGCAATGCACCAAAATGGTGCGATTGATGATTCAAGTATGGCGCATTGATTGGGAGAACTAAAGTGAAAACGAGAGATAGTCCTAGGAATTAGGTCTTTGTTTCACTGAATTGATACTCGCACGTAGCAAATGCACCGTAATAGACTTAGATGATGCAATAAGCTTGCCGTATCTAAATGCTTGAATAAGAAAGGAGTGAGCACCTCTATCAAGGTTTTTTAAATGCCATTCGGCTGTTGTGGTTGGTACTCCATATTTGCTGCCATTGACGATTAGCTGGAGTTGTTCACCAACGTTGAGTTCGCGGTTTAGCTTGGCATGGAGTTCAAGTGAACCATTGTTGCTGCGTTGTGTAGAGTCATGTTCTGGGTCGGTTATGTTGATTACAAGAGGTGTGGGTGTTGCAGTTTGATACTGTATATCTTGGTTATTGTCTTGAGCCAGCGGTTCACTGACTTGATGTGGAGAGGCAGATTGTTCTAACTTGGGTAGCTCAATCGATGTTGCGTGTTCTACGGCTCTAGAGTCACTGAAGTGGCGTGCACCACTGTCATCAACCCAAGTGTAAATCGTCTGTGTGTAGCAGGTTGAACTTATCAACAGCATAGTTGCAATGCTGATATAAAAGCGCTGCATAACCTCTCCTTTAGTATTGTCGAAGTCATATTAGCAGGCACAAATTTATCCACTGAAAAGAAAAAGGCCCACCTGCGAGGAGAGCCTTAGTTTTATGTAACTCGACGCGATAGCGCGTACTACAGTTGATTATACAGAGTAGTACAATTCGAACTCTAGTGGGTGAGTTGTCATGTTTACTTTCTCTACGTCTTGAGACTTAAGGTCGATGTAAGAATCGATAAAGTCGTCAGAGAATACACCGCCAGAAGTTAGGAACTCACGGTCAGCGTCTAGGCATTCTAGTGCTTCTTTTAGTGAGTAAGCCACTGTTGGGATCTCTGCTGCTTCTTCAGCTGGTAGATCGTAAAGGTCTTTATCCATTGCTTCGCCTGGGTGGATCTTGTTCTTGATACCGTCAAGACCAGCCATAAGCATTGCAGCAAAGCATAGGTAAGGGTTCGCAGATGGATCACCGAAACGTAGCTCGATACGACGTGCTTTCGGGCTTGGTACCACTGGGATACGGATAGAAGCGCTGCGGTTACGTGCAGAGTAAGCAAGCATAACTGGTGCTTCGAAGCCTGGTACAAGACGCTTGTACGAGTTAGTTGATGCGTTAGCAAATGCGTTGATTGCTTTAGCGTGCTTGATGATACCACCGATGTAGTAAAGCGCCATTTCAGATAGGCCGCCGTACTTGTCGCCAGCGAATAGGTTAACGCCATCTTTCGCTAGAGATTGGTGAACGTGCATACCTGAGCCGTTATCGCCAACTAGTGGTTTAGGCATGAATGTCGCTGTTTTACCAAATGCGTGTGCAACGTTGTGAACTACATATTTGTAAACCTGAATTTCGTCCGCTTTAGCAGTCAGGGTGTTAAAGCGAGTCGCAATTTCGTTCTGGCCTGCAGTTGCAACTTCGTGGTGATGTGCTTCTACAACTTGGCCCATCTCTTCTAGGATTAAACACATTGCAGAGCGGATATCTTGAGAAGAATCTACAGGAGCGACTGGGAAGTAACCACCTTTAACGCCTGGACGGTGGCCTTTATTACCGCCTTCGATGTCAGAACCAGTGTTCCAAGCTGCTTCGATATCGTCAATCTTGAAGAAAGAACCAGACATGTCAGTGGCGAATTTAACATCGTCAAATAGGAAGAATTCTGGTTCAGGACCAACAAGCACAGTATCGGCAATTCCAGTAGCGCGTAGGTAGTCTTCAGCACGTTTTGCGATTGAGCGAGGGTCACGGTCGTAGCCTTGCATCGTTGCAGGCTCTAGGATGTCACAACGAACGTTTAGCGTTGCATCTTCAGTGAACGGGTCTAGTACAGCAGATGATGCGTCAGGCATCATTACCATGTCTGATTCGTTGATGCCTTTCCAGCCAGCAACTGATGAACCGTCAAACATTTTACCTTCTTCGAAGAAGTCTGCGTCCACTTGGTGAGCAGGGATAGATACGTGCTGCTCTTTACCTTTAGTATCGGTAAAGCGTAGGTCAACAAACTTAACTTCGTTTTCTTGGATCAGAGATAGAACGTTTTCTACAGACATCTTGGATAACCTCCAGTGTTATTAAAGCGGTTTAGCTCGATTCGGTTGATGAAATCCAGCATTGATTAATTTCGTTTCAATCGTATTAATCGATGCTACTTCTCATAAAGCCAAAAGCGTGCCAAAAAAATTAGTCCATTAATTTCAATGAATTAGCGGGTTTGGTGTTAATTTGGTGCAGGTTCTCGCACCAAAATGATCCATTTGTGCACTATATTGGTGCGTTTATTTTGCATTGCACCAAGATAAGACAAAATCGACATTCATTCAGCCGAGTTTTCGACCTCATGTCAATGGGGATTTACCTTTACTCGGAGTGAGCTTGCGTTTCATCAATAAAATAATCGACGAAATGGAGCGAATCAGATCACATATTTCTGGGTTTTTCGCTAGAATCTGGTACATTACGGTCGTTTTTTTAATCAAATAGGCAGTGCTCATTAAATGTTCGATTTAAGAGGGTTGCTTCTTTTATAAGTGAATCAAGATCCATGGCTACTCCACAGATTGATAATTTAAGAAATATCGCGATCATCGCGCACGTTGACCACGGTAAAACAACACTGGTTGATAAACTACTACAGCAATCAGGTACTTTAGAGTCTCGCGGTGAAGCTGAAGAGCGAGTCATGGACTCGAACGACATCGAGAAAGAGCGTGGCATTACCATTCTGGCTAAAAACACAGCAATTAACTGGAATGATTACCGCATCAACATCGTAGACACTCCGGGACACGCTGACTTCGGTGGTGAAGTAGAGCGTATCATGTCTATGGTTGACTCTGTGCTACTTATCGTTGACGCAGTAGATGGCCCAATGCCACAAACGCGTTTTGTAACGCAGAAAGCCTTTGCTCACGGTCTTAAGCCAATCGTTGTAATCAACAAAATTGACCGCCCTGGCGCTCGTCCTGACTGGGTTATGGATCAAGTCTTCGATCTATTCGACAACCTAGGTGCTACTGACGAACAGCTAGACTTCAAAGTGGTTTACGCTTCAGCACTTAACGGTTGGGCAACGCTTGAAGAAGGTGAAGCTGGCGAGAACATGGAACCACTATTCCAGACTATCGTTGAAGAAGTTGAAGCACCTCAGGTTGACCTAGATGGTCCACTACAGATGCAAGTTTCTCAGCTAGACTACAGCTCTTACGTTGGTGTTATCGGTGTTGCACGTGTAACTCGTGGTAGCGTTAAACCAAACCAACAAGTAACGGTAATCGGTGCTGATGGTAAGACTCGTAATGGTAAAGTTGGCACAGTAATGGGCTACCTAGGCCTTGAGCGTCACGAAGTTGCTGAAGCGAACGCGGGTGACATCATCGCTATCACTGGTCTTGGCGAGCTGAAAATCTCTGACACTATCTGTGCGCAGAACCAAGTTGAAGCGCTACCAGCACTGTCTGTTGATGAACCAACAGTAACCATGACGTTCCAAGTAAACACTTCTCCGTTCGCGGGTAAAGAAGGTAAGTTCGTAACGTCACGTAACATCCTTGAGCGTTTAGAAAAAGAATTGGTTCACAACGTAGCACTACGTGTGGAGCAAACAGACGATCCAGACAAATTCCGCGTATCAGGCCGTGGTGAGCTTCACCTATCTATCCTGATCGAAAACATGCGTCGTGAAGGCTTCGAGCTTGCTGTATCTCGTCCAGAAGTAATCATCAAAGAAGAAGATGGTCAGCTAATGGAACCGTTTGAAACAGTAACGATTGACGTTCTTGAAGAGCACCAAGGCGGCATCATGGAAAACATCGGCCTACGTAAAGGTGAGCTGAAGGATATGGCACCAGATGGTAAAGGCCGTGTTCGCATGGATTTCGATATGCCTTCTCGTGGTCTTATCGGTTTCCAAACTGAGTTCATGACGCTAACGTCTGGTTCTGGTCTTCTGTACCATACGTTTGATCACTACGGCCCTCACAAAGGTGGTCAGATTGGTCAACGTATCAACGGTGTTCTAATTGCGAACGCTGCAGGTAAAGCTCTGACTAATGCACTGTTTAACCTTCAAGAACGTGGTCGTCTATTCATCGGTCACGGTGTAGAAGTTTACGAAGGTATGATCATCGGTATTCACAGCCGTGACAACGACCTGACAGTAAACGCACTGAAAGGTAAGCAGCTAACTAACGTTCGCGCATCAGGTACTGATGACGCTCAGGTTCTTACTCCGCCAATCAAGCACACTCTTGAGCAAGCTCTAGAGTTTATTGATGAAGATGAACTAGTAGAAGTAACGCCTGAAAGCATCCGTATTCGTAAGAAGTTCCTAACGGAAAGCGATCGTAAGCGTGAAGCGCGTAACGCTAAGTAATATCACTTAGTCGTTATTTAAGCTTTAAAGCCCTGAGTTGACGCCAACTCGGGGCTTTTCTTTTATGGGGGGAAAATGAAACCAATCGTAATTACTGGCGGTCCGGGTGCGGGTAAAACAACCTTAGTTGCCGCGTTAGCACAATATGGCTACGCGACTTTTGCTGAAGGGTCACGCACACTAATTGAGCAACAGAGTCTGCAACCTGATGGCATACTGCCATGGACAAACTTGCCAGAATTTGCCTATTTATGCTTAAGGTTTATGGGTGACCAAAAGCTTACCGCGCAGCAATCACAAGTCGCATTTATGGATCGAGCGATTCCCGATATTGTCGCCTACCTTAAAGTGGGCGGTTGTAAAGTGGATCAGGAATTCCTGACCCAAAGCGTTGGGTACCATAGTCAGGTATTTACTTGCCGACCTGAAGCCTCGATTTATGTTCAAGATGAGGTGCGTCCGCATAGTTTTGAAGAAGCGCTTCAAATCCATCAAACGCTTGTCGATACCTACACTGAGCTAGGTTATCAAGTGATCGAAATTCCGTGGGGGACGGCAATGGAAAGGGCCAGCTTTGTTCGCCAAGTAACAGACTTAGTTGCTGAGGTGGAAAGCTAAAACCTCCTCACTAGGAGGAGGTTTTAAAGCGTTACTTCTGGCTTAGCTTTTGTAGGAACTTATCTGACTCTGCAATCGCTGCATTCATATCTTGTATTGCGTATTGGATATCTTGTTCCAAGCTTGCAAACTCACCCTGTAGAGAGCCAATCGCGCTCGCATTGAGGTTGTGTTTTAAATAAAGAGTATTGTCGCGCAGTGTATTGAGTACTGGGGCCATCTTGTCTTCTGCGCGCTTCATCGCTGACAACATAGTACTGTATGAGCGCTGGGTCTCTTTAAGTTTTTGTTCACTAGAACGCTTAAGCTTGGTGCTAGTGTAAAGCTTTAATTCATCTTGCCACTCAGCAAATAGTGCATCTGAGACATCTTCAATAGCGGCAATGCGGTCACTGACATCTTGCGCGGCTTTTTCACTGTCTTGGTACTTGTCGTTGATCTGGTTGTAGACGGTTTCTAGTTCCCCACCGTCAAAGTTGGTCAATGCCGAAAGCGCTTCCAGTGCGCTAGTAAATTCTTGTTGCGCGTCTTGTTGTGACTGTTTGGCGTCTTCAACGCGATCCACCATGATGTCTCGTTTATGGTAGCCTACTTGTTCCATTGCAGAGTAATAGGCTGATTGACACCCGGTTAGGGTAAAAATCGACAATACAATAGCAAGTAAGTACGGCATGATGGTTTCCTTTCCTTTAGAATTAGACTGTTAGGATGACTGAGATAGTAGGGAGTTACAAGTTGAAAATCGAGCCAGTGATTAAGCAAGCCGTATTATTTGCACGCTATCTGCTGACCAGAATGGGTCACGATAGAGTCAACGTTAATGCTGGCTATCTGGCGTACATTACTTTGTTATCAATCGTGCCAATGCTAACCGTATTGCTTTCTGTGTTGTCTTCTTTTGCCATTTTTGAAAACGCAGGCACGGCACTGCAAGATTTTGTGATTACTCACTTTGTTCCCGCGGCAGGAGATGCGGTTAAGAATGCTCTGTTAGAGTTTGTTGCCAACACTGGAAAGATGAGCGCTGTCGGTGGCGCATTCTTATTTGTCGCAGCCTTAATGCTGATCTCTAATATCGATAAAAACCTAAACTATATTTGGCGCGTAACTGAAAAGCGTCGTGCGGTGTTTTCCTTCTCGATGTATTGGATGGTACTGACGCTTGGACCAATACTAGTTGGGGCAAGTATTGCCGCCACCTCTTACGTTACCTCACTAAAAATACTTGAGAGTGAGACGATTTCAGGTGTCTATAACCTGCTATTGCGCTGGCTTCCATTCTTACTGTCGTTCTTTGCTTTTGTCGGTTTGTATTTGTTAGTGCCAAATAAAAAGGTGCGATTTCGTCATGCCGTTATTGGAGCGATTGTGGCTGCGCTTTTATTTGAAGCGAGTAAAAAAGGCTTTGCCGCTTACATAACTGAGTTTCCGTCTTATCAGTTGATTTATGGTGCTTTGGCCGCGATACCGATCTTATTTGTTTGGGTCTATTTATGTTGGTTGATTGTTTTGGTTGGCGCTGAGGTGACGGCTGCACTTGGCGAAAGAGAGCAGTGGAGTGAGCAATCAGACATGGTAAACTCAGTGCAATTTGAAAATGAGCAAGACGAAGGAAAGCACAGTGATAGCACTGATCCAGAGAGTGAGTGAGGCAGCCGTACGCGTAGATGGTGAAGTGGTAGGAGAAATCGACAAAGGTCTACTTGTATTATTAGGCGTAGAAAAAGACGATGATGAAGCGAAAGCAAAACGTTTGATGGAGCGGGTAACCACTTACCGTGTTTTTGGTGACGCTGAGGATAAGATGAACCTCAACGTTAAGCAAGTTGATGGTAAAGTGCTGGTGGTATCCCAATTCACTTTACCTGCAGATACCAAGAAAGGAACGCGTGCAGGCTTTTCTCGCGGAGCACATCCGGCAGAAGCTGAACGTTTGTACGAATACTTTGCCGACCGCTGTGCTGAAGTCTTACCGACAGAGCGTGGACGTTTTGCCGCTGATATGAAAGTGTCGTTAGTCAATGACGGCCCTGTAACCTTCTGGTTGCAAGTATAATAATAAGGCTAGTAGAGAGGCGAGTTCGTCTCTATAAAAAGGATTTTTATGTTTAAGCTGATCACGCCCAAAAACGATAACCAACTGAATAAGTACTATCACTTCCGTTGGCAGATGTTACGAGAGCCGTGGCGAATGCCAATTGGTTCAGAACGTGATGAATACGATCCGATGAGCCATCATCGCATGATTGTTGATGGTCGTGGTAGACCGATGGCTATCGGCCGGTTGTACATCACGCCAGACAGTGAGGGCCAGATACGCTATATGGCAGTAAAAGGTTCTCGTCGTGGCAAAGGCATGGGGTCACTGGTATTGGTTGCCTTAGAATCATTAGCGCGCCAGGAAGGGGCGAAACGCTTAGTGTGTAATGCCCGTGAGGATGCGATCTCCTTCTATGAGAATAATGGCTTTGAGCGACGTGGTGAATTGACCGACGAGCGTGGTCCGGTAAGACACCAGCAAATGGTGAAGCATCTTGATCCTATGGCGAATGTACTGCGTAAACCTGAGTGGTGTACTGAGCTGCAAGAGCGATGGGAACATCAAATTCCGATTAGTGACAAGATGGGCATCAAGATAAACCAATACACAGGTTATCAGTTTGAATGTGGCGCGCAGCTCAACCCCAACTTAAACCCGCACAATACAATGTTTGCCGGTTCTGCTTTCACCTTAGCGACGCTTACTGGTTGGGGAATGACCTGGCTACTGATGAAAGAGCGTGGGTTAAGTGGTGATATTGTGCTGGCCGATAGCCAAATCCGCTATCGTCACCCAGTGACGCAAAACCCCGTAGCGTCCACGTCGCTTGATGGCATTAGTGGCGATTTAGATCGTTTGGCATCAGGACGCAAAGCTAGAATTGTCATTCATGTGACCATTCAGAGTGGCGAACAGGCTGCCGTCGACTTTATTGGTACATATATGTTGATCCCTAATTATAAATCGGTACTTGGCGAAGACTCTGTAGCTGAAGAGTGAATCTCTAGTTCTGGTGATGGCGTTATCGGTTGAGGCTTGTCAGGCTTGCAAGTCTGTTTTATCACATTGGTGGCGCTAAGAATATCTGACCAAAGCTCAGCACAATCATGTTGTGATTTAAACAGCAAGGTGGAAAATTGCGGCTTGGTTAGATCCATCTCTCCAGCAATTTGTGAAATGCTATTGGGGCTACTCACGGTTATTCGCCCACGATCAGCAGTCATCTCTACCGCTCCTAAGTCTAATTGATGTTGATATTCTTGTTCACCATCAAAGCTTTTGGCCTGTAAAGTCGCTTGGTGGAAATAGGTCGTTACTTTCCCTGATAGACTGTGTGACAGCATAGAGTAGTCTCCAGATAATCCCTTGAGTTCAACCTCTGTTTCGGCAAGCCCTGTGAGTGAGAAAGGCAGAGATTGCTCTACAAAGTAATGTTCAAGCGGTATACCGTCGGCGTGGAGTGTTAGCTGCCAAGGGGCACTTAGACTGCCCCTATCCCAGGTTCCATTTGCTTCGATATAACCTTGCTCTAGAGGAATAAAGGCTCGATCTAAGGTAAGTTTTCTGTTGCTTGCGTGAGCAGTGAGGTGTGCTTGGGAAGACACCAATTTGTCGATGCTAGCGGCATTAGCACTGATCTCCAGTTTACCTTCTAACAGTCCATGCTTGTCTTGATCGATAAGCAGCAGATTTGTGCCCTCGACATTCAGCCCAGAGATTTGCCAATACGGCTGTTTTTCGACTTGGATAAACTGTGCGTTCTCTATGTCCAACTGGTCAATCGTTAAATGGTTGAGCGAAGAGGTGGCGGCTTTTAGGCTAGGAGTTAACTGCTCGGTTTGTTCTAACCATCTAATACCATTTACTGTCAGTTGCGAGAGCTTGACTGCTAGCGGTGAAACAACCCCTTGTAGCCGTACCCGTCCTTGTTTGAAATCCGCATCAAATTCTTCAATTTGGATCTGATTGTGACTGAAGGCCAACTTGGCGCTTGGTGAGAAGAGCTGCAGTTCTCTATTGCTAATGCTTTCTGCATCAAAGGAGGCATAGCCAGCTTGTTGTTGCCATGACGAGCGTTCAAGTGCGAGATTTTCAAGTGAGGCATCAAGGTGCTCGAATCGCCAATGGCGGTAGTTGAATGAACTGTTAATAATATCGAGACTGTTAATATGATAAATCGGTAAGCTGAGGTTGCGGAGTGTGGTGACAAGGCGTTCAATTTGGGTCGACTGTGGTAGCGTGAGTTGATCTATGGTGACATTCACTAGCGACCAACCTTGCGGGTATTGTTCTGCTTGGCCTGAAATGTTGGCCCCACGCCAATTAAATGAACTACCAAACACCGTGCTGTCGGTCGCTTGGTAATGCATATCGACAAGCAGGTTATCCAACGCCTCCCCTTGTATGTAAAGCTGCTCAGCCGAGAGCTGAATATCACCGTAGGGCAAAGACTGTTGTGCACTTTGCCAGACTGGGTTTTCAATCTGCAGGTTGACGCCACGTGCTGACCATCTCCCCGCGTTTATATCGACATGCTTAAAGGCCAGCTGGTGGAGTGTAAGATGGTCGAAGAGGCTTGCATCAAGGCTATCTAATTCTAAACTCGCCCCTTCTACTAGAATCGAATCAAAAGCTAGCTTGCCGTTTTGCAAAGGAAACTGACTTAACCATAGGGTTAATTTAGGCAGTTGTAGGTTTCTATCTGCGTATTCGAGGTCGACAGCATTCAATGTTAGTTGAAATGGAGGAGTGTACTCAGCGTGAATAGCTTTAAGTTGATACGGCGTAAGGCTATCAACGAGAGCAGTGACTACTTTGGCAGAGTAACGGGTTTGCATCACCGTATATAAACTAAGTATCAATAGCGTGATGGTACTGACCACTAGGATAGTAAGCAGCAAGAGTGCTTTTTTCACGTTTAATCACTTTCCCTCGTCGATAGATGCTACTAGCTTGGAACACTTTTTCTTTTCAGGCAACAAAAAGCCCCTCAACTTAGGGGCTTAGCTACACAATTTCCAATCATACCCTTCATACTTGAATCTGCAGCTTTGTTCACTGCGCCAATTCACCCTAATCACATAGAATACCTATGCTCATAGGGCTGAATTGTCTTGTGGCCGCGCTGCAACTCCAATTATTTTGGGTATACGTCACTAATCTAGCTGAGGTCCGGCTGCAACCAGAGATTTACCTTCGTCATTGTCTGTGTACTTATCAAAGTTGTTGATAAAACGCTGAGCAAGGTCTTTCGCTTTGCTTTCCCATTGTAGTGGGTCAGTGTAAGTATCACGTGGATCTAGGATGGCTGGGTCAACGTCATGCAATGCAGTAGGTACTTCCAAATTAAAGATTGGAATATGTTTGGTCTCCGCATTCTCTATCGACCCATCAAGAATTGCATCAATGATGCCGCGAGTATCTTGAATTGAGATACGTTTGCCACTGCCGTTCCAACCGGTGTTAACCAGGTAAGCTTCAGCACCAGCCGCTTCCATACGCTTCACCAGTACTTCGGCGTATTTTGTTGGGTGTAGCGTTAGGAACGCTGCACCGAAACAAGCTGAGAAGGTTGGTGTTGGCTCAGTAATACCGCGTTCAGTACCCGCCAGCTTAGCTGTAAAGCCAGACAGGAAGTGATACTTAGTCTGCTCAGGCGTCAACTTAGCAACAGGAGGTAGAACACCAAATGCATCAGCAGATAGGAAAATGACTTTGTTGGCATGACCCGCTTTAGAAACAGGTTTAACAATGTTCTCTATGTGCTCGATAGGGTAAGACACACGGGTATTTTCTGTTTTTGAGCCATCATCGAAGTCAATCGAGCCATCGCTACGGACGGTTACGTTCTCGAGTAGTGCATCGCGACGAATCGCATTGTAGATGTCTGGCTCTGCTTCTTTTGATAGCTTGATGGTTTTCGCGTAACAACCCCCTTCGAAGTTGAAGATACCATCATCATCCCAGCCGTGTTCATCATCGCCGATTAATTCACGTTTAGGATCGGTAGATAGCGTGGTTTTACCTGTACCAGATAGACCAAAGAAGATCGCCACATCGCCGTTTTCTTTACACTTGTTGGCGCTACAGTGCATAGAAGCAATGTCTTTAAGAGGAAGGAAGTAGTTCATCATCGCGAACATGCCTTTCTTCATCTCACCGCCGTACCATGTACCACCGATAAGTTGCATGCGCTCAGTCAGGTTAAATACCGTGAAGTTTTCAGAGTTCAGACCGTGCTCTTCCCACTTTTGGTTAGTACATTTGGCACCGTTCATCACCACGAAATCAGGTTCAAACGTAGCTAGTTCTTTTTCACTTGGACGAATAAACATGTTTTTCACGAAGTGCGCTTGCCATGCAACTTCAGTGATAACACGAATGCTTAAGCGAGTGTCTGGGTTGGCACCACAGTAACCATCTATAACGAAAACACGCTTACCTGATAGCTGATTGGTGACGAGCTGTTTAAGGTCGTTCCATACCGCCTGGTCTATCGGTTTGTTATCGTTTTTCACTGTGTTTGATGTCCACCACATGTGCTCTTGTGTGGTGGTGTCTTTAACTATGTACTTATCTTTAGGTGAGCGTCCAGTAAAAATACCGGTATCAACAGCGACTGCGCCTAATTCGGTGACCACGCCTTTTTCATAGCCTTCCAGATCTGCGCGAGTTTCTTCTTCGAACAACATCTCGTAGCTTGGGTTGCGAATAACCTCTTTTACGTTTTGAAGTCCGTGTTTGGTAAGATCAATTGTTGCAGCCTTTGTATGTTCCATAACGGTCATAGGTGCTCCTTATTGGAATATTTTGTAGGGATTTTGTAATAATTTTTTGAACTTCTGTCTGCTCACCATGCTAGCAATCGGTCTCATATAAAACAGGGATATAGCTCAAAAAACATCCGTATTTTAATTGGGGTTTTAAGCGACGCATCACATATTGGTGGAGTTAGTTTATCGTGTGCGCAAAGCTTTGCGCTAGAGCAAAATGATTATTAATTGACAAAAATTAACAGGTTAGTTTATTACGGCTAAGACTAGGTTTTACGGGGGGGAGATCACAAAAAAGGCCAGCATGTGCTGGCCTTTTGAAGGGTAAATTACAGGCTTGCTATGCCGTATAAATTAATGCAGCTTTTTATTGTTCATACCTGATTGGTTGAACAGCTCAGATACCTGAGCTTCGTCGAACGAATAGTTTGTGCCGCAGTAATCACAATGTAAAGAAATTGAACCTACCTCGGCTAAAATGTCGTTCACTTCTGCTCGATCGATAGTCACGATAGCTGCGCCACTGCGCTCACGGGAGCAGCCACAGAAAAACTCAACAGCTTGTGGATCAAATAGACGAACTTTCTCTTGGTTGTAAAGGCGGTACAGAAGTTCATTCGCTTCGAGTCCAAATAGCTCTTCATTTTTAACTGTATCTGTCAGTTGCTCTAGGTGTTCGAAGTCTTCAGGTGTGCCAGTACCGTCTGGCATCACTTGAATCAGCATACCAGCAGCACGTTGCTGGCCTTGATGCTCGCCAGTTCTTAACCAAATGCGAGTTTTAAGCTGCTCTGAGTTAGCGAAGTAGCTTTCGAGGATCTCAGATAAGTTGTCACCGTCAAGACCAACAATACCTTGGTAACGTTCGCCTTTCTTAGGGTCAATAGTAATAACTAGGTGGCCTTTACCCATCATGTCATGGATGTTGGCATCGTCAGCGATATCGCCTTCCCAGCGTGCAACTCCGCGAATTTTTTGGTCGTGATCACCGTTAATCACTGCCAATGATACTGGGCCGTCACCTTGCAGTTGCAGGGTAATTGACCCTTCAAACTTCAATGTTGCGGTCAAAAGTGTTGTTGAAACCAATAGCTCTCCAAGCAGCTTTTGTAGTGGTGCTGGATATTCCTTGCTGGAAATAATACGTTGGTAAGCGTCATCCAATTGTACCAACTCACCACGTACTGAAAGATCTTCAAATAAGTAGCGGTTTAAAACATTGCTTGCCATGTGGCGATTCCTCGTAAATCTGCTTGAGCTTATTGGTGTTTAAATTTAATGATATCGCGGCGCTGCTTTTTGTCGGGGCGGCGCTCTGGACTAGGGTTATGGGCGTGAAGCTTACGGCGTGTCGCGTTCTCTTCACGTTTATTAAGGCTTTCTGCTGTTTCAGAGTAGAGCGTTTGTGCTTCTGGGGCTCCGCGGCGTTGGTCAGATATCTTGTCTATAACCACGGTTTTTTCTTCGTGCCCTTGCCTTAAAGTGATTACCGCACCGAGTTCGACAGCCTTACTTGGCTTACTACGTTGACCATTATAATGGACTTTGCCACCATCGACCATGTTGCGAGCGATGGAGCGAGTCTTATAAAATCGTGCTGCCCATAGCCATTTATCGAGTCTAACTGCTTCGGTTTGGGAACCCATTGTGTATCTTGCCCTCTAACTGCGGTGGATGTCAGTACACCCAGATGATGTAACAATGGTGACGAATGTGGCATTTTTCAAGCAAGATCATATAAATTATGCTCTTAAAAAGTGACGTTTCGTGGTTTTATGTTTAGCTTGTTTCATATTTTGATACAATGATCCGCTACATCTTTGATAACTAATTATTAACCTCCGTTATACGGGTTTGAATACCATAATTTAAGGCGGAATAATCAGGGCACCTAGCCAGACAGATAGGGACAGCGAGTGAAGCAATATAGTGCAATGACACTTTATAAATTTGGCGAGGCGTTAAAAGAAGTTGGCGTTCAACAGCGTGTCAGTTTTGCAGTGATGATGATTCTGCTGACACTCAGTGCGTGGATCGGTGGGCAAATGATTTGGCAACCGTGGAGCACGCCTTCTATATCGCAATGGCAACCAAGCAGTGTGGTAAAGGTGGGTTCAGATAGCTCATCGCGAATCGACATTTCCGAGCTGCAAAACAGCAACCTTTTTGGCAAATACCAAACTAACGCGCCCGTGGTTGAACAACCCAAAGTACAAGATGCGCCTAAGAGCCGATTGAATGTGGTGTTAGTCGGTGTCGTGACCAGTTCCAATCCTGATAAAAGCTTAGCGGTGATCGCCAACCGAGGTCAGCAAGCAACTTATGGTCTTAATGAGGTCATTGAAGGCACTCGCGCTAAGCTGATCCAAGTGCAATCCGATCGTGTCATTATCGACAACTCTGGTCGCAACGAAACTGTGATGCTGGAAGGGTTGAAGTACACCAAGCCTTCTGAAACTGCGGTGCAAGCACCTAAAAGTGTGACACGCAGTCAGGTTTCACCTGACTCATTAAATAAAATTCGCGAAGAAATCCGCCAAGATGCTAAACAGATCTTCCAATACGTGCGGATGTCTCAAGTAAAACAAGATGGAGAGGTGGTTGGCTACCGTCTCTCTCCAGGCAAAGACCGAGCGCTATTTGACGCTGTCGGTCTTAAACCTGGTGATATTGCAATTTCAATTAATGGACTGGATCTCAAAGATTCTGCGGCAATGGGTGAAGTATTTAGAAGCTTGTCCCAGTTGACCGAACTTAATCTAACCGTAGAGCGAAACGGTCAACCACATGAAATATACATTGAATTATAAGGTTGTCGCAGCAGCGTCAGTCGATCCGAGGAGTACAGAGTGAACCATTGGCTTAAAAAAAGCGCATGGCTTTTAGCAGGAAGCTTATTGACGTCACCTGCTATGGTGGCAGCAAACGATTTTAGTGCCAGCTTTAAAGGCACAGATATCCAAGAATTTATTAATATAGTTGGTCGTAATCTAGAAAAAACCATCATTGTAGATCCTTCCGTACGCGGCAAAGTCGATGTGCGCAGCTACGATATGTTGACTGAAGAGCAATACTACAGTTTTTTCCTTAATGTATTGGAAGTGTATGGTTTTGCTGTGGTTGAAATGGATAACGGCATCTTAAAAGTTATCAAAGATAAAGACGCCAAGACCTCGGCTGTTCCGGTTGTCGGTGATGGCAGCATCAATGGTGATGAGGTTGTAACCCGAGTTGTCGCGGTACGTAATGTCTCGGTACGCGAACTCTCGCCGCTATTGCGTCAGCTTAACGATAATGCCGGTGCGGGTAACGTGGTTCACTATGACCCTGCCAACATTATCCTAATTACTGGTCGTGCTGCAGTGGTTAATCGTCTGGCGGATATCATCAAGCGTGTTGACCAAGCGGGTGACAAAGAGATTGAAGTGGTAGAGCTAGACAATGCGTCTGCCGCAGAAATGGTGCGAATTGTTGAAGCCTTGAATAAAACCACTGATGCTAAAAACACCCCAGCTTTCCTTCAGCCTAAGCTGGTGGCGGACGATCGCACTAACTCAATTCTGATTTCTGGTGATCCGCAAGTACGTGATCGCCTGCGTCGATTGATTAAGCAGCTTGATATTGAGATGGCATCAAAGGGTAACAACCGTGTGGTTTACCTCAAGTATGCCAAAGCTGAAGACCTAGTCGATGTGCTTAAAGGAGTTTCGGACAACCTGCAAGCAGAGAAATCTTCTGGCTCGAAGCAAGCGAGTAGTGCAAAACGTGGTGAAGTGATGATTGCTGCTCACCCAGATACCAACGCGTTAGTAGTGACTGCTCCACCCGATATCATGAACGCACTGCAAGATGTGATCGCTCAGCTTGATATTCGCCGTGCCCAAGTATTAATTGAAGCACTCATTGTAGAAATGGCTGAGGGCGATGGCCTCAACTTTGGTGTTCAGTGGGGTTCCCTGGATACCGGTGCCGTGATTCAGCACTCTAATGCTGGCGCATCAATCGGTAACGTGATGATTGGCTTAGAAGAAGCCAAAGATACGGTAGAAAAGAAACCGATCCGAGACTCGAATACTGGTGAGATCAAATATTATGAGGAAACGACAACCAAAGGAGACTACTCTACACTGGCTTCTGCTCTAGGTGGTGTAAATGGTGCGGCTCTAAGTGTAGTGATGGGTGACTGGACTGCATTGATCAGTGCTGTGTCGACCGACTCTAACTCGAACATTCTATCTTCACCAAGTATTACGGTAATGGACAACGGTGAGGCCTCATTTATTGTCGGTGAAGAAGTGCCAGTTATCACCGGCTCACAAACCGGTTCAAACAATGACAACCCATTCCAGACCGTTGAGCGTAAAGAAGTCGGTATCAAGCTTAAAGTGGTGCCACAAATCAACGAAGGTAACTCGGTCCAGCTAAAAATTGAGCAAGAAGTCTCTAACGTACTTGGTGCTAATGGCGCGGTAGATGTCCGCTTTGCCAAGCGTCAACTTAATACCTCAGTGATGGTTGAAGATGGTCAGATGATTGTCCTTGGTGGCCTGATTGATGAGCGTGCGCTGGAAAGTGAATCTAAAGTACCGCTACTGGGTGATATTCCCTACCTAGGTCACCTATTTAAATCAACCAGCACCCAGGTGGAGAAGAAAAACCTCATGGTGTTTATCAAGCCAACTATCATCCGTGACGGTATGACCGCAGATGGTATTACGCAGCGTAAATACAACTTTATTCGCGCTGAACAGCTGTATAGAGCCGATCAAGGCTTGAAGCTAATGGATGATGGTCATATACCGGTACTGCCTGAGTATGGTGAGGATATTGCTCACCCAGTTGAGATTCAGGCATTTATCGATCAGATGAGCGCGCAATAATGGACCTAGAGTTAATCCCAAGCTTTAAACGCTTGCCGTTTAGCTTTGCCAATCGTTTTAAGTTAGTGCTAGAGCCTACTGAAGGTGGGCTAGTGTTGTACTATATTGCGCCGATTTCGGTTCAGGCTCTTATCGAAGTCAAGCGGGTCTGTGGGCTGCCTTTTGCCATGCAGGAGCTGAGCAAAGAAGCGTTTGATGGCAAGCTAACCGAAGCCTACCAACGCGACTCTTCAGAAGCTCGTCAGTTGATGGAAGACATTGGCGCAGACAATGACGACTTTTTCTCGTTAGCTGAAGACTTACCGCAAGATGAAGATTTGCTTGAGTCAGAAGACGATGCACCTATCATCAAGCTTATCAACGCGATGCTGGGCGAGGCGATCAAAGAAGGGGCGTCGGATATTCATATCGAGACCTTTGAGAAAAGTCTTTCAATTCGCTTCCGGATTGATGGCGTGCTGCGTGATGTGCTCTCACCGAGCCGTAAGCTGGCCCCTTTGCTTGTGTCGCGAGTTAAGGTCATGGCGAAGCTTGATATTGCTGAAAAGCGTGTACCACAAGATGGTCGTATCTCTTTGCGTATTGGTGGACGTGCCGTGGATGTGCGTGTATCAACCATGCCATCGTCACATGGTGAGCGAGTGGTAATGCGTCTGTTAGACAAAAACGCGACACGCTTAGATCTGCATAGTCTGGGTATGACAGAAACCAACCACAATGCATTTCGCCAAATGATTGCTCGCCCACATGGCATCATCTTGGTTACTGGCCCAACGGGCTCAGGTAAGTCGACCACGCTTTATGCGGGTCTGACGGAAATAAACAGTAATGAGCGCAACATTCTTACAGTTGAAGATCCAATCGAGTTTGATATCGATGGTATCGGTCAAACTCAGGTTAACCCTAAAGTGGATATGACATTTGCCCGTGGTTTGCGTGCAATTCTACGTCAAGATCCGGATGTGGTGATGGTTGGTGAGATCCGTGACCTAGAGACAGCGCAAATTGCGGTGCAGGCCTCTTTAACAGGTCACTTGGTTATGTCGACCCTCCACACCAATACCGCTGTTGGTGCCATTACGCGTCTCCGAGACATGGGGATTGAACCATTTCTGATTTCCTCCTCTCTACTTGGTGTTTTAGCACAGCGTTTAGTACGAACTTTGTGCCCCGAGTGTAAAGAGCCTTACGAGGCCGATAAAGAGACCAAGAAGTTGTTTGACTTGAAAAAGAAAGATGACTTAACTCTCTACCGCGCATGTGGGTGTGAAGAGTGTAACTTCAAAGGTTATCGCGGCCGTACAGGTATTCATGAACTATTGATTGTTGATGATGATGTACAAACATTGATACACAGTGAAGCGGGTGAGCAGGCGATCGAAAAGCATATTCGAGAGCAGACACCAAGTATCCGTGATGATGGTCTAACGAAAGTGCGTCTAGGTGTTACTTCGCTTGAAGAAGTGATGCGAGTCACCAAGGAAGGCTAATGGCGGCATTTGAATACAAAGCACTCGATGCAAAAGGCAAGTCTAAGAAAGGGGTTATCGAAGGCGATAACGCGCGTCAGGTTCGTGCTCGGCTCAAAGAGCAAGGCTTAATTCCGGTTGACGTTAGCGAAACCCGGCAGAAGGCGAAAAAGCAGACTAGCCAAGCAACATTTCAATTTAAACGTGGGCTAAGCACTCCAGATCTTGCCTTGATCACTCGCCAGTTGGCTACTTTAGTTCAGTCTGGTATGCCGCTCGAAGAGTGTTTGAAAGCGGTGTCTGAGCAATCAGAAAAGCCACGTATCCGAACTATGCTGCTTGCGGTTCGATCTAAGGTAACGGAAGGTTATACCTTGGCCGATAGCTTGGCAGATTTTCCGCACGTATTTGATGAGCTGTTTCGCTCTATGGTCTCGGCTGGTGAAAAGTCAGGACATTTAGATTCCGTGTTAGAACGTCTTGCTGATTATGCTGAAAACCGTCAGAAGTTACGTTCTAAATTGCAGCAAGCGATGATTTACCCCGTAGTGCTGGTGGTCTTCGCGGTTGGTATTGTGGCTTTCTTGCTTGCGGCCGTCGTGCCAAAAATTGTTGGTCAGTTTGTCCAAATGGGTCAAGAGCTACCGCAGTCAACTCAGTTTTTACTCGCCGCCAGTGACTTTATCCAGAACTGGGGTCTTTACCTTTTGATTGCCTTGTTTGTGCTGATCTATCTATTTAAGTTTGCCCTCAGTAAGCCTAAGTTACGTTTAAGTTGGGATCGCAAAATCATCTCTATGCCGTTAATTGGTAAGATTGCTCGTGGTCTTAACACCTCACGCTTTGCCCGCACTTTATCTATCTGTACTTCGAGCGCGATTCCAATTTTGGAAGGAATGCGTGTCGCAGTAGACGTTATGTCGAACCATTACGTTAAACAGCAGGTCTTAATCGCGACGGATAATGTTCGAGAAGGTGCTAGTTTGCGTCGTGCACTTGAGCAAACCAAATTGTTTCCACCAATGATGTTGCACATGATTGCTAGTGGTGAACAAAGTGGAGAGCTAGAAAGCATGCTAACGCGTGCTGCGGATAACCAAGACTCGAACTTTGAATCGACAATCAACATTGCATTAGGCATCTTCACTCCGGCTCTGATTGCCTTAATGGCGGGGTTGGTGTTGTTTATTGTGATGGCGACGCTAATGCCAATTTTAGAAATGAATAACTTAATGAGTTCATAACAGCTTTTAGCAAAATTAAGCTGCTTTTTGTGGAGAATAAAATGAACAAGAAAATGAAAAAACAGTCTGGCTTTACCTTGCTAGAAGTCATGGTGGTGGTAGTGATCTTGGGTATTTTGGCAAGCTTTGTCGTACCTAACTTACTTGGTAACAAAGAAAAGGCTGATCAGCAGAAAGCGATCACTGATATCGTGGCGTTAGAAAATGCCCTCGATATGTACAAGCTTGATAACAGTGTTTACCCGTCAACAGACCAAGGCCTAGAGGCATTGGTGACCAAGCCATCTAGCCCAGAACCACGTAACTACCGTGATGGTGGTTACATTAAACGTTTACCTTCTGACCCTTGGGGCAACGACTACCAATACCTGAGCCCAGGTGATCACGGAAACGTTGATATCTTTACTCTAGGTGCTGATGGTCAGGAAGGCGGTGAAGGTGCCAATACCGATATCGGCAACTGGAATATTCAAGATTTTCAGTAATTAAACGGTTAACGCTAGATACTATGCGTCGTCATTCTGGATTTACTCTGCTAGAGATACTACTGGTTCTGGTGCTGATTTCACTTGCATCGGTGGCGGTTATTTCTACTTTACCCGCTAGTGCAGAAGACGGCGCAAAAAAGCAGGCGCAGTCATTGTTTTATCGCGTTCAACTGCTGAATGAGGAAGCGATGCTCAGTGGCAATGATTTTGGACTGCGTGTCGATGAGAAAAAGTCCGCTTATCACTTCATGCGTTTAAAGTCTGAAGGTTGGCAAAAGTTAGAGCAACATCATATCCCGCCGGAAACGGAGCTGAATGGTAGTCTAGCCATTGTGTTAGAGCTTGGTGGCAACGTCTGGAATGACAAAGAGCGTTTGTTTAAGCCCGGCTCTCTATTCGATGAAGATATGTTTGCAGAGTTTGAGCAAGAGAAGAAAAAACTACAGCCTCCGCAAGTCTTTATTATGTCGAGTGGTGAAGTCACCCCATTTTCAATTGCTATTTATCCGCAAGATCGTAGCGTTGAAGACGATGCTTGGCGAATAGTGGCAAAAGAAAATGGACAGATCTTACTGCTAGCACCTGGAGAAAGTGATGAACAAAGCTAAACAAGGCTTTACGCTTCTAGAGGTGTTGGTCGCATTGGCGATTTTTGCCACGGCGGCTATTGCAACGATACGTTCGGTCAGCCAACACATTAACACGCTTAACTTCCTAGAAGAGAAGACCTTTGCGGCGATGGTTGCTGACAATCAAATGGCGAAAGTGATGTTATCTGGCACTAAGCCGAGTAAAAAAAAGGGCAAAGAGACCCTGGCTGAGCGAGAGTGGTTCTGGACAGTGGAACCCGTTTCCACCGCCGGGGATATGCTGCAAGCATTTGATGTCAAGGTTGCAACCAGCGAAAAAGGGGCACCCGTTGTCACGGTGAGAAGCTATGTACCGAAATAACCGCGCTCGGTCACAAGGCTTTACCTTAATTGAGGTACTGGTGGCGATTGCTATTTTTGCTAGCTTGAGTGTGGGCGCCTATCAGGTTCTTAATCAGGTGCAGCGTAGTAATGAGATCTCGATGGAGCGCAGTGAACGTTTGAAAGCACTGCAGCGAGCACTGGTGTTTATGGATAACGATTTTCGCCAAATGGCCTTGCGCCAGTCTCGTACTAACGGTGAAGAGCCTTCTGCTATGTTGCTGCAATGGAAAGATTATTTGCTCGATTCTGATGCGAAGGGTGTGATGTTTGTTCGCTCGGGTTGGCACAATCCACAGCAGCAGTTTCCGCGAGGTGAAGTAAGCAAAGTCGGCTATCGGATTAAAGATAAGCAACTGCAACGAGTGTGGTGGCGCTATATCGATACACCAGCAGGGCAAGAAGGGATTGTCATGCCCTTGCTTGATGGGGTGGACTCTTTTGAGATGCGCTTTTTTGATGGTAAGAAGTGGCAGAAAAACTGGGAGACCAAATTAGCCTTACCACAGGCTGTCGCACTGAACTTGGAGTTAGAGGATTATGGCAAAATTGAGCGAATCTATCTGACATCGGGTGGGGCTTTAGAGTTAGCTGAGGAGCAGAAACAAGATGGTTAGAAAACAGCGAGGTGTTGCGCTGATCATTGTCTTGTTGCTGTTGGCTGTGATGGTCAGTATTGCCGCCAGTATGGCGGATCGTTTGTTTAGCCAGTTTAAGCGCGCAACCAACCAAATCAATTACCAGCAAGCTTATTGGTATAGTGTGGGGGCTGAAGCGTTAGCCAAAACAGGGCTTGAACAGAGCTTTAAAGACTCAGACACGATCAATCTTTCTCAGCCTTGGGCGTTAGAAGAACAAACGTATCCACTCGACTACGGGACTTTAAAAGGTCGTTTGGTTGACCAGCAAGCCTGTTTCAACCTCAATGCCTTATCGAGTGTCACCTCGACCGCGGGTTCTGATAAATCCCCTTACTTGGTGGAAGTGCTGCAAAATTTGCTTGAAGAGCTAGAAATAGAAAACTATCAGGCTGAGACGATTGCTCAGTCAGTTTGGGAATACCTAGACAATAATGACTCAGTTAACTCGACGGTTGGCGTTGAAGATAGCTTTTATGAGTCTATGTCTCCAGCGTACATGGCAGCAAATAGTCTGATGGCCGATAGTTCAGAGCTGCGCGCTGTCAATCAGGTCTCGGGCGAGGTGATGGAAAAGATACAGCCTTTTGTGTGTGCGATTCCCAGTGCAGATTTTAGGTTAAATGTGAATACCATACAGCCTGAACAAGCCGCATTGTTAGCGGCGCTATTTCAACCTGCGCTCAGTGTAGATCAAGCTAAGCAAGTGCTTGAAAACCGGCCTTTTGATGGTTGGGAAAGCGTAGATGATTTTTTAAACGAAAAAGAGTTTGCCAACGTAACCGATGAGGTTCGTAAAGAGGGTAAAGGTTACTTGGCGGTGACCAGTGCCTATTTTGAACTGGATGTTGAATTATTGGTTGGGGAGTCTCGAGTGAGAGTTCGCAGCTTGCTATTTAGTAGTGATAAACAAACTGCGACGGTCATTAGCCGTCGCTTCGGAGGTATCGGTGAACGAGTTTCTGATCGTTCGACTGACAAATAATACCGCTCAGGCTATCCAGTGGTTAGTCTGGTCGGAGTCGCAAAAGGAAGTGATTGCGAGTGGCGAGTTAGACAGTCATCAAGCGTTACCAGAGATCGCGACGTACGCGGAAGGGCGCCGTACGATTGCCTTGTTGTCGGCACAAAGCCTAGTGTTAACCGATGTAGAAATTCCGGCAGGCGCAAGTCGTCAGCTTGAATCTATGCTGCCCTATGTGCTGGAAGATGACTTAGCGCAGGATGTCGATCAACTGCACTTTACCATCCTGAGTAAATCACAAGGTCGTGCACAGGTATGTGCGCTGGACTCTGAGTGGTTAGAAAAGGTCCTTATGGAACTTGGTGATATTGGCTGTCAAATACAAAAAGTAATGCCAGACGTATTAGCTTTGCCTGATAACGATGGTATGTCTGCCGTTGAGCTTGGTCAGCAATGGTTAGTGAAAAAGTCGTCTTATCAGGGGATGTCAGTCGAGAGTGACTGGTTGTCTTTAGTTGCTCAATCTGAATGGGCACAGGAAGGTGATGAATATCTACCGCTAACAGCATACTCGGCTTTACCAGCTTCACTTGAACTTGCTGAGCAGCAGTCGTGGATTAACGGCGAACCTAAGTTAGTCATGCAACTACTTGCTGAACAAGCCATTACTAGCAAGATCAACTTACTTACCGGGCAATTCAAGCCGAAATCTTCTTTCAGTCGTTACTGGAAAGTGTGGCAGAAGGTTGCGGTGGCGGCTGTTTTATTAGTGGCCGTGGTCGTGGTCGATAATGTGCTTAAAATTCAAAAGTATGAAGCCCAGGCGAGTGCCTATCGTGTAGAGAGTGAGCGGATTTTCCGTCAGTCATTACCGGGTAAAAATAAGATTCCAACCGTCAGTTATTTAAAGCGCGAAATGGAGCGTGAAGTGAATCGCTTGTCTGGAGGCTCTGAAGATAGTGCGTTACTTAATCTAATGGTTAAGTTGCCACCGCTGCTTAATAAAGTGCCTGGGTTGGATCTCACTAGCTTTAAGTATGACAGTGGGCGTAATGAAGTTCGCCTACAGGCGCAAAGTAAAGATTTTCAAACCTTTGAAAAGGCCGCTGAGTTGCTCGGCTCTAATTTTGCCGTTGAACAAGGTCAACTTAATCGTTCAGGGAGCTTGGTCAACGGCTCTTTCGTCCTAAAACCTTTGTGAGGTGCTAAGCATGAATAAATTGGTTAATACCTTACAAACATGGTGGCTGAGTATTTCTCAGCGTGAACAGCGCTTAGTGGTGGCTTGCTCATTGCTGGTGATTTTAGGTGGGTTGTACTGGGGTGTTGTGCAACCTGTGGCTGAGCGAGCCGACAATGCCCAAATGCGAATTCAAAGCGAAAAGCAATTGCTCTCTTGGGTAAAAAACAAGGCGGACAAGATCAGCCAGTCTCAAGGACAAGGTCGCGGATCGGTTTCTAGCCTGCCTATCAACCAAGCGGTCTCTGCGAGTGTCAGTCGGTTTAAAGTAGAGCTGATCCGAGTCCAGCCACGTGGTGAGCAGTTCCAAGTGTGGGTCGCACCTATGCCGTTCAATCAATTTATGGATTGGATAACTTTCTTGCAAGAAAAGCATGGCATTAAGGTTGTATTCCTGGATATTGATAAGGGCGATACAGACGGTATGATCGAAGTAAATCGACTTCAGCTTGGCAGAGGGTAATTGGGTGAAAAAGACAGTTTTATCGGGCTTATTCCTTAGTACCGTTTTTGTTACCAGTGCTATGGTGCACTTACCCGCTCAGTTCGTCGTGCAGTATGCTCCACTACCTAATCAGCTCAAGCTAATAGGCGTTGAAGGGACAGTATGGCAAGGCTCAGTGCACCAAGTTAAGTGGCAAAACCAAAGCTATGGAGCGCTTAATTGGCAGCTTAATATTGCCAAGCTGTTTACTGGAGGGATAGAGGCTCAGGTGCGTTTTGGCCGCGGTAGTGATTTGTCGCTCCAAGGTCGCGGGATTGTTGGTTACTCACCCAGTGGTTTATACGCCGAGAACTTAATCGCTTCGTTGCCAGTCGAACAAGTGCTGGAGTTTGCGCCGTCACTACCTGTTCCGTTAGAACTGAGTGGTCAAGTAGAGTTAAGCCTGCGCACTTATGCTTACGCCGCTCCGTACTGTGAAAGCGCGCAAGGCAGCGTAGTATGGAATACCGATATCGTTGGTACACCTATGTCTGATTTGCAAGTAGGCCCCGTAATTGCAAACTTTACCTGTCAGCAAAGTCGTTTTGATGTCGTTGGGCAGCAAAAGAGTGACCAAGTTGAAAGTGGCTTTGTTGCTAAGTTGAATTCTGATCAGAGCTACACTTCCAGTGCTTGGTTTAAGCCGCAAGCTGAGTTTCCGAGCGCATTTCAACAACAGCTAAAGTGGCTGCCAACTCAAGCTGACAGCGAAGGTAAGTTTCAGTTTAGTTATCAAGGTCGGCTTTAGCCGTTAAGTAGAAAGATCAAACAGGGCAGTCTATTGACTGCCCTTATTTGTTTGCGTTTGTTGCTATTTGGTGGCTGGGAAGCTGATTTGCACTTTTAACCCTCCGCCACTGCGATTGTTAACAATCACTGAGCCATTGTGTTGGCTGACGATTCGTTTAACGATAGCCAACCCTAACCCTGTTCCTTCGCTTCCACGTGCTGTATCGCCGCGCGTAAAGGGTTCAAATAGTTTGGCGATTTGGCTTTGCTCTATCCCTGGACCATTGTCTTCGACACACACCCAAACTAACTTGTTGTCAGCGGTAATGCCTGTGCTCACTTTAGTCCAGCCGTCGCCATAGCGAATCGCATTGACCACTAAATTGCTCACTGCACGTTTGATCGCAATTGGGCTACCTAGTGTTTCTTTCAGTGGTTGGTGTAGGTCGGTATCAATTTGCACCTCATAGCCACCTTCAGATGAAGCGACATCGTTGGCGATCTCATTGAGGTCAACTTCAATGAAAGATTGCTTGTTTACCGGTTTGAGGTAATCCATAAACTGGCTGATGATTTCGTTACACTCTTCGGTATCACTGATGATGCCTTCTGCCAGGTAGCTATCTTCAGGTGACATCATCTCAGTCGCCAAACGAATTCGGGTTAATGGCGTACGCAGGTCATGACTAATACCTGCCATCAACAAGGCCCGGTCTTCTTCGAGTGCTTGGATACCCTTTGACATTTGGTTGAATGCTTGTGTCACCGAGCGAATTTCTGATGCGCCTTTTTCTGGCAGTGGTGGTGGGATTTCACCACGACCGACTCCTTTGGCTGCTTTTTCTAGCGCGATCAAAGGACGATTTTGCAAGCGGATAAACAGCCAGCCACCAGCAACAATTAACAGTGCCATGATCAGGCTATTGCGAAACAGCGGGGTAAAATCCTCTTCTTGCAGCTCAGAGAGTGGAATGCGCAGCAGTGAGTCTGGCAGGGAGTCTATTTTCATCCACAATACATAACTCTCTTCTCCAAGCATCATACGAACATCGGTTGGTGAGCCTAGCTCGTTCGTCATCTCTTCACTCATCAAATCAATACGCACTGCATGGTGATATTCGTCAGCCATTGGGCTGTCTTTGGCATGAACGGTCACGCCAAGTTGCTCTAACACACGTCGACGCAGTGGCGCATCCATTGCCAGTCCATCTTCTATGGTTTGAGAGTCATCAAGCATAAGATTAATCTCGTGACCGAGGATCTTATTAAATTGCTGCAGACTCGGCATAAGAGCGTAGTTAAAGACTGCGTAATAAGAGTAAATCTGGCTTGCGATAAGCAGAGTAAGAAAGATAAAAATGGATTGAGTAAATGAGCTGCGGATGCGCATAACACCTACCTTGAGAGAAGGTTAGTATAAATCAAAGAGTGCGAGACTTAGTCTCGCACTCTATCAAACATATAGTTGGTTAAGCTTCTTTGCCGTCAGGGACGAACACATAACCTAAGCCCCATACCGTTTGAATGTAGCGAGGTTTACTTGGGTCGACTTCGAGCATACGGCGCAGGCGAGAGATCTGCACGTCAATTGAACGCTCCATCGCTGAGTATTCTCGACCGCGAGCCATATTCATTAGCTTATCACGCGACATTGGCTCACGAGCATTGGTCACGAGAGCTTTCAATACGGCAAACTCACCAGAAGTTAGCGGCATGGCTTCATCGCCACGGAACATTTCACGTGTACCTAGGTTTAGGCGGAAATCACCAAACTCAACCACCGATTCTTCACTACTTGGCGCACCTGGCAGCTCGGTAGTTTGACGGCGTAAGACCGCTTTAATACGAGCTAATAGTTCACGTGGGTTAAACGGTTTTGGTAAGTAGTCATCTGCCCCTACCTCTAGGCCGACGATACGATCAATCTCGTCCCCTTTTGCGGTCAGCATCAGAATTGGTAACGTGCTGTTGGCATTACGCAGGCGACGGCAGATCGATAGCCCGTCTTCGCCTGGTAACATCAGGTCTAGCACCATCAAATGGAAAGTTTCACGCGTTAGCAGGCGGTCCATCTGCTCACTGTTTGCAACACTACGAACTTGGAATCCTTGTTCAGACAAGTAACGCTCTAGTAGTGCACGAAGTCGTGCATCATCATCAACAACTAAGATCTTGTGATTTTCTTGCATGTAATGGGTCCACCTAGTTAATAAGCTTGCGCGACTTCTGGCTGTTGAAACAGTCACCTTTATGCGCAACTTAAAATGTAACACTGTTCTTAAGCTATTGGTGCAAAGAATTGTTAACGTTTATTTCCTTTTTAGCTAATGTATATCGGAACTTCAATTTAATAACGTCAGAAATATGAAAACGAACCTAATAACAAGAGAAGGCTTTGATCGACTTAAAAAAGAGCTCGATTTTTTGTGGAAAGAAGAGCGTCCGGAAGTGACCAAAAAAGTGACTTGGGCGGCGAGTCTCGGTGATCGGAGTGAAAACGCAGATTATCAATACAACAAAAAGCGCTTAAGAGAGATAGATCGCCGCGTACGCTATCTGCGTAAGCGCTTAGAGCAAGTCAAAGTGGTCGATTACTCTCCGCAACAAGAAGGCAAAGTGTTTTTTGGCGCTTGGGTGGAAATAGAAAATGAAGCCGGTGACGTCAAAGCATTCCGTATTGTTGGCCCTGACGAAATCTATGGTGATGCTAAGGGCTACATTTCGATTGATTCGCCGATGGCACGCGCACTGTTGAAAAAAGAAGTCGATGACGAGTTTAGCGTCAAAACCCCGGAAGGTTACAAAGAGTGGTTTGTTAACTGTATCCGCTATGGTGCTGAATAACAAAAAGTCCCGATTTGCGGGACTTTTTGCTTTAACTATTTTTCGCTAGCGGGCTTGTCAGTCAGAATGTAGTTGTGCTCACTGCCGACAACTGCACCATATTTAAGGAAGTTTTTACCTAAGATCATGCTGTAGTGGAAACGGCTACGGTCTTTGAGGTTAACGCGGATCTTTTTCTCTAGTTCACCGAGTTTGACCTGCATCTCGACCACTGGGCGAATGGTTGGTTGCTCACCTTTCTTCGCCCTAATCTTCATGCTATCGACTACCTCTAGGGTAAAGTCTTTCTCCATGCCAAGATCATTTTTGTAGGTAAAACTGACCATAGGCTTGCCGTCTTTTTCGAACTGTTTGATGTTCTGTGCATTGATCGAGCTGACATCGGCACCCGTGTCGAGCTTGACTGGGAAGCTAAGGCCTTCTACTTGTGCTACTTCAATATGGCCTGCTTTAAACAACGGGTAAGAATCGAGAAGATGATCGGTGCGGGTATTGATCAGCACCCCATTTTTCGACATTTTCTGACCGATGATGAAGTAGTCTTTGGTTTCGTCTTGGTCAAGAACATCAATCGCGTACGGCAGTTCAACTTTTTCACCGTATAAGGTGAAGGTACCAAACACTACCGGGCGGGTAGAGTCACCAACTTTTAGTGTCTTATTGATTGGTTTAGAAAATTGCTGCGCTTCACCGTTTTGGTCGGTGAGATAATAGGTCACCCACTCCTTGCCATTTTTGTCAAAGATCTCGAAGCTCGCGACCTTCAGTAGCGGTGTTTTAACCACTAAAGAAGGCTCAGCAGTCAGCTCAATACCATCAAGTAGCAGCGACTCTTCACCAGAGACTTGCATTGCCTTTGATTTGCTACTCATGGTTTGAGGTGTACCTGCAAGTAGAGATACCGCGCTAGTATCTATCATAAAGCGTCGATTAAGCGTCCCTTTGCCAAGGCGCAACTGAGAGTTGAATTTGCTACGGTCGGTTAAGTAGACGAACCAGTACTGAGTTTCAGCGTCGTTGGTTTCGACTGGAATAAAGACCATCGGGCGTTTAGTGCCGCTCACATTGAGCATGCGCACTAGCGGTCGAGTGAGTGTCGAACGATTGCCGTTATCATCCTCAATATCAAATGAGACTTGCTGTTTCTTGTTGTCGACTTTGATATTAGTGGCATGTAGAGCGGAGTAATTGTTTTGCAGTGAGTAGCTGACCTTTTGTTTAACACCCGCGATCTCAACCGCTTCTTTTTTGCCAATAAGCTGCGCGTTTTGCTGCTCTTGCAGATAATCGTACCCTGCGTAAACCCAAGCGTTGTTATCTAAAAAGGTTTTGCCGATCAGAATCGGCGCTGAAAACTGAGTTCTATCGGTCAAATTAACCTCTGTCATCACCGTTTTACCTGCAATGGTCATAGGTAACGCAATCGTAGGTCTTAGGATCGGTTCTTTTTGGGTTCGATTACGAATCACACCGACGTGTTCTATTGGTCTGGTGATCTGGATATTTTCTCCCGTATGTGGGTGTTTAATGGTGAAAGTCACTTCAACACCGTAAGGGGCAAAAAGATCAGCATTCCAATCATCGTAATCGACGTTATCAATTGGGGCAAAGTCAACTAAAGCCTTCATCAGCTCTTGATCTTTTAGGTGACTGAATTCTGAATGGGAACTAGATACGCGAATATTAGTCGCGTGCATTGACGTGGTATCGGCTCCGGTATCTATCTTACCAGCAAATGAAACTCCTGTTAGCGCTTCTATCTCGTTGAGATAAACACTCTCTACACGACCCAGAACGAGCTTGTCATCGAGTGTATAGACAGGTGATTGAGTAGACGCATTGATACTGGTGCTGCTTTGATCGGCTAACACATAGGATGAGACTAGGGAGATAGATAATGCCAGTAAGATTTTTTTCATCGCGGTTCCAACTAATCGTTATTCGCACAGGTCGTGAACGAATTTAGTTCCATTTTTTAGTTCTAAGTTCTGAGCTATCTTTATTTCTGACATAACTTTCACATATTTGCCAAACTATTAGCAAAACAATTGCGTAACCTTGCTAGCGGTAACAAAAAGTGTTGGGTTTTGCACGAGTAATCCCAATATAAAGAAGGTTTAAAACAACAAGAGATTCAACGGATGAGCCACGCTATCTGTAATTTGATTGCTCAGGAACTGAGTGTTAGACCTGAGCAGGTCACTGCTGCTGTTAACCTTATTGATGATGGAAACACAGTCCCTTTTATTGCCCGTTACCGAAAAGAGGTGACGGGTGGGTTGGATGATACTCAGCTGCGTAACCTTGATAGCCGTTTATCTTACTTGCGTGAGCTTGATGAGCGTCGCCAAACCATTGTTAAGTCGATTCAGGAACAGGGCAAATTAACGACTGAACTGGAAGCTGAAATTCAGCAGGCAGACAGCAAAACTCGTCTTGAAGACCTTTACTTGCCTTACAAGCCAAAGCGTCGCACCAAAGGGCAGATCGCAATCGAAGCGGGTCTAGAACCGTTAGCCGATAAGCTTTGGAATGAGGCTTTGACTGAGCCAGAAGTCGAAGCTGCAAACTACATTGATGCAGACAAAGGCATTGCAGATACCAAAGCCGCTCTAGATGGCGCTCGCGCTATTGTGATGGAGCGAATTGCAGAAGATGCAAACTTACTAGAGAAAATCCGGGCTTACCTTAATCGTAACGCTGAACTTGTGGCGAAAGTAGTTGAGGGTAAAGAGCGCGAAGGTGAGAAGTTTAAGGACTACTTCGAACATAATGAAGCGCTGAGTAAAGTGCCATCGCACCGTGCACTTGCGATGCTACGCGGACGTAATGAAGGTTTCTTAACCCTAGCGATGAATGCTGATCCTGCGCAAGAAGAAGGCGTTCGCCAGCCTCACTGTGAGACGATTATCAGCGACCATTATGGCATTTCCCTGAGCAATTCACCGGCTGATACTTGGCGTAAGCAAGTCATTAGCTGGGCATGGCGCATCAAAGTTTCTATGCATATGGAAACTGAGCTCATGGGTGCGATGAAAGAACGCGCTGAGATTGAAGCGATTGAGGTTTTCGCCACTAACCTTAAAGACTTGTTGATGGCAGCACCGGCTGGCCCTCGTGCGACGTTAGGTCTTGATCCGGGTCTACGTACTGGCTCTAAAATTGCGGTTGTAGACTCTACAGGCAAGGTGCTAGCGACAGAGACTATCTATCCGCATCCACCACAAAAACAATATGATAAATCAGCTCAGATTGTTGACGCCTTAGTGCGCAAATACAACGTTGACTTGATTGCGATTGGTAACGGTACGGCTTCACGTGAAACGGATACGTTTGTTGCTGATCTGATTAAACGTGGCAACCTCAAAGTGCAGAAAATCATGGTTAGCGAAGCAGGTGCATCGGTTTATTCAGCGTCTGAGCTTGCAGCGAACGAGTTCCCGAATTTAGATGTGTCACTACGTGGTGCAGTGTCGATTGCTCGCCGCCTACAAGACCCGCTTGCTGAGCTGGTTAAGATTGATCCTAAATCGATTGGTGTGGGTCAGTACCAGCACGATGTAAGCCAATCCATGCTGGCCAAACGTCTTGATGCTGTGGTCGAAGACTGTGTGAACGCGGTGGGCGTAGATGTGAATACTGCATCACCAGCACTATTGACTCGCGTAGCGGGCCTATCGAGCACAATTGCGCAAAACATTGTTGATTATCGTGATGAAAATGGCCGCTTTGAAGCGCGTACCACGCTGAAAAAGGTCGCGCGCTTGGGGCCTAAGGCATTTGAGCAGTGTGCAGGCTTCTTGCGCATTATGGAGGGTAAGAACCCATTGGATGCTTCTTCTGTTCACCCAGAAGCGTACCCTGTGGTCAAAGCGATTGCTGAGAAAAACAGTAAAAATGTCAAAGCGCTGATTGGTGATACTCAGTTCCTACGCGGACTTCACGCTGTTGATTATACCGATGACAGTTTTGGTGTGCCGACGGTGAGCGACATCATCAAAGAGCTAGATAAACCGGGTCGCGACCCACGCCCTGAGTTTAAGACAGCCACATTCGCTGATGGCGTTAATCAGGTTTCTGATCTTGAACCTGGGATGGTGTTAGAAGGGGTAGTGTCTAACGTTGCGAACTTTGGTGCTTTTGTTGATATCGGCGTTCACCAAGATGGCTTAGTGCACATCTCTGCGCTGACGGACCGTTACGTTTCTGATCCGCGTGAAGTGGTTAAAGCGGGTGATATCGTCAAGGTGAAAGTGATGGAAGTGGATGTGCAGCGTAAACGTATTGGCCTTTCAATGCGTTTGACCGATGAGCCAGGGCAAGACAACCGAACTCAGCGTACAAGTGCTCCACGTGGTCAGCAGCGACAACAGCAAGGTGGTCAACGCCGTCGTGACGAGTCGTCCAGCGGTAATAGTGCGATGGGTGGTGCTTTTGCTGCTGCCTTCGCCAAAGCGAAACGCTAGCAACTTGGTGATCTAAAAATATAAATCCCCGTAGTAGCGATACTAACGGGGATTTTTTTCGGCATTACCTTATCGAACCAAGTGATACCAACCAGAATAAATATCTGATCATCTCTTTTATCCCGATGGGTATAACGACAAGGTACTACAACACCGCAATTACATCAGATGGGGGGTTAGGTGCCACGGCATCTCCGTAATGAAACTTAATCACGGTTCTGCGTTTAGCCATCATCCCTTCTGTTATCGCCGCATCGATTATGCGCCTCGGCAAGCGAAAGCGCATGGCGTAGCCTTTACCTTGATGTTCGCTATAACTTTCCAGTGCCAACAGTTGGAATAGCCTTTCGAGGGTGTCTTTCGGTTCTTCCTGAGAAACAGCAACTGCGCTACCACTTTCTTCCGTCTCATAGCTTGGGTGCTCTGAGGGGTCCCATGATGATCGCTTTCGCCGTTTATCGTCTGCTGTTACCTTTCGTTGTGCGTTACTCTTGGTCAATGCAATTGTCGGTACAATTGGCTCGCGGACTTTATTGTCACGCGCCGCTTGTTCCGTTTGCACATTAACCGATGGGGCGATGAGTGGAACACTTACGTTCGTAGGTGATACGAGCATTCATTAACCTCCTCACGCCCAACCTGAGAGTAGGGGCGAACCCTAGCAACTCCTTCGGTTAGTTTATTTATCGACCAATTAAGATAAATGTTTAGTGCAGATTTTTACTTTTTGCACATTGTTCACGTGTCACTTTAGCGGGTGATAAATTGGTGAACTTGTTGGCAAAACGTTTCGAGCTCAGTTATAAATGGCGCGTGAGAAGACTCGGTAAAAATGAAGCTATTGCTGCTTGGGGCAAGGGTATCGACGTCGCTGGCAACTTTGACGGGTACAAGGCCATCCAAACGCCCATAAAGACGAAGCAGTGGAATTGCTAGGTTTTCCAGCTCGCTGCGGTAGTCGATATCGGCTAACAGTTGCAAGCCCGTCAAAAGAGACGTTGGATTTGGTGTTGGTCGAGACAGTACGGCTTTCTTGAGTCGTTTGACATCCTGTCTTGCAGAGGGGCTCCCCATTGCCTGTAAGGCCATAAAACGTTCGATGGTTAGCTGGAAATCATCGACTAGCTGTTCGGTGAAAGCGCTAAGCACATTAGGCTGGATCCCTCGCCAAGGTCTTTGTGCGGCAAACTTGGGTGAACTTGCCACAGTAATCAACTTTTGTACACGCTGTGGATGATTCAGTGCAATATGTGTTGCCACTAAGCCACCTAAAGACCAACCGAGCCAGATTGCTTTCTCTGGAGCATGTTGTAGTACCTGCTCAGCGAGATGTGGCATGTCGTCAAAATATGACTGATGACTGTGACCAAAGCCTGGTAGATCAACAACATGGACACAGAAGTGTTGGCTAAGTGTCTCTACGGTTTGCTGCCACACCGCGCCATTCATCCCCCAGCCATGGAGAAGGACTAGGTCATTACCTTGGCCAGTTGATTGCCAATACAAAGATTCACTTTTGCTCTCGGTTTGTCGCACTTTTTCCATCCTTTCGCTTGCTACTCTAGCTACACAATCATCGAATACTGCTTCAATGGAGTGAGGTTATGTTAACTCAAAGGGTAGCTAAATACATCGCTGACCTGTTGCCTATGCACTGTGAGGTTTGTCATCTCCCGTTAGACAAGCTTTTTCCACAAAGTGGTATCTGTGTGCATTGCGCTCGATACTTTGCACCTACTGCACGTTGTCAACGCTGTGGGTTGCCGGCACCTTATAAGGTTGAAGAGTGTGGGCAATGCCTTAAGCAGCCTCCAAAATGGCAACGGCTTTATTGTGTTGCAGATTATCAACCGCCACTTTCTCAGTATGTGCATCGGCTTAAGTATGAGCGTCAGTTTTGGCAGGCCAACAAACTGGCTCGTCTGCTTACTCCTAGGATTGAAACCCCCGCTCAACTTATCACTTACGTTCCACTGCATTGGGGCAGGTATCTGCAACGCGGCTTCAATCAAAGTGAGTTAATTGCGATATCGCTTGCACGTCAACTCGACCTACCATGTAAGCCGCTATTTCGGCGCATTAGGGCGACGCCGCAGCAGTTAGGGTTAACTAAGGCAGAGAGGCGGAGAAATCTTCGCCTAGCTTTCACTTTAAATAGAGAGGTCTATGTTGAGCATGTCGCGATTGTTGATGATGTCCTCACTACCGGAAGTACGGTGCAGCATTTATGTGAATTACTGCTTGAAGCAGGGGTGAAAAATGTTGATATTTACTGCATCTGCCGTACTCCTGAGCCTGCAAGTTAGTATAAATTGACTAAAAGGCTAGATCTCTCAGTTTTCAGGAGTAAAATGGTCAACTAATAGCCTACAAAATTACTCAGGTATTCGTCGTGTCAAATACAATTACTATTACAGAAACTGCCCAAAAACACTTTGCTAACCTATTAGGACAGCAGCCAGAAGGCACAAATATTCGTGTATTCGTGGTTAATCCTGGTACTCAAAACGCAGAGTGTGGCGTGTCTTACTGCCCGCCAGAAGCGGTAGAATCTACCGATACTGAATTGGCGTTTGAGTTCTTCTCAGCATTTGTTGATGAGCTAAGCCTGCCGTTCCTTGAAGACGCTGAAATTGATTTTGTAACTGACAAAATGGGTTCTCAACTTACTTTGAAAGCGCCAAACGCGAAAATGCGTAAGGTTTCTGATGATGCGCCTCTAGTAGAGCGTGTCGAGTACGTGATTCAGACACAAGTTAACCCTCAGCTTGCAGGTCATGGTGGCCATGTAAGCTTAGTTGAAATCACAGACGAAGGCATTGCAATTGTTGCCTTTGGTGGCGGCTGTAACGGCTGTTCTATGGTTGATGTAACACTGAAGGAAGGTATCGAGAAAGAGCTTCTTCAGCAGTTTGAAGGCGAACTCTCTGCGGTACGCGATGCCACTGAACATGATCGCGGTGAGCACTCTTACTACTAAGCGAGACGATTTAAGCGAATGAAAAACATAGGGTTGGCAGCGTTGCCGACCCTTTTTTGTTTTCAAAACTGATAGATTTCTCATATATTAGGGACTGTTGTTGTTTCGAGCAAAGTTCGTGATGATAGCGAAACCCTAGAACCTTCCCTTGATGCAAAGGAGTCAGCTTGTGGCCAAACGGAACCCTCCAGAAGTATTGGCGAAGCAGACTGTCGCGCAATCGCGATTGTTTGCAATTGAAGCGTTAGATTTGCGCTTTAGCAATGGTGAGCACCGAACCTACGAACGCATGAAACCAAGTGGACGTCATGCAGTCATGATGGTTCCTGTTACCGAGCAAGGTGACATCTTGTTAGTCAGAGAATATGCAGCGGGCACAGAACGTTATGAACTTGGCTTTCCTAAGGGGTTGATCGATCCTGGTGAGACGGCTCAGCAGGCGGCTGAACGTGAATTGAAAGAAGAGATTGGCTATGGCGCTAAAAAGCTAACGCCGTTAAAAGAAGTCGTTCTTGCACCGTCTTATTTCTCGAGCAAAATGACCCTATTCATCGCTGAGCAACTATACTCAGAGCAATTGGAAGGTGATGAACCAGAACCGTTAGAAGTGGTTCGTTGGCCTTTGGCACAAGCTGAAGAGCTGTTAACGCACCTCGATTTTTGTGAAGCGCGCAGTATTACTGCGTTGTTACTCGCTCTACGAATCTTAAAAACATAATTAACATTTTCCTCAGTGATGTCGCATGAGGAAAGAGTAGGTAGAGCGCTAAGGATTTTGTATGCCAATGACAGAAGATCTCTCTCATCATTTGCCCGCAGTGATTGAAATTGCCCGCAGCGCAGGGCAGTTAATTCTCGATATTTACGAGAAAAAAGAGTACGAAGCTTTTACTAAAAGCGACGAAACACCAGTAACTAGTGCCGATATTGCGGCGCATAAGTTGATTGTTGAAAAACTCACTGAGCTGACCCCTGATATTCCGGTGCTATCGGAAGAAGCGGCGGATATCAGCTTAGATAAGCGTTCACAATGGAGCCGCTATTGGTTAGTTGACCCGCTAGATGGAACCCAAGAGTTTATTGCCCGCAGTGGTGACTTTGCGACTATCATTGCGTTGGTTGAAAATCACAAGCCAGTGATGGGGGTGGTCTACGCTCCGGTCTCTGGGGTGACGTACTACGCTTACCAAGGTAAAGGGGCGTGGAAAATTCCAGATTTAAGTGAAAGCGTGCGCATCAAAACGCATCAGCATGATGGCCCTAAAAGCCCGATCGCGATGGCGATTAGCCGTCGTCAAGATATCAATCGCATCACAAGCCGCATGAGCAGTGGTTGGAATTATGATTTAGTGCCACTTGGCTCAGCAGCTCTCAAAGCCTGTTTAGTTGCTGAAGGTGCAGTCGATTGTTATCTAAGACTCGGCCCAACCGGTGAGTGGGATACCGCCGCAACCCAGTGTATTGTCGAGGAAGCGGGTGGGCGCATTCTGAGTACCTTACTAGAGCCGCTTTCTTATAACGAGCGCGACACACTAGAGAACCCAAACTTTATTGTCTTGGGTGATGAGAACTTGCCGTGGGATGAGATTTTAAAGGTTAAGGATTAAAGAGCGAGAACGGACTGCGTCCTCGGGATCGCTGCGCTTCGAGAATCGAGACCGGACAGCGTCCTTCGAGTGGGGACGCAGAGTGAGTTGTGAACTGAACGAGTCTTTGATTTGAGGGCGTTGACAGGACTCGTTTCTAAAGAGCGATAATCGTTCGTCTCTCGTCTCTCGTCTCTCGTCTCTCGTCTCTCACTAAGCCTTCGAATACACATCTCTATCACCCAGCCAGCGGTCGATAATGGCGATGGCGTTTTGTGGGAAGTTATCGTGAATGTGGCGTGCAATACGCTGAACTTCGGGAATTAAGCGCTGATCACGGACTAAATCTGCGATTTTAAAGTCTGCCATACCTGTTTGCTTGGTGCCTAACAATTCACCCGGTCCACGGATTTCTAAGTCACGCTGCGCAATAATGAAACCATCGTTACTTTCGCGTAGAACACCTAAGCGTTTTTGGGCGGTTTTCGACAGCGGTGAATGGTAGAGCAGCACACAATGACTGGCGACACTGCCTCGACCTACACGACCACGTAGCTGGTGGAGCTGAGCTAAACCTAAACGTTCCGGGTTTTCGATAATCATTAAGCTAGAGTTAGGCACATCAACGCCTACTTCAATCACAGTTGTCGCGACCAAAAGGTGGAGCTTATTGTCCTTGAAGTCTTGCATCACCGCTTGCTTCTCGGACGGCTTCATTCGACCGTGTACCAAGCCAATCTTTACGTCTGGTAATTTACGTTGTAGCTCTTCAGCCGTATCGGCTGCCGCTTGTGCCTCTAGCACTTCAGATTCATCAATTAAGGTACACACCCAGTAGGCTTGTTTGCCCTCGTTAAGACAAGCGTTGCGTACTCGCTCGACAATATCCTCGCGCTTGGTGTCCGGAATGGCGACGGTTTGAATCGGCGTTCTCCCCGGTGGTAGCTCATCGATAACCGAAGTTTCAAGGTCGGCATAGGCGGTCATCGCTAGAGTGCGCGGAATCGGTGTCGCTGTCATGATTAGTTGATGAGGGTAAGCACCTTGCTTTTCACCTTTCTCACGTAGTTCTAACCGTTGATGGACACCAAAACGGTGCTGCTCATCAATAATTACTAATGCTAAGTGGTGGAACTCTACATGCTCTTGGAATAGGGCGTGGGTACCGACCACCATTTGCGCCTCACCATTGGCGATCTGAGCAAGCTCCGCTTCTTTGGCTTTACCTTTCAATTTGCCAGCCAGCCAGCCAACCGTGATGCCCATTGGTTCGAGCCACTGAGCAAAGTTAATCGCGTGTTGCTCCGCGAGCAGTTCTGTAGGAGCCATCAAGGCGACTTGGTAGCCATGCTCAAGGGCACGCAGAGCTGCAAGCGCTGCGACTAGGGTTTTACCTGAGCCAACATCTCCTTGAACTAGACGCATCATAGGGTGCGATTTTTCGAGGTCTTGTTCGATTTCACCTACCACGCGTGCCTGAGCATTGGTCGGCGAGAAGGGAAGTTGGTCGAGCAGTTGCTGTTTGAGCTTGTTGCAGGCTGGTAGCGGCAATGCTATGTCTTGCTGACCTTTGCTGCGCACCGCCAACATCGACAGGTTTTGTGCCAGCAGCTCTTCCATAATCAAACGGATCTGCGCAGGATGTTTGCCTTCATCAAACTGCTCTAAGTTGATATTCGGTGGCGGACGATGAATTGTGTGCAGTGCTTGTGCTAGGGTGATTTGGTGATCATACAGGCCATTCGGTAGCAGCTCTTGTACTGCCGCTTTGTCGAGTAACTCTAGTGCTTGCTCGGTTAAATTGCGCAGCGTCACCTGCCTTAAACCATCCGTCGTCGGGTAGACTGGAGTAAGCGTTTGCTCTACTTGGGTGCTTTGGTTCGGTGTGTAGAATTTATAATCTGGATGGACAATCTCTAGTCCGTAGCCACCACGCTTGATTTCACCATAAGCGTGAACGGTTTTACCTTCGGCGAAGTTGTTCTTCATTCCAGCAGTAAAATTGAAAAAACGCAGTGTGATGGTGCCGTTACCATCACTGATTTTCACTGACAGCATTTTACGTTTGCCAAACAAGGTATCAACACTCATCACCTTGCCTTGTACCGCCGCCCACAAACCTGCATGCAGTTTTACAATCGGGTAGATACGAGTGCGATCTTCATAGCGCAGTGGAAGATGAAAAAGGAGATCTTGAACGCTATTGAGCCCAACTTTGGCTAACTTCTCGGCTACTTTGGCGCCAACGCCAGTGAGAGAGGTGAGAGGAATCGCAGATAGCAGTTGGGACATGACACAGCTCGCTCGTTATTTTGAGTAAGTGACTCAGTGAGTTAGATAAGACCCTGTTAGTTAACCATTGGGCTGTGTTTTTGTACAGGAAAAAATCGAGTGAGAGATCGGGCTACGCCCGCGAGAACGCTTCGTTTGGGATTCTAGAACGGACTTCGTCCTATAGAACGCTGCGCTATGGAAAGCGTGATTGTTATTCGCCTTTGGAGAAACTAATTGTCATTCCATAGACTGACGAAGGAAGGAGTAGGGAATCTCCAGAAGTCTTCTACTTGCTTGAAGAGATCACCAACTCGTTCATCCCTCGTCTTGAGGATGACAGACGTTAGAGCAGCTATTTCTTCTGCATCTCTGCCCACCATTCGTCATCGGCGATGATCTGGCCTTGTTCGTCTAGTGGCGGGTAAGGGAGCTTTTTGCGCTTGGCGACTTTAGCTAGCACTGGATGGCCACGTTCGAACAGTAGGCGATGAATGGTTTCCTCTGGTACAGAGCTGACATTATTGTCGTACATGCCAGCGGCTTCGCGTTGACGCTGTGCTTCATAAAGAATGACTGCACTGGCTACCGATACGTTGAGAGACTGCACCATGCCTACCATAGGCACGATGATGTCCTGATCGGCAAGTTGCTTCGCTTTTTCAGAAGCCCCGACCTTTTCACTGCCGAGAATAATCGCAGTTGGTTTGGTGTAGTCAATTTCTCGAAAATCGACCGCAGTTTCGGATAGATTAGTGACGAGAACCTGCATACCTTGGGCTTTAAGTTCAGTAATAGCCTCGTCGATAGAGTCATGCGTTTCAACGTCTACCCAGTTACGAGCACCAGCAGAAGTATGGCTCAGTGTACGCATCTCATTTGGCCATACCGCGTGAATCTTGTGAATACCCGTTGCATCGGCAGTACGGATAACGGCAGAAACGTTGTTTGGCTTGTGAACTTCTTCCAGACAAAGGGTTAAATCAGCTTGGCGGGCCTTGAGGACTTGTTGGATACGATTGTAGCGTTCTAAATTCATAATCTTACACAAAAGAAAAGCCCTTGAAATGGTGATTTCAAGGGCGATTAAGTATTTAAATCAAACGGTTAGTTCTTGCGGCGACGAACTTTTAGCGTCTGTGGCATGGCTTTAATCTTACGCATAATGCCAGCAAGGTGAACACGATCTTTGGTCGTTAGCAGTACTGTCACTGTGTATAAGCGACCATCACGCTCTTCGGTTGAAAGTCCGTGAATGTTTGAGCCCGTTTTTGAAATAACATTTGTCAGCTCTGCGAGTGCACCTTGACGATTTTGAACGTCGACAGTGACTTCAGTGATGAACTCTTTGTCGTAATCATCAGACCATTCCACCGCCATGTACTTATCCGGCTCTTTCTGATAACCGCGTACATTCGGACACATCTCGCGGTGGACCACCAGACCTCGGCCCGGTGAAACGTGAGCGATAATGTGGTCATCTGGGATCGGGTGACAACAGTTGGCGAACGTCAGCAAAATACCTTCCGCACCGCGGATCGGCAGTTTCTTCTTACCGTCGTTATTACTTTCAACTTCTGTCAGCTCATCAGCATCGCCCAATAAGCGACGCGCAATGACAATGCTCATTAATTCACCAAGACCGATATCTGCCAGCAGATCGTCGATCGAGTCTACTTTTAGATCGGTCAGAACATGGTTGATGTTCTCTTCATCGATATCTGATAGAGAAAGTTCGCCCAAGGCATGGTTAAGCAGGCGGCGACCCAGTGTAATCGACTCTTCACGGCGCATAGTTTTCAGAACCTGACGGATCTTAGTACGAGCACGAGACGTCACCACGTAGTTGAGCCATGCAGCATTGGGGCGTGCCCCCGGAGCACTGATTATCTCAATCGTCTGACCGTTTTTCAGCGATTTACTCAGTGGGTAAGGGTTACGATCAACACGAGCACCGACACAGGTATTACCAACATCAGTATGTACGGCATAAGCGAAATCTACCGCAGTTGCGCCAACAGGCAGCTCGACAATGCGACCTTTTGGTGTAAAGACGTAAATCTCGTCTGGGAACAGATCCGATTTAACGTTCTCGATGAATTCAAATGAATTACCGGCGCTTTGTTGTAGCTCAAGCAGGCTTTGCATCCAACGTTGAGCTTTGACTTGCGCTGTTGTGCCTGTGCGCTCTCCGGTACCTTTATATGACCAGTGAGCCGCGACACCTTTGTCTGCCATTTGATCCATATCTTCGGTACGGATCTGAACTTCAACCGGTACACCATGAGGGCCAACCATTGAAGTGTGGATAGATTGATAGCCGTTCGCTTTTGGTACCGCGATGTAGTCTTTCATGCGACCCGGACGCGGCTTGTAGAGGCTATGAACCTGACCAAGCACTCGGTAACAGGTATCGGCATTATCGACTACCACGCGGAAAGCGTAGATATCCATAATGGTATGGAAGCGTTGTTCTTTGGTCTTCATCTTGTTGTAGATGGAGAAAAGGTTTTTCTCTCGACCAAAAACACGCGCTTTCAAGCCGACTTCTTCAAGGCGACCTTCAATCTCGTCATGAATACGTTGAATCATCTCCTTTCGATTACCACGCGCTGCTTTAACTACCTCTTTAAGAACGCGATAGCGGTTCGGGTAGAGCGCTTCAAAACCTAGCTCTTCGAGCTCAGTTTTGATGTTGTGGATACCAAGGCGATGCGCTAGTGGAGAATAGATTTCTAGTGTTTCGCGGGCGATACGACGTTTTTTGTCTGGACGAAGAGCACCGAGCGTGCGCATATTGTGCGTACGGTCAGCAAGTTTGATCAGAATAACGCGGATGTCTTGCACCATGGCAAGAACCATCTTACGGAAGTTTTCTGCCTGAGCTTCCTTGCGATCGCGAAACTTAAGCTTATCAAGCTTAGAAACGCCATCCACCAGCTCTGCAACGGTATTGCCAAATTGAGCTTCAAGCTCTTCTTTGGTGACTTCGGTATCTTCAATAACGTCGTGAAGAAGGGCTGCTTGTAGGGTTTCAATATCAAGGCGCATTTCAGCCAAGATACGAGCTACAGCAACAGGGTGGATGATATAAGGTTCCCCACTAGAGCGGGTTTGCCCTTCATGGGCATCTTTCGCTACCACATAAGATTGACGCAGAGCCTCAATTTGAGGCTCTGTTAGGTATTCTTGGGCAACGTCTTTGAGGCTATCAAATAGATACAAACTTTAGGCCCGGAAGATAGTTGTTGTGACGAGAAGGCTAATTAGCGGCTGTGAGCGATGCTGCTTACAGCTGCTAGTTCAGCGGCTTCTTGCTCTTGCTGCTCTTGACGCTCACGTGCATCAAGAATCTCTTTAGTGATAAGGCCTTCTTCGATTTCGCGTAGAGCGATAACCGTTTGCTTATCATTCTCTTCTGGCACTAGTGAATCTTTGCCACCAGTTTGCATTTGACGAGCGCGGCGTGCCGCAATTAGAACTAGGTCGAAACGGTTGCCAACTTTTTCAACAGCGTCTTGTACAGTTACGCGTGCCATGAGAACTCCAAATTAGTTAACTAAATTTTTGAATGACGAGAAATTATACAGGCTGACAGTTCCTAGTGTCTAGGATCTGTTTGTGTTTCCTGCTATTTACTCAGCTAAAAGCGCATCAAGCATGCCTTTATATTTAGCAGCTTGCTTGTCTTGCTTCAATCTTTCTGCGCGTATGATGGCTTTAAAGTCCATCAAGGCAGTGTCGAAATCATCGTTGATGATCACGTAGTCGTACTCAGCGTAGTGTGAGATTTCCGATTTTGCTTCCGCCATGCGCTTAGCAATCACGGCATCGCTGTCTTGTCCGCGAGCGTTAAGGCGACGCTCTAGCTCACCATTTGATGGCGGTAGGATAAACAGACTTTTCGCTAAAGGCATTTGTTCACGGATTTGGCGAGCACCTTGCCAGTCGATATCTAGGAATACATCAATGCCTTTGTCGAGGTTTTCTTCAATCCAAACCCGCGACGTGCCGTAGTAGTTGCCAAACACTTCGGCATACTCAAGGAACTCACCTTTATCAATCAGCTCTTCAAAGTGTTCTTTCTGTACGAAGTGGTAGTGAGCACCATCTTGCTCACCAGGGCGCATACCGCGAGTAGTATGAGAGACCGACACTTTCATCGCGTAGGTTGGGTTAGTTTCTAGCATGGCTGAAATCAGACTAGACTTTCCAGCACCACTTGGTGCAGATACGATATATAGAGTGCCTTTACCCATAGGTACGATCCCACATTTGGTTTGATAACTGTCAGTAGATAATACTGACATGTTTAAAGATAGCACTGACCACATAGAAACACCGAAGTGGTGAAATTTAGGCCAGAAAAATGGAGGCGAAGAGTAGCATAATTCGCCTATTTAGGACAACTTGCAATAACTGATTAGTTATCACAGTTTTCAGCCAGCAGAGTACTAAGACAATATTCAACAGATTCACCGCCTGAAGCAATCGTTTGCTATTGTTGTGTATTTAGCAGAGAAAAGCGTTGAGTTTTTATTCGAGATCCTTACAATCCGCGCAAACGATTAAATGCTGTATATGTCTAATAAAATGGATTGGACGTTTCTACCACTGAGCCTACCTTAGTGACTACAGTAGCTTATGCGCCTATCTCTTTTCGCAGCATTGAACCCGTTTACTGTTTACCCCACTTATAAAGGTTTCATTGTGAGTCTCGAATCAACTCTAAAAGCCCAGAGTCAGCCTGGTGTACTGGAATCAGTATTTAAAATTGCTGAGCGAAAAACAACCTTAGGTACCGAGCTGTACGCAGGCTTTATTACCTTCTTAGCGATGAGCTATATTTTGGCGGTTAACCCAGCCATTTTGGGGGGAATCCCTGGGATGGATAAAGGTGCGGTGTTTACAGCAACAGCACTGGCAGCGGCAATCGCGACTTTTATTATGGGTGTTTGGGGTAATTATCCAGTTATGCTCGCGCCTGGCATGAGTATGAATGGTTTCTTCAAAGGGATGCTACTCAGCGGCTCGGTTGCGCTAGTGTGGAATGAAGCCCTATTTGGCATCTTTTTATCGGGTGTGTTCTATCTCCTTCTTTCCCTGACTAATATTCGTAGATCTCTGATAGAGTCGATTCCTAACGATCTGAAGAACGCGATTACGGTATCGCTTGGTCTGTTTATCGCCTTTTTAGGTTTGAAGAATGCGGGCATCATCGTCGATAACAAGTTTGTCCTTGTCGGTATGGGTAACATTACTGAACCACAGGTGATCATCGCTTATATCAGTATCTTTATTGCCCTTGGTTGTATGGTGCGAGATATCAAGCTGGCGACGTTTATCTCATTTGTTAGTGCGATCGGTCTAACGTTGATTGCCGATATGGTGATGGGCACATCTAATGCGCCAATTCCTGAGCAGATAGTGACGGCGCCGCCAAGCATGGCGAGCACGTTTGGTGCCGTGTTTGATTTCTCTGGCCTAACCGCAGACAAGATGTTCGATCTGCTGTTTGTTGTGGTGATTTTCCTGATTGTCGACTTCTTTGATGGCATGAGCACGATAGTTGGTGTCGGCCGTGATGCAGGCATTATCGACAAAGATGGCAAAGTACCTAACGCTCGTTCAGCCCTAGTTGCGGATGCCGGGGGAACTGTGATTGGCTCGGTGCTCGGTACAACGTCAATTACTGCGTTCTCTGAGTCGGGTATTGCTTCTTCTCAAGGGGCGAAAACCGGTCTTGCGGCGGTTGTGGTATCAGGTCTGTTCCTTGTGTCGCTATTCCTATATCCACTATTTTCTATCTTCTCGGCAGCCATGGTTGCTCCGGCTATGGTTGTGGTGGGCATCTACATGATTGGTCGTTTAGGCCAGATTGATTGGGACAAGAAAGAGTCTCGTATTGCTGCGTTCTTTACCATCATGTTTACGGTTCTGAGCTTCTCTCCTGCCAACGGTATGGCGATGGGCTTTATCAGCTACGCATTTACTATGGTGGTTGCGGGTAAAGGTAAGCAGGTTCACCCAATTATCTATGCTCTGTCTGCGGTATTCTTAGCTTACTTGCTGCTGCTATAGTAAATCACAACTTAGAGAGCGGTTATCGGCTAAAGAATGACGACCGCTCACTTCTTTGTCATACATCTCGTGGTAAACTGGATGCCTATTAGTTTTTATCACGGATAGGGATTATGCCTTCCAATCTTCCTAAATCATTCAGCAAGCCATTTCTTAAAATCTTCCACTCATTAGAGGCTGTGCTGCTAGTGGCGATCACGCTTGCGACGCTGTTTGCGATGGTCGAAGAGTTTGTCCATGTCTTTACTGAAAAGCGCGTCCTGCTGACCGATATCTTGTTGATGTTTATCTATCTCGAAGTGCTGGCGATGGTTAAGCAGTTCGTGATGAACGGTAAGATCCCTGTGCGCTACCCAATCTACATTGCCATGATGGCGATCGCTCGATACATCACCTTAGGCATGAAAGAGTTGGATGCGGTATTGGTAGTTTGGCTTTCAGTGGCGGCGTTAATTTTGGCGGTAGCGACAATGGTGATTCGAGTGGGGCATCATTATTGGCCGTATATTGATAACAATACCGCCGAGAAAGATGAGTAAGGTTATCTGTCGGGCAGGATGAGGTAAAGAAGTGTAAAGTCTTCTCAAATCATATTGTTATTTTCTGAATGGCCGATTATCTTTTCATCAACCCCTTTGTGATGAGAGTGTGTGATGCTGCTTCGCTATACATCCACAATTTGTTTTTTGCTAAGCGCATTGCTATCCATTGTGCTGCTTAGTAGTGCAGCACAGGCGGAAGTCTCTTCTCATCACGTTTCCCCTCATCACACTTCTAACTCTGTCGTGCAGAAGATAGAGTTTGGTGGATGTGGTTTAGTATCAGCGACACCAACGACTGAGGTGGGTTGTTGCGACCCCGGCGGTACCTGTTTCGAGAAACAGTGCTGTTCTCATATAAACGTCTCAAACATTGCACTCGTTGAGACGAATGTTCGTTCTTATAGTTCCCCTTTCCGCTATGCGCTTGCAGTAAGTGCACCTATTAGTTACACCAGTGTAGAGATCCAATCTCTATACCGACCTCCAATCGCTTAATTCTTATTTCTCAGCAATTTATCGCACCACTATTCACACAACTTGCTTGTGTGCCTTTGATATCGGTGTAAGTAGCTTAGCTGTTTGCGCCACCCCGTGATGGGAATAAGAATATGAAACTTGAAATGATTTATGGCACGAGTATCCGTGCTACTTCCGCTGTTTGCTGGTCGACGTTGACTTCGCTTTCTTTGATGCAAGGAGGTCGTTATGCCGCATAAATATCTAACGACGTTTTTGTTTGTCTCAGTATGCCTTATTTGGGGTACGACTTGGTTAGCCATGGAGATTGCGGTAGCGACTGTTCCGCCAATTTTTGCTACGGGTCTGAGATTTTTGATTGCTTCGCCGCTGTTAGTGTTACTGGCGATAAAGCTGAAACAACCGTTGTTGTTCCCGAAAGGAAGGCAATTTTGGATGTTTGTCGTCGCTATCTTCTATTTTGCGATTCCATTTACCTTGATGATTTTTGGTGAGCAATACATCTCATCAGGTTTAGCTTCGATTATTTTTGCCAATATGCCGATTGCTGTGATGGTGACATCAAGTCTGTTTTTGGGTTTACGTCTGAGTAAGTTACAAATAGCCGGTCTACTGGTTGCGGTATTAAGTTTGGCACTGATCTTAGCGACCGAAATGACATTAGGTGGCGAAGACTATTTGCTTGGTTCACTGGCTCTTGGTGGCGCCGTCGCTATTCATTCTGTGATGTATGTGTTTGTGGAAAAGTACTGCCGTAGCACGCCTGTTCTGACCTATAACGCCATTCCAAGTTTGATTGCTTCGGTGTGCTTGTTGTTGGTTTCATTGTGGTTAGAGCAGCCACAGATTGCGGCATTTTCAGTAGACTCAATGGCGGCAGTGGCCTATTTGGGTGTTTTCGCAAGTGTCGGTGGTATTGTGGCCTACTTTAAGCTCGGCCAGGTGTCGACGCCGTTTACTGCCTCTATCTGTTTTCTCTTTTTCCCACTGCTCGCTTTGAGCCTATCCAGCTGGGTGGCGGGTAACAGCTTTTCGATGACATCTCTATTGCTGATGGTGCCACTACTGCTCGGTATTTTGGTGACCAAAGCGGAGCCATCTTTCTGGCGCAAACTTGGTTTTTGGCGCGCAAAACCACAGCCGGTGATTTGTGCTCAATGTGCGAAACGACTTAGTGTCTAGTTAGGACGTAGATATAAAAAAGCCCCGCTTTCAATAGCAGGGCTTTTATTTCAACTACATTGATTATTCAATGTTTTGGATCTGCTCACGCATCTGTTCAATCAGAACTTTAAGCTCAACACCAGATGCTGTGATATCTGTGCTGATTGACTTAGAGGCTAGCGTGTTCGACTCACGGTTAAACTCTTGCATCATAAAGTCTAAGCGGCGGCCACAAGCGCCACCTTTCTTCAGGATGTTGGTTGCTTCTTTTACGTGCGAGTCTAGGCGGTCTAGCTCTTCTGCCACGTCAGATTTTTGCGCTAGTAAGATTAGCTCTTGTTCTACGCGCGATGAGTCTAGCTCAACTTTCGCATCTTCAAATTTCGCGAACAGACGCTCACGTTGCCATTCTAAAATTTCAGGCATACGAGCACGCACCTTAACCACTTCTTCGGTGATCGCATCTAAGCGCTGGACGATAAGCGCTTTCATGTTTTCACCTTCACGGCCACGCGCTTCAATAAACTCGCTTACTGCTTCATCAAATGCACCGAGCAGATCCTTGTTTACCGCATCCATATCTTGCTCAGAGGTTTCCATTACACCCGGCCAGTTCATTACTTGGAATGGGTTTAGGCGGCTTTCTTCGCCAGTCATCTGCATTACTTGGTTAGCAGCGTTGATGACTTGTTGTGCTAGGTTTTCGTTGATGCTTAACTCGCCTTTTGCGGCTGGGTTAGCTTCAAAGCGCAGCGCGCATTCAACTTTGCCGCGTGCTAGGCGTTTACGAAAACGCTCACGCAGTACTGGCTCTAGGCCACGGAACTGTTCTGGTAGGCGGAAGTAGGTTTCAAGGTAGCGTTGGTTAACACTACGAATTTCCCATACTGCTGTGCCCCAATCGCCTTTCACTTCTTTACGTGCGTAGGCTGTCATACTGTAGATCATCGAATTTTCCTGTTTAATCATCTTTGAAAATAACGCGAGGCAATAGTAGCACAAATCTCGGATGGATAGCTTTGTAGAGCAAACTTCGCTATAATCCTGCTCCAACCAAAAACGTCTCCCCCTTCATATAAGGTAGATGCCCATGCGTCCAAACGATCGCAAGGCGGACCAAGTTCGCCCAATCAAAATTACTCGTAACTACACAGCTTATGCAGAAGGTTCTGTATTGGTTGAATTCGGCAATACAAAAGTACTTTGTAATGCGACCGTTGAAGAGAACGTTCCACGCTGGCTTAAAGGTCAGGGTAAGGGCTGGGTAACGGCAGAATACGGTATGCTGCCACGTTCAACGCATTCACGTATGCGTCGTGAAGCGGCAAGTGGTAAGCAAGGTGGTCGTACGATGGAAATCCAACGTCTGATTGCTCGTAGCTTACGCGCAGTAGTTGACCTAGAAGCAATGGGCGAAATCATGGTGACAGTAGACTGTGATGTAATCCAAGCGGATGGCGGTACGCGTACTGCGTCTATCTCTGGTGCGAGCGTTGCGATGGCTGATGCATTCCAACACTTAGTAGAGAAGGGCAAACTTAAAGCTAACCCAATGAAAGGCCACGTAGCAGCCGTTTCTGTGGGCATTCTAGGTGAAGATATTCTTTGTGACCTTGAATACACAGAAGACTCTGCAGCAGATACCGATATGAACGTAGTGATGACCGAAGACGGTCGCATGATTGAAGTTCAAGGCACGGCAGAGGGTGAACCATTCACCCACGCTGAGCTGATGAAGTTGCTCGAGTCGGCGACCAAAGGTATTACCGAGATCGTAGCCGCGCAGAAGGCGGCGTTAGAAAATTGATTTTTGTTAAATAGCTTCCCTTAAAAAGGAAGCTATTTTTTTATCAAGATTTAGTAAAGGCTAAGTTTTGACCTGTTTATAAACCGTCTAGAAAACTAGACCTTTTATTTAGAGAGAAAGTAATGAAAGCATACCAGCGTGAATTTATTGAGTTTGCACTAGAGAAAGAAGTCCTAAAATTTGGCGAGTTTACTTTAAAGTCTGGCCGTAAGAGCCCGTACTTCTTTAACGCTGGTCTTTTCAATACTGGTCGTGACTTAGCGCGTCTAGGTCGTTTCTACGCAGCAGCGCTAGCAGATTCTGCCATTGAGTTCGATGTGCTATTTGGCCCTGCGTACAAAGGTATTCCAATTGCGACGACAACAGCGGTAGCTTTAGCGGATCACCACGATGTGGATACGCCTTACTGTTTCAACCGTAAAGAAGCAAAAGATCACGGCGAAGGTGGCAACTTAGTCGGTAGCGCACTGGAAGGCCGCATCATGCTGGTGGACGATGTAATCACTGCAGGCACGGCAATCCGTGAGTCAATGGAAATCATCCAAGCAAATGGTGCTGATCTAGCGGGCGTTTTGGTTGCGATTGACCGCCAAGAGAAAGGTAAAGGTGAGCTGTCTGCAATCCAAGAAGTTGAGCGCGACTTTGGCTGCGCAATTATCTCAATTGTTAGCCTGACTGACCTAGTGACTTTCCTAGAAGAGAAAGGTACTGACGCTGAACATCTAGAAGCAGTGAAGGCTTACCGTGCTGAGTATGGAATTTAAGAGCGAACTTCGTCCTTTAGAACGCTTTGCTCCGAGAATCGGGAACGGGCTTCGCCTTTTGAGAGGTTAACTGTCATTCCATAGAGTGACGAAGGTGCGAGTAGGGAATCTCATTAAGAGTTCGATTCGCTTCAAGATATCCCCAACTCATTCGTTCCTCGTTCTTGAAGATGACGGGATTGACCTATTGAAACGAAAAGGGTTGACGCTTTCACGTCAACCCTTCTTTGTTCCATCTCTCTAGCTATCAACATCATCCTTATCACCATGGTGTGAGTTATCGTAAATCTCACGACCATCGCGTTGGGTTTTTAGCAGCGAAAGGTTCCACATATATTGCTCCGGATGTGGGCGAACCAAGTCTTCAATCGCTTGGTTCATTGCGCGAGCATCGGCCTCTTCATCGCCTGTTGGGAAGTTTTCAAGCGCAGGCAGGATATGAACTTCATACTTGCCGGTTTTATCGTTATAGGCAGGAAGTACAGGGACTACTCTCGCTTTTGACAAGCGAGCCATTTTACCGAAGCCTTTTAATGTAGCCTTCTCTGTACCAAAGAAAGGCACAAATACCGAGTTGGCTGGGCCAAAGTCTTCATCTGGCAGCCAGTATCCTAAGTAGCCATCTTTAATTGAGCGCACGAAAGGTTTCACCCCCGCTTCGCGGGCAAAGATACGACCACCATACTGCATGCGCTGAACCTGCATTAGCCAATCACCAATTGGATTGCGCTGCGGCTTCATAATAGTAGTCACCTTGTAGCCTTTGGCAGCGAGCATAACGGCAGGGTAATCTACAGCCCAAGCGTGTGGTGCTAGGATAATCACGTTCTCGCCCGCATCTAATAGCGGTAAGATATTTTCCTCTCCGATCATGACTCCGCGATTTTGGTTATGCTTGGTCGAGCGTACTAAAAATTCAGAGTAACCGAGTAGATACTGCGCCGCTTTTACGAACGTCTCTTCAAGGATTTGTTGGCGTTCTTGCTCAGATTTCTCAGGGAAACAGTATCTTAGATTTACGCGCGCACGACGTACTACGCGACCATTTTTTCGTACAGCGAACACCGATAGCTTGCGAGCTAGGGTATCGCGCAGTCGAAACGGGATAAAAGCAAACAGCGCGGCAAACAAGAGGCCTATCCAAGTTCCCCAGTGCTTAGGGTGGAGAAAAGACCACTCAAAGGTTGGGTTATGTAGATGCTTGTCTATGCTGTTTTTATCATTGGTGCTCATTCAGCAGGGCCTATGTTATTGATAACGTGAGTTAGTTAGTGTTTCGTCTGGTAGTGACTTAAAGCGTTTGTGTAGCCACATCCATTGTTCAGGAGCACGCAGAATAAGCTCTTCGACAAACTTATTCATATATGCCGCTGCAGCGGTTTCATCTTTTTTCGGGTAGTCAGGCTCAATATTTCTGTTGGCGATAATTTCATATTTCCCTTTGCCGTTTCTAAAACCTGAACCTGGGACAATGGCACATTTACTGGTGTAGGCAAGAATACTAGTTCCTGTTGTGGTACAGGCCTGTTCAACAGCAAAGAAAGGCACAAACACAGATTTGTTATGGCCGTAATCTTGATCGGGCAGATAAAACAGACGGTGTCCTTGACGCAGTACGCGAATCATCTGTTTCAGATCAGTACGGTAGATAAGTTTGTTGCCGTTGCGAGAGCGACCACGGTACTGGATAAACTCATAGGCAGCGTTACTATGTGGACGGTAAGCGCCATAACCTTGTAAACCTAATACACCAAAGGCACGTGCCGTTATCTCAAGGTTGAGTGCGTGTACGCAGCAAAGTAGAACACCTTTGCCTTGTTTATCAAGGGTTTTTAGCTCTTCAATATCTTTGGCAACGAGGATGCGTTTAAATCGCCAGGTTGGCCAAAACCAAGTGATTCCGGTTTCAATTAATGCCATACCGGTATTTTTGAAGTTTTCTTCGACAAGTTTTTCTACTTCTGATTGAGGCATCTCAGGAAAGGCCAATTCGAAGTTTCTTCTAGCTACATGCACGCGGGATTTACCAAGTCGCATGCCGACGTGGCCTATACTATGCCCTATACGTAATAACAGAGTGTAAGGCAGAATGTTGACAATCAAGGCAAGCAGTCCAAAGCCGAGCCAAACTCCCCAGTGTTTTGGGGACAGTAAGGAAAGGGTAAAAGGTGGCGGTTGATTGTACCTATCTTTACTCATAGCGATTACTTTATTTGTGCACTCAAAAGTGCCCAGTACTCTTCAAAGTTTGCAGTCGGTTGGTATTTAAAGTCTGAGCGAACAAATCGGTTTAGACTCCCTTCTACTTGACCAAGTAGTTGAGCAGCTAAAACTTTTTCATCAACAGGAAATGCCTTTCCTTCGCGCAGCATACGTTCACGTAAGATTTGACGGATGGACGTTTCTATGCGCTCAAACAGTTGATTAATACGGTCACGTAAGCGCTCATTTTCAAACATGAGTGCGTGGCCAGACAAAATCCGGCTCAGACCTGGGTTTCGCTCGGCAAACGCCAGAATCAATTGCAGTACTAAACGGATTCGAGTCAGAGTGTCTTTCTCTTCATCCAGAATTCGGTTAATGCGCGACATCAAAGACTCTTCAATAAACTCGATTAAGCCTTCGAACATGCGCGCTTTACTCGGAAAATGCCTGTACAGCGCGGCTTCTGAAACGCCAACTTGCTTAGCGAGTTTTGCGGTTGTAATACGTGAAGCGCCTTCGTTGGACTCCAGCATTTCAGCCAATGCTTGCAAAATTTCATCTCGGCGGTTGGTTTTTCTTGTTCCGGCCATGAACCTTTTTCCTTATTGTTACCATTCTGAATAAAGCTTTGGGCAAAATAGCGCAAAGCCAAACTATTTAGGTCTGCAGACTCTAATGACGATTCCAATTATCGCGAAGGGTTGTTCTTCTCGAGAATAAATATGAGCTTTACGCTTCTAGTTTTTTCGCGATTGTCATGATGATTTGCGCCGCAATTTGTTGCTTTGACGCAAGAGTAAGTGATTGCTTACCCTCTTTCCAGTATACGGTGATCGCATTGTCGTTGCTATTGAAGCCTTGCCCTTCAACAGAGACATCGTTAGCACAAATCATATCAAGATTTTTCTTGCTGAGTTTTGTTCGTGCGTAGTGTTCCACGTCTTGTGTCTCGGCGGCAAACCCGACTGTAAATGGTCGAGACTCATTAAGTGCTGCGACGGATGCGATAATGTCTGGGTTCTTCACCATGGTGATGGCCATCTGATCGCTATCATCGGTCTTTTTGATTTTTTGCTCTGCAATGGTTTTAGGGCGATAGTCTGCAACCGCGGCGCAGCCGATAAAGATGTCATGATTTTTTGCTTGTTCGATAGCAGCGTTATACATGCTTTGCGCACTGTCGACATCAATACGTTCTACACCTGCAGGCGTTGCAAGGGAAACGGGACCAGAAACGAGCGTTACTTTTGCTCCCTGTGCAGCCGCAGCTTGAGCCAAAGCAAAGCCCATTTTTCCAGAACTGTGATTAGAGATGTAGCGCACAGGGTCGATCGCTTCGCGGGTTGGGCCGGCGGTAATCACCACCGATTTTCCTTCAAGTGGCTTTTCTGCAAAAAAATGTTCACATCGCTCGACGAGCTGCATCGGTTCGAGCATGCGTCCAGGGCCCACATCCCCACACGCTTGTTCACCAGCTGCTGGCCCCCAAACCTGCATACCACGGCGTGCAAGGGTTGCGATGTTCTCTTGGGTGGCGATATTGCGATACATCTGCTGATTCATCGCTGGCGAAACCGCGATCGGTGAGTCGGTGGCAAGCACTAAGGTGGTGAGCAAATCGTTGCCCATGCCTGCACTCATACGTGCGATTAAATCAGCCGTTGCAGGTGCAAGTAAGACCAGATCTGCCCATTTTGCTAGCTCGATATGTCCCATCGAGGCTTCTGCAGCAGGATCGAGCAGGCTGTCAGAGACAGGTCTGCCAGAGACAGCTTGCATGGTCAGTGGGGTAATAAATTCTTTAGCTGCTTTGGTCATAACCACTTGAACCTGCGCGCCACGTTCAATAAGGCGACGAGTCAGTTCGGCACATTTGTAAGCAGCGATACCACCACTAATACCTAATAGGATCTTTTTACCTGCGAGTGTTTGCATGATGATCTTCCTTAAAATTTCTGCCCGTAAGATACCACGGCTGATATTTACGTGCCTAGAGTTAGCCGATGAGTTCTTAGCTTGGAAACTTGATTAGGAGCAAAGTTTGTAATACCTCATGCGTGACAGTGTTTCATGGTCTTCGCTTGGATTATCGCACTGTAGCTTTCTTGGTTTCATTTATTAAGCCCTCTTTAATTATTCTGCTTATGATGAGTTCACTAAAGATAGGACCAAGATGAACGCCCTACCTAAAGAATCTATGCCACGAGAGAAACTGTTGTCACACGGCCCGCAAGCTCTCACCGATGCGGAGTTACTTGCCATCTTTTTAAGAACTGGAACCCAAGGGATGAATGTTCTGGTTCTATCAGACCATTTGATTAAGGAATTTGGCTCATTAAGAAAGCTATTTTCTGCCAATTGTGAAGATTTTTGTCGATATAAGGGGCTAGGTGTTGCGAAATATGTTCAGTTGCAAGCCGTGTTAGAGATGACGCAGCGCTATTTATCAGAGACATTACAGCGGGGTGATGCGCTGACTAGCCCAGAGCAAACAAAACTCTACCTGTCAGGTTTGCTCAGGGACAAACAAAGAGAAGAATTCTTGGTGTTGTTTTTAGACAATCAACACAGAGTGATATGTGAGGAAGCACTATTTCAAGGAACGATTGATGCTGCCTCAATCTACCCAAGAGAGGTGGTAAAGCGTGCATTAGAGCATAATTCAGCAGCTTTAATTTTGGCGCATAATCACCCCTCAGGCATTGCAGAGCCTAGTCAGAGCGACCGTCGAATCACACGCCGAGTCAGTGATGCGTTAGCTCTGGTAGACATCCGTGTCCTAGACCACTTTGTGGTTGGTGATGGTGAGATTGTTTCCTTTGCTGAGCGCGGTTGGATTTAAATCACATTTTTAGTTGTGAGTTCGCTGATTTCTGCTACAATCCCCCGACATTTTTTAGCACATAAATCAGCTCTGCCTAAAAAAGATCACGAAAACCTGTAAAAAGGATCTGTTCGGGTCTTGAGCAATGCTACTCAAGTTAGTATAATGCGCGACCTTTGATAGCCTTGTATGGGTTTCCATAGCGGTATAAGACCTCAAACTTCTAATTTAGAAACTGAGAGGTTCGGCCACCAAGGTTGATATCGAGCTGAAACGATTTTGGAGAAGACATTCATGTCACGAGTATGCCAAGTAACTGGTAAGCGTCCAGTAACGGGTAACAACCGTTCACACGCACGCAATGCTACTAAGCGTCGTTTTCTGCCGAACCTACAAACTCATCGTTTCTGGGTAGAGAGCGAAAAACGTTTTGTTAAACTACGTCTATCTGCTAAAGGTATGCGTATCATCGATAAGAAGGGCATTGATGCTGTTCTTGTTGATATCCGTGCAAACGGCGTAAACGTTTAAGAGGAAATAGACAATGGCAAAGAAAGGCGTACGTGAGAAAATCCGTCTAGTATCTTCTGCAGGTACTGGTCACTTCTACACGACTGATAAGAACAAACGTAACATGCCAGGCAAATTTGAGATCAAAAAGTTTGATCCAGTAGTTCGCCAGCACGTTATGTACAAAGAAGCTAAAATCAAGTAATTGATTCTTCTTTGAACTTCCTTCGGGAAGCGTGAATTGAAACCCAATCATAGCAATATGGTTGGGTTTTTTATTGCCTGGAGAGAAGGAACGGGCTACGCCCTTCGTCCTATAGAACGCTGTGCTCCGAGATCGGGCTTCGCCCTGCGAGTGAAATGTGTAGATGGCTTATCGAAAATTGCTAGCGGCACTTGTTTTCTAATAGGACAAAATAATCCCGCACCCCGCACCCCGCACCCCGCACCCCGCATCTCTCGCCTATCTATCTCTTTTCTGCTACTTTTGAGTCAGTTAGAGGCAGAGAAGTCAGACACTATGCGAGTTTCCCCTTCACGTCGTAAACGTTGGAACAATATCCTTATGTTAGGCATTATTGCGTTTATCGCTTTGCTTAACCTTCCTACTTTGATCAAAACCTATCTACTTGAGCCTACGGTGGTTGAAAGCCCTTATCCATATCTGTTGAACCCTCAGGCAGAGCTACAAGCATTACATTTCTCTGATTGGTCACTGGAGAAAAACCAAGGTCGCTGGCGCAGTACAGTGAATACCGCTATTCCTGAACAGGAACTTGCTCAGCGTTGGATTGATCTGGTGGGAACCGAAGTGACTCAAAATAACTTCGATAGCTTAAAGCCTCAGCTTAGTAGCCCAAGTTCAATTGAAGCATGGTATTTAGATCAGGAAGAGCCGCAAAGGATCACCTATTACCAAACCCCACAGTTTTGGTTGCTGAAAAACTGGCAAGATAAGTGGATAGCCATTTCGGTCGAACCTCGCTATCTTATGCCTCAGTAATATCACTACTTTGTGCTGTACGCGATAGGAACAACTGATGCCTGAATTACCTGAAGTTGAAGTAAGCCGAATGGGGATCTCGCCTCACTTAATTGGTCAAACGGTGGCCAAACTGACATTTCGCACCCCTAAGCTGCGTTGGGATATTCCAGCAGAGCTGAAAAAAATGGAAGGGCAGGTTATTCGGGGGATTTCTCGTCGAGCCAAGTATTTATTAATTGAAACAGATGCCGGTAGTGCGATTGTCCACCTTGGGATGTCTGGTTCATTAAGAGTGCTAGATGCTGAGATCTCACCTGCTAAACACGATCACGTTGATCTGAAATTGACTAACGGTAAGGTGCTGCGCTACAACGACCCAAGGCGTTTTGGCGCTTGGCTATGGACAGAAGATGGTACTCACGCCGCACTAGGTAGTATGGGGCCTGAGCCACTAACATCGGAATTCAATGCCGATTACATTGCTGAAAAGGCCGCCAATAAACGTGTTGCGGTGAAGCAATTTATTATGGATAACAAAGTTGTGGTTGGTGTCGGAAACATTTACGCCAATGAATCTTTGTTTAGTTCCGGTATCCATCCCACGCGACCTGCCGGAAAACTTACCGCGAAAGAGTGGGAGCTGTTGGTTAAAGAGATTAAGCAAGTACTAGATACTGCAATCAAACAGGGTGGAACGACCTTAAAAGACTTCGCTCAAGCAGATGGAAAGCCAGGTTACTTTGCTCAAGAGCTGCAAGTTTATGGCAAAGCAGGTGAGCCATGCCCAACTTGTGGTGAACTCATCGAAGAGCAGAAGATCGGACAGCGCAATACGTTTTTTTGCAATCAGTGTCAGAAATAGAGAGCAGAGCGGACTGCGTCCTTCGTGAACGGGCTGCGCCCTACGAGAATCTGGAACGGACTTCGTCCTCCGAGAGGTGGTTGCTAGCCGTGAGGTGGTAGAACCTTTGCTTCAACAAGGAAGATAGGATTAGTTTTTAAGGAGAGATAGAACGTAATAACCTAGCTCTCCAGCTTCCCATTAAACATGTGCTTTGGTTTTTAACGCTTCCGCGACTATTTTAGGTACAAAGTTGGTTACGTCACCACCGTGAATGGCTACCTCGCGAACAATGGTTGAAGAGATAAAAGCATGCTCTTCGGCTGGGGTTAAGAATACACTCTCTAAACCTGGCATAAGGCGGCGATACATGTTTGTTAGACCAAATTCGTACTCGAAGTCGACTGTCGTACGCAGACCACGAATCAATACGTTGGCTTGCTCTTGTTTGGCAAAATCAACCATAAGACCAGAAAAGCCTTTAGAGCTGACGTTGTCTAAATGCTTAGTCACCTGTTGAGCGAACTGAACACGCTCATCCAAGGTAAACATGGTGTTTTTACTTGGACTAGCAGCAACGGCGATGATCACCTCATCAAACATATCTGCGGCACGTTCGATCAGGTCTAGGTGACCGTTGGTTATAGGATCAAATGTTCCCGGATAGATTACTCGGGATAGGCGTTTTTGGCTCACTGTGCGCTTCTCTAATCATTCCATCTCATTCAATGTTAACAAAAAGGCTCACAATTACCCACTGAAGCCGTTATCATTGGCACAAAAGATAGACGTGGATTAAGTGATGAAAAAAATACTGGTAGTGAGAAACGACAAAATCGGCGACTTTATGTTGGCATGGCCGAGCTTTGCCATGCTTAAAGCATCGCTGCCAGATTGCCAGATCACTGCGCTGGTGCCGAACTATACGGTTGCTTTAGCTAAGCTCTGCCCTTGGATTGACCATGTGCTTGTTGACCCGACAAAGAAGGGGACTAAACAGGCGCAAAATGAGCTGATTGAGCAGATTCGTCTCGAGCAGTTTGATGCTTCTATTAATCTGTTCTCAACCACTTACAATGCCAAGCTGGTTTGGAAAGGCAAGATCCCTTATCGCTTAGCCCCTGCAACTAAGCTCGCGCAGATCTTTTATAACAAACGCATTAAGCAAAAGCGTTCTCAATCGGCTAAGCCAGAGTTTGAATATAACCTGGATCTTGTTCGCGCCTTTTTAAGTGACATTGGCCAGCCTATCATTGAACCTTCAGCACCTTATTTATCATTTAGCTCGCAGCAGTTAGAGCAGCAAAAAAACAAGCTAGCGCAACAACTCGAATTAGATATAAACCAGCCTTGGGTATATGTTCATGCTGGCAGTGGTGGCTCTGCAAATAATCTTTCTTTAGAGCAGTACACACAGCTTGTCAGCGATTTAGCGGGTGAATTTGAAGTGGTTTTAACCGCTGGGCCAGGTGAAGAACAAAAAGCGGCTGAGTTACAAAAACTGATGGCAGAGCGTGGCCGAAGTGCTGTGCTTTACGATAAGAATGATGGCTTAGTTGACTTCTCTTGCTCGATTGCATGTGCAGATATGTTTATTGCTGGCTCTACCGGTCCGCTGCACATAGCAGCTGCGATTGATGTCCCTACTGTTGGCTTCTTCCCAAGTAAACGTTCTGCCACGCCACTACGTTGGCAACCGATCAATGCGGAAGGGAAGCATATCGCTTTTTGCCCACCGCAAGCCGATGATAAAGCGGGTCAGGAAGATATGGCGCGTATCGACATAAGTAAGGTGTTGGAAGAGTTACAGCCTTGGGCTACGGATAAATTAGCATAGAAAAAGACGACCTGACTGGGTCGTCTTTGTATCAGAGTCTCTAAAACTTCTCCGGCATTTTTTCAGTTTCTGTTCGAATCCATAAATCCGCATATTTGACAAAGGTTGAATGCGCAGAGAGTAGAGATAGCAGAAAGCCCTGTTTACCATCTAAGAAGCCAGCCTTAACGACATACATTTTCAAAAAGCAGCCCAATGCATGAAGAATACCTTGTGAGATGCTGCTCTTTTTACCCTTTTTCTCTCGCTGCTCTGCCCACGCTTTCGCATAGCCTGCTGACTTAACCAAGTAATGGTTCATATCATTGTAGGTAAAGTGAATCAGGTCACCAGTAAGGTTTTCAACCTTCATCTCCCCAGTTACTTCGACTTTCTCATGTACCAAGGCATCATTGTATTGGGTCAGTTTTGTTGGATATAAACGCAGAACGCGATCTGGATACCAGCCACAATGACGAACATAGCGACCAAATACCCAACTTAAGCGCGCTGTTTGATAGATGGTCGAAGGTTCGTTGTTAGCAACCGCAGCTAAAATGCTCTGTTTTAGTTCGGGTGTGACACGCTCATCAGCATCGAGCCATAGAATATAATCTGATTCGACATAAGATTGTGCGATACGGCGTTGAGGCCCAAACCCCGGCCACTCTTGATTGACGAAAAACTTGTCAGTAAATGAGTGCGCTACCTCTTTCGTTTTATCAGTACTGCCAGAATCGAGGACGACAATTTCATCAACCCAGTCATGGACGGTTTCCAAACAAGCTTTAAGATGCTGCGCTTCGTTTTTTACGATCAGTGCAACGGCAATAGTTGGTTTACTCACAAGGATTCCTCTGGAGTGGATGACGGTAGGTTTAGATCTGCGACTACTTTATCAAACATAGCGATAACTTGCTGAGCCTCAATACGCTGCATGGCGTTTTTGTCTTTCACTCGTGCCCGCCAGCTCAACTCTTTTGAAGCTTTACCTGTCTCTGCATGAATAGCTTCTTCATAGGCAGACACAACATATTGGCGATACTGATAAGGCCCTGTTCGCTCTGGATTGTGGTGAGCATAAAGACCAATAACAGGGGTGTTAACCGCATTAGCCATATGGGCTGGGCCTGTATCTGGTGCAACAACAAGATTGGCTTTATCCAATAGAGCTAACATCTCTTTTAGAGAGCTTTTACCAACCAGATTGTTCACATTAATATCAATCAGCTTTTCGACTTGCTCGGCAAGGTCTAGCTCAACCTGAGCAGGGCTACCAGCTAAAATAATATTCCAGTCTGATTGATGAGCGTGCTTAATCAGCTTGGCATAACCTTCTGCTGTCCAGTTTTTATAGGCTTTGCTCGCTGCCGGAACAATCACTAGGTTTGGTTTGGTAGCATTAAGTTGAGCTGTTGCCCAGGTTAAATCATCCGCAGAGTAGTCAATCCGCCATTTCGGTGACATATCTTGTACACCGAGTGTTTCACCAAAGGCAAGTAACCCATCGAGAACGTGCATGGTTGGCGGGGAGGGGACTTTGACATTGGTAAACAAGTTTTGAAAGTCTTGGCTGCGCGTCGAATCAAAGCCAAGTTTGTATTTTGCGTTTATACCTAAGGTCGCAATGCTGGCTCTAAATGCGTATTGCATATGCAGGAGAGCATCGAACCGGTAATCTTTTAGCTCGCGCCACAGAGATTTATAGCCTGCCCAGCCTTCTTTCTTATCAAATACGACCACTTTGACGTTGTCTAAATTTTCAATTAGCTTCGCTTCCAGTTTGCCTGTGACCCAGACAATTTCAGTCTCAGACCACTGGCGCTGTATCGCTTGCACAGCAGCAACGGTATTACAGACATCACCAATCGCAGACAAACGTAGTACGCAGAGAGATTTAGGAGCAGAGGAAAAAAGTGGCATAGTGATTTCAATTATCGAGTATTAGCCAAGATTATGCAGAGAGGCTCAATAAATGTAAAATGGCGGCGCAAATAAAATGAGAGATCACCATTTATGAAGACTTTGCAGTTTGATAATCAGACCATATGGTATGACGAAGAGCTACTCAAAGAAGACCCTAAACAAGTTTTTGAACCAAGCTATTGGCAGCAAAATGGTAAAGTCATTGGTAGTGCTCAAGGTCGTGGTACAACTTGGTTTGTACAAACCGAGTCAATGCCTGCGGCGCTGAGACACTATCGTCGTGGTGGTCTATTCGGCAAATTGGTTAAAGACAGCTACCGTTTTTCAGGCTGGGAGCAAACACGTAGCTACCAAGAGTTTCAGCTCTTGAATACGCTAATCCAAGCGGGTGTCAACGTCCCTACCCCTATTGCCGCCCGTGCTATCAAAAATGGCTTGAGTTATACGGCCGATTTATTGAGTGAAAAGGTACCTAATGCCAGAGATTTGGTATCGATTCTGATAGAAAAGCCGCTTTCTGCAGGAATATATCAGAAAATTGGTCAAGAAATCCGTAAGATGCATGATGCGCAAGTGAACCACACTGATCTCAATATCCACAACATCTTGCTTGATGATGATGAAAAAGTTTGGATTATCGACTTCGATAAATGCCACGAACAAGCAGGAGATAGTTGGAAAAAGGGGAACTTAGAGCGACTGAAGCGCTCTTTTGAGAAAGAAGTGGGTAAGAGACAGATAAAGTGGTCTCAGAGTGATTTCCCCGCAATTCTATCTGATCACAAAGGTATTCAATGAGATTTATTATTAGCCGGCTGCAACGTTTTCGGGATGTTGTTAGAAGACATCTTGGTGTCTTGCTGTTTGATCGTAAGAGAAAATCAGCTTTTGATCCTAAACAGGCGCAAAGCATCTTATTTATTCGTAATGACGCCAAGCTCGGTGATGCGATTGTCTCTTCTGGAGTTATCAATAAAATTCGCAAGTACAGGCCTGATATTAAAATTACGGTATTGACCACGCCATCGATGGAACCTCTATTCAAGCAACATTTTTCCGTGGATCAAGTTGTTCCTCTTAGTAAACGTCCTTCCTATAGTGAGATACGGGCAGTTTGTCAGCAGTTAGGGACCGTAGATGTTGTCGCATCACTTAACCTTGATATGAAGATGAAAGATATCTATCTGCTAAACAAGTTAGATTCAAAGCTCATCGTTGGTGTGGATAGCTTACTGAAATTGGTCGATATCAATATTTCCGCTGATATTCAGGGTCTCCACTATGCAGAAAAGTTCGATTATGTAACCAAGCTTTTGGGTATATCAGAGCCTGCTGAGAGATATCAGGTACCAGTGCTCTCCGAGTCGGTAGCTAAAATTGAAAACTTTATTGCGGCGAATGGAATCAATGATTATGTTCTCTTGAATCCGTTTGGAAGTGGCAATGAGCGCAAACTCAGTCGTGAATCGATTAAAGCTATTGCGGATGCAGTGTTTAGTCTAGATGAATCTCTTAAAGTTGTTGTATTAACTGCTCCTGACACTACAGAGCAATTTCAGTCAATGAAACTGACGAGTGATAGAGTTGTTCACTTTACCGATAGCCAGTCAATTTATGATGCGATTGCAGCAGTTTTTAAAGCCAAGCTTGTTATCTCTGTCGATACCTCCATTGTTCATATCGCTTCTGGGCTTCTCAAACCTCAAGTTGCTATCTATAGCGATGATGCTGTTAACTTTTCCAACTGGCATCCAAATTCTGATATTGCAGAAGTCATTGTTGCTCGTGGGGAAGTCAATAATTTTGATAGCACTTTGGTCATTCCCCAAATAAGGTCGTTACTTGGAGAAGGGGTGAGCTGATGAAAATTCTGTTTATATGCCCCAATTGGGCGGGGTTAGCGGATCCCATTGTGAGAGAGATGATGCAGCAAGGCCACGAAGTGGTACATCTAGATCACTCGGACTTTTCAAAGTTTGGTTATTTCGATGGTTGTCATCGAGTACTTGCTAAAATCTATCAGCTTGTAACGAAAAACAGTTATAAACATCGTATTACCGATGCTGAAATTGCGCGGACAATTAACTCCTTTTTTATTGCTAGACCAAAGTTTGATGCCATCATTATGACAGAGCCTAGCTTGTTTAAGCGTGAACATTTGGAACTGCTTAAGCAGCATTGCAATAAACTAGTCGCGACTCTTTGGGACAGTTTGACTAAATCCCCTGAGAATAAACAACATTTGGATCTATTTGACGTTGTATTTAGCTATGACCACGAAGATTGTAATGCCTATGATCTGATTAAAATCAATAACTACCTGGATCCTTCATGGACGACGTCAGTGTCGTTGGAAAGTGCTAAGTATGACGTATTTTCCATCATGAGCTATACCAAAGAAAGATATCAACAGGTAGTGAAATTCCTAGATGCTAACCCGAGCATTTCACCTAACATCCATTTTTATATTGACCATCCCAGAAAGAGAAAATCAATTACTGATAAGCGGATTCAAGTGACAGATAAATTAATGCTAGGGGATGAACTTAAAAGTAATATTGAGAGTTCAAAGGCGATCTTAGACTTCTTGCAAGGACACCAAGCTGGGCTTTCTTTTCGAGTATATGAGTGTTTAGGTTATCAAAGGAAGCTGATAACGACGAACCAGAACTTGAAGCATTATGATATTTTTTGCGCAGAAAATATGGTGGTGTTGGACAGTAGTTATCAAGTTCCGGAGCAGTTTTTCTCAATCCCTTATATTGAGCCTGAACAACAGATTGTAGAGAAATACATGCTTCCTTCGTGGGTTAGAAATGTGCTAAGTAAGGTATAACGTATCGAGCGCTATACCTTGGTTGTTACTTGAACAGTGGCGCTTCTTGGAACGGTACCCCATTTGCGTCTTTTTGTGATAGTGACGGAGTTTGCTCACAAGGCCAGTTGATATTGAGTTGTGGGTCGTTCCACTGAATGCTAATTTCTGAATTTGGGTTGTAATAGTCAGTACATTTGTAGACAAATTCAGCTTCTTCACTGGTTACATAGAATCCGTGTGCGAATCCTTCTGGTACCCACAATTGCCTCTTGTTCTCAGCCGAAAGGTATACACCTACCCATTGGCCAAACGTTGGTGAGCCTTGGCGCAAATCAACAGCAACATCAAATACCTCTCCTGAAATAACTCTAACCAATTTGCCTTGCGTATTGGTCAGTTGGTAATGTAGTCCCCTCAAAATACCTTGCTTTGATTTGGAGTGGTTATCTTGGACAAATGGAGTCGGTTTATGTGTGACAAGCTCTTCGAACTTTTTCTGTTGCCAAGTTTCCATAAAGAACCCTCTGTCATCTCCAAAAACAGTCGGTTCTATGATTTTTACATCTGAAATATTCGTATCAATTACATTCATAGCTTTAAATTAATCCACATAAGCTGTTAAGTCTTTCAGTGCTTGTTTCCAATCGCTAGCTTGTAAGTTGAATTTGTTTCCTACCAAGCTCGTACTGAGGCAAGAGTTCGACGGACGCTTAGCAGGAGTAGGAAACTCAGAAGTTGAAATTGCATTTACGGTTGGAATACGAGCTAAAAGCTCTTGTTGATAAGCTTGTTCAAATATATCTGTAGCAAACTCATACCAACTTACATGGGGCAAGCCTGAATAGTGATAAGTGCCAAACAATGTTGCTTCGTCAGAGGCAACTTTTTTAGCAATTACAATCAGCGCCTTTGCGATATCGCCAGCGTAGGTTGGTCCACCTAACTGATCGTCTACAACCCCTAAGCAATCACGAGTTTTAGCCAACCGTAGCATAGTTTTGACAAAATTATTGCCATGTTCTCCAAAGACCCAAGCGGTACGTAAAATAACATGACGAGGGCATGCATTAGCTATAGCTATTTCACCAGCTAGTTTGCTTTTGCCATAAACACTTTCGGGATCAGTTGTGTCTTTCTCATCATAAGGTTTCGTTGCCTCTCCAGAGAAAACGTAGTCGGTTGAGATATGCACAAGGGTGGCATCAAGTTTGTTGGCTGCAACGGCAAGATTATATGGTCCTAGATGGTTTACTAAATCAGCAATCTCAGGTTCACTCTCTGCTTTGTCGACGGCGGTATAGGCTGCTGTGTTTACAATGACGTCGGGAGAAAATTCTTGCACCATTTTCTCTACTGCGTCTTTGTTCGTGATATCTAGATTTTCTTTATCTAGCGCGAGAAAGGTAATGTCAGCTTCATTATTTAACTGCTTAACTAAGGATTGCCCGACTTGCCCATTAGCACCAGTAACAAGTATTTTCATAATGTGTTTACTCTTGAACTAAGCGTAATAGATACTGACCATATTCATTCTTAGACATAGGCTTAGCGAGATCCTTTATCTGCTTTGATGTTAACCAACCATTCCGCCAAGCAATTTCCTCGAGACAGGCGACTTTTAATCCTTGAATATGCTCTATGGTTTGTACAAAAGAGGAAGCTTCATGCAGACTTTGGTGCGTACCAGTATCTAGCCATGCGAACCCTCGACCAAGAAGCTCGACTTTTAGCTGCCCTGATTCCAAATACATTTGATTGATGCTGGTTATTTCTAATTCACCTCTTTCTGAGGGAGTGACAGATTTGGCGAAGTTAACCACCTGATTATCATAGAAATACAAACCAGTCACAGCATATTCAGACTTAGGGTGAGTTGGTTTTTCCTCAATAGACACGGCTTTCATTTGGCCATCAAATTCAACAACTCCAAAGCGTTCTGGATCACGAACCTGATAGCCAAAAATTGTTGCTCCGGATTTTTCTTGTACGGCAGATTGAAGGGTGTTACTGAAAGATTGCCCGTAGAAAATATTGTCTCCAAGCACTAAGCAAACTGAGTCATTTCCAATGAACTCTTCCCCAATGATAAATGCTTGAGCCAAACCATCAGGACTTTTCTGAATAGCATATTGAATGGAGATTCCAAATCCAGAACCATCCCCTAGCAATCGCTTAAATGCTGCGTTGTCTTCTGGGGTGGTAATGACCAAAATATCTCGTATCCCCGCCAACATTAATGTTGATAAAGGATAGTAGATCATCGGCTTATCATAGATTGGGAGTAGTTGCTTAGATGTTCCACGTGTCAGTGGATAGAGTCTAGTTCCAGAACCTCCAGCGAGAATTATGCCTTTCATTTTGTGCCTTATGCTCCTAGCCTTTCTCTGTTGTATGAGCCGTCTAATACTCGTTGCCACCAAGCTTGGTTGTCAAGATACCACTCGACGGTCTTTCTAAGGCCTGACTCAAAGCTTTCCGCAGGAACCCAGCCTAACTCTTGCTCAATTTTACTCGCATCAATAGCATAACGAACATCATGACCAGGGCGATCAGTTACATAGGTTACTAGCTCAGAGTACTGACCAACTCCATGAGGTTTATTTGGAACCAGTTCCTCTAGTAGTCTACAAATCTCGTTCACGACATCTATGTTAGCTTTTTCATTGTGACCACCAATATTGTATGTCTCTCCTATCTCTCCTTTAGTCAAGACGGTATAAAGCGCTTTGGCATGATCATCGACATACAACCAATCTCGAACCTGCATTCCGTTACCATAAACTGGTAGTGGCTTCCCCTCTAGAGCATTGAGAATCATTAGTGGTATTAACTTTTCTGGGAAATGATATGGTCCGTAATTGTTTGAACAATTGGTGATAAGCGTAGGCATTCCATAAGTGCGAAGCCAAGCCCTGACTAGATGATCACTTGAAGCCTTTGAAGCAGAGTAAGGACTACTTGGTGCATAAGGCGTTGTTTCGGTAAAAAGATCGTTGGTTCCTTCTAGATCACCATAAACTTCATCTGTAGAAATGTGATGGAACTTAAATGTTCTTTTTTTATTTGGTTCTAGCTGAGACCAATATGAGCGAGCTGTTTCAAGCAAAGTACAAGTACCGACAATATTGGTTTGAATGAAATCTGCAGGGCCATCAATGGATCTGTCAACATGCGATTCAGCAGCTAAATGCATAACTGCGTCAGGTTTATGTTCTTGAAATACGCGTTCAAGTTCGACTTTATTGCATATGTCTACTTGCTCAAAGAAATATCTCTCGCTACTTTCTATGGGTTGTAGAGAATCGAGGTTACCTGCATAAGTGAGTTTATCTACGTTTACTACGTAATTTTGCGTATTGCGAATGATATAACGGACAACCGCTGAGCCTATAAAACCCGCACCGCCAGTAACTAAAATTTTCATATCTTGCCTATAAAACGTGTCGAAGGACTAAATTAAGTTAAAGTATTTCAACTCACCATTTCGTGATTAGGTTTAGAGTGTTGACCAAAGCCCCTTTATTGTCATTGACGCATTGCTCGCTTAGATCACCTTGATGAGTTAGTTTCTTTCTATCACTCAGGAGTTCCAATATTATCTTACTAATTTCCGTTGGTGAGTTAGTGATAATAATCGCTTTATGGGCTAATAGCTTATGTACTATTTCTGTAAAATTATAATAGCTAGGGCCAGAAAGAACAGGTTTGGCTAATGCTGCCGGTTCGAGAACATTATGCCCACCTACCTTGTCGCCAATTAAACTACCGCCCATAAAGCAGATGTCAGCGGCTTGGATCAATGCCAACATTTCTCCCATGGTATCGGCTAAGTAGACTTCTGTATTTTGCAGTTCTTTCTCATTCAAGTCGGTTCGACGCTGAACAGAAAAACCTTCTTTTTGACACAGTTCAAATACAGAGCTGAACCTTTCTGGGTGACGTGGAACAAGAATCAAAAGCGCATTGGGAATACGATTTAAGATTTCTCGCTGGGCTTGCAAAATCTGCTCATCTTCACCTATATGCGTACTAGCAGCGATCCAAATTGGGCGTTCTTTTCCTAGTTGCTCTCTAAGTTGATTGCCGTTCTTAATGTGAGTGGGTTCAATACGTATATCGAACTTAATTGAGCCTGTTACGGTCACTTTGTTGGAGTCGATTCCCAGTTTAACAAATCGCTCTGCATCATCTTTATATTGACATAATAATTGATCAATATTTTCGCTTAGTAGATTAAAAACTGGCTGAATTATTGAGTAGCGGCGATATGAGCGCTCAGATAGGCGTGCATTGATAACACTGATTGGAATGTCGTTTTTGGCTACTGTGTAGAGAGTGTTAGGCCATAGTTCAGTTTCCATGATCACCATCTTGCAAGGTTTTATCGCTTTGATAAAACCTTTAACAGCGAATGGAAAATCTAACGGCATATAACGATGGTTTACTAGTTCACCAAGCTTAGCAGCTTGCTCGGCCCCTGTGGGAGTCGTAGTCGTAAGGACGATTTCAGTCTCAGGGTGTTCTAGCTTTAACTGCTTGATTAGTGGGGTAACTGCGATAGTTTCGCCCACTGATACTGCATGAATCCATATAGGTCTTTTATCTGACTCTAATTTTGGGGTAATACCAAAGTGCTCTTTCCAACGTGAACCAACATTGGGCTTACCTTCTTTTTTTTTGTACAAGCCAAACAGCAAGAATGGTGCGAAGAAGGTAAGTAGCAGTGTATACAGCCAACGAATAAGCACTTTGAACAATCCTGATTTTGGTTACTTTTTAATAAGGTCGTTTGGATCTTGATGCGTCCATTTACCACGTGGTTTATCTAAGTATTGGAAGTATTCGTTGGTGAATGTTCCTTGAATACAAACATAGCGGCGGCGGCGAGAATTTACTTCTTGTGTATTGAGCACATCGTTAAACACTTGAGGGCCAGTCGTACCATAGACACCTTTCGCTGGGTCGTAATTTTCTACATTATGGACAATGGCATCCATTACCGCTTTGTACTCTGGGTTGTTTGGGCATGTGGCTAGGAAGTAATTGGTAATCTCAGTGTCGCCTTTAATTTTGATGTAAAGCGATTTGCTGACACCTTTGAGAATTCGCTTCAGAGGCCAAACCAAAGTTGCATCAATATCCATATAGATACCACCTTGCAGGTAAAGAGTGGTTACACGCCATAAGTCGGCTTGCGCCGCTCCATCAGTCAGCTTTAAGTAGGCGTTGTAGACCTCTCTTGGTGCGTGCTCTTTAAGGTACTCTTCGCGACCTTCAGTACTCACATAGCGGTACTCGTAATCTAAAGACATCAAGCGGTTAAAAAGGTAGTTGAGGTAAACAGGCAATGTGGATCTGTTGGAATAATTAGTTTGCCAGATTATCTTTGTTACGCCATCTGAGTCACTGGAGCGAACCCTAGCAGGAGAGTGCTCTGGAATCGTAAAGCGTGTTTTTGGAAGAACAAAATGAAATGGGTAGGCCAGAACCTTAAATATATTGCCGACTAGTTTGATAGTGCGGTTAGCGACCATAATGGAAAATGTGTTCATGTTTGACCTTTAGGCGTTGTTCTGTGTTGATAGTGCTTGTTGTACCACTGAAAGAATTTGGCTATTACTTGGGATATCGCCATTTGCATTCATGACAATCCGATGGTCATCTTCTAGTGGAGTATAACGAAATGGAACCGTCGAATAAAAAATACCGACTGTTGGTGTATGGGTTGCAATTGCTATATTTCTGATCCCTGTGTCTGGGGCAACCACCAACCTTGCTCGCGCAGAGTATTCTACTAACTCCTCTAAAGGAAGGCACTCTTGAATTTCAAAGTTATCCTTACCGATTAAATGCTTGAGGAAATCACCTTTCTCAAAATCATTTTTTCCTTCTAGATAGACGTGCTGATAACTAGGCAATATCTCAATGGCTTCTTCAATGAGTGACTTCATCTGTTGTTCTGAGAGAATTTTACTTTTAGTTGAAGCGCCATTGAAATAAAGAATTTTTGGCTTATTCCCTTTTTCTTCTTTGTACAGTTTGTAGTGATTAGGGTACGCGAAATCGAGTGGCCGCTGAGGGTTATGGCCAAGCATTTTTAACATGTCTAGCATCACTTCTAGCTCTGGTTGATAGTCAGAGCGGAACACTGCGATATTATAGAGAGAGCTACAAAGGTAAGACTTGTATGGGAATCCAAACTTGAGCTTTGCTTTGCTAAATAGAGTCATCCAGTATGAACGACTTGTGCCAGCAACATCGAAGATAATATCCTGCTCTTCAAGTTGCTTGAACTCAGCAATTTGCTCTCTCAATGTCAGTTCTTTTTTCTTATGACGCCCGGTCATAAAAATAGTTTCATCCGCTAAGTCAGAAGGGGCGCCATATTGGTAGTTCGATACGCCTACTAGCGTTATTTTAGCGTTAGGAAAAAACTTCCTAGCTTCTACTAGCATTGGACGAGCAATCACTTGGTCACCTAGTGCGGCATGACGAAAAATCGCAATTTTCTTTACTTTCTCAGGGGCAAACTCATTTGTAAGGTAATGACGCGCAGTTGAAGAGGCGTAAGCACCGCGCTCAAACCATAAGTGATTCATAGTGTTATCCGATAAACTCTTTTAAGGCATTAATAACAATGTTTGGTGTTAGTTTGTTTAGGCAGTCTAGGTGACCTAGAGGGCATTCTCTCTTAAAGCATGGCCGACAATCTATATCAGTGTGCACCATTCTTAGCTTATCGGTGAGTGGAGGTGTGTATTTTGGTGAACTTGAGCCGTAAATTGCTACGATATTACAACCGACGGCTGCAGAGACGTGCATTAATCCTGAGTCATTACTGACGACAGTGTGGCACGCTGCCAATAGATCGACAGCCTCAATCAGAGACGTTTCACTTGCTAAGTTGAAACATAATTGAGCTTGCTCATTCGACAATTTTGAGCGAATGAGCTCACAGACATCTCTATCTTTGGCTGAGCCAAATAGCCAAACCTGATAGCCATTTTCAATTGCAAACTGAGCGACTTGTGCATAGTAAGGGTCGGGCCAACGCTTAGCTGGGCCGAATTCTGCTCCAGGACACAGTCCTATAATAGGTCGAGTGCTCTCTAGATCTAAGCGAGATCTCGCATTTTGTTGGTTTAATAAGTCGATAGTTAGGTTAGGTCTAGGGCAGTTTGCTAGTCTGACGTTGCTAAGCATCTCACCTTTAGAATATGCTAAAGCAACATATCTCTCGACCATATATTGGAAAACACGTTTATCTGGTCGTAAGTCATTGAGTAGACCATAACGCATTTCTCCCTTCCAGCCTATTCTTGAACTGATACCTGCGAAAAATGGAATCAAAGCAGATTTAGCTGAGTTAGGCAGAATATAAGCGTGGGTATACCCTTCTTTAGCTAGTTGCCGAGCTAATTGCCAGCGACCTTTTAGGTTGAACTCACCGTGCCCCATTGGCATCTCGATGGCTCGATTGACTTCTGGCATGCGCTCCAAGATAGGTTTACACCATGCTGGGGCAAGGACATCTATCTCTGCACTTGGGTACAACTGTCTCAAAGTCGAATAAAGGCTTTGCGACATTACCATATCGCCAACCCATGATGGACCAATTACTAGAATCTTCATCGTTTAATAAACCGACTTGTTACGCTTTTCAGATGCTATAATTGCAAAGAATACTGCTAGCATAAATCCATAGAACGAGCCTATAAGGTTGGCAGTGAGTGGCACTTCCGTTAAACCAAAAATGGCAAATCCGCAGACAAATATTGCAGCCGATAGCGACCAGTTACTTTTGATCTTAAAGTAGTGACTACTAAATATAATGAACGGAATAATGAATACTCCGAATATACTGAACAGACCTAATAAACCATTGGTTGCCAACATTTCAAAATATTGGTTATGCGCATGCCCTCTTGTGATTGTAGAAGCACCTTTACTGATTGTTCCTTCTAAGAATAGTTGGTGATTAATTTCTTCTCGTTGTTTGTAAGGTAGTCCAATTACAGGACTAGCTTTAAAGGCCTCTATTGCTCCTTGCCAATATTGCAGGCGGTAACCTGACGAAGTCGACTCTCCAACTTGGCCTGAATAAATTAAAGCTAGCTCATGAGAAGTATAATCTATGCGATTTTTAAAGTCGGTTGACGCTTTGTAAAGTGTGAATACAACCAAAAAGAAAGCAACTATCCCTCCCATAATATATCTTTTCTTTATTTGTTTTAGGTTAAATAAAGCTAGAATCACAAGAAGGATAGGTATTGTGAATATGGCTCCTCGTGTAAATGTGAATATAACGGCTATGGAAGAGAGTGCTGAACCAATTAAAAGTAGAGTCTTTAGCTTAGATTTGAAACTTAATGTTAGTCCTAAGAAGGATAATGCACATGCTAGGTAGCCAAAGTTGATGCTAAATAAGAAGCCGTCTACACGTGGCATCCCTAGTATTAAGTATTGATAGCATGCCAATATAAAGGTACCAATTGAACCTACAAGAACCCCAAGTTCTAGGGAACGTCTAAACTGGAGATCACCTTGCAATCGATATGTTCTCAATGCGAAGTAAAGAGGCAGGCATAATAGTAACCTAATACCACCTTGAAAGTATCTAGCAGTAGTCCCGTCATAAACTGTGATTGGGATTGCACCAAGGAAATAAAATGACATACATAAGGTTACGACAAGGTCAAACTTACTGAAAGTAAGTCTGTCCCAGTTCTTATATAAATAAACAATAGAAATTAAGATAGATAAAGCAATGAAGGCTATGCTTACATTCTTTGTGGTTAGTAAAAGAGCAGGAACGAGGAACATAATCCAATTTATGCTTTTTCCATACGATAATTGGGTAAACATATTCAACCTGTAGTCTTATTCTTAAGCTTTTTAAAAAGGTAACTACCACGAATCTTTCGGAGTAAGCCAAATGTGGATGTACGTGGAAAAATCGCGATTCTACGAATTTGAAATGGGTCTTGATGTGTAGCCAAAGGGCCACTATTAGTCGCTACGGCAAATTGATAGCCAAGTTTATCCGCGATATATTTAGAATCAGTGTCTAGCGAGCCGTAAGGATACGCAAAAGAGGTTAGAGACTTACCCAATAACCTTTCAAGTTCTTCCTTATTATCCTTGATCTCAGCTTCTTGCTTCTCTGGAGATAAAGTATTTAAATGAGGGTGGCTGACCGTATGCCCTCCTATCTCGATAAGCCCAGAGTCTGATAAGGTTTTAAGCTCATTTGCATTCATTAGTGTTACTGGTTTCTCTGGGTTATCTGCAACCTCAACATCCCAACGGTTAAAAGTTTCACCTGTAACCGCGTAAACAACGGCTTTGAAGTTGTACTTTTTTAGTAGAGGAAGAAGTAGTTCATAGTTATCTCTATAACCATCATCAACGGTAATGACAATATAGCGTTTGCCATATTCTAGCCGACTGATTAAGCCCTTTTTGGCTAAATCCTCAAAGGTGATAGTTTCAAACCCCATCTTTTTGATTAGCTTGAAATGCTTTTCTAGCATATCAACATGTAAATATGTGCCATGTACACCTTTTTCGTTGTCATCCTTAATAAAGCGGTGGTACATAATGATTGGCATCTCTTTACGCAGCTTCTCGACGTAAACTGTTTGGTAGGTGTTTTCTATTTGGTCGACAATCTTCGTTAGGCTATAGCTTTCTTTTATCGTTGCAACGACTTCTTTGTAACAATACTTGTTTTGTAGACCGAGTTTCACTTGCTGTTCAATTGATGAAAAATCTATATCTAGATCTTTTGGACCAATATCACCAAAGTTGCTCGCCATTGCTTCTTTGATATTGTTTTCGTCAACTAAGCCTATCGCTTTGGCCTCGCCTATCGCAAGAGTGGGTCTTCCACACAGTAGAGATTCCATTGCTACTCGACCTGCACCTATCACGAGATCGGAAGTAGCTAAAACAGAGGCTATATCATTGGTGTAGCCACAAAAATCTACTCGCTGTCTAAATTTATCAAAACGAGATTCTATTTGAGAGCCTGAGACGATTTTTACATCGTAAGAGTTTGTGTCTAGGCACTCATCAAGCAGTCGATAACAGAGATCCCCTTTAGGGCCTGTTAAGCGGCCAATAATAGTCACAATTGGATTTTCATTCTCCGGAGCTTCTAACCAGGTGAATTTGCTTGTTTCAATGCCGTTTCTGCTTACTTCTAGCTGTTTTTCTGAAACACCTAATTCTCGGACCAACTGATCTTTAATTGCCTCACATACGGGAAGGGCTCTATCTCCCATTGCATGGAATCTTTTTCGAGATGTATGAACAGGTTGCCTACCATGCACTGTAGTGACCATTGGCGTGCTGGTGATTTTGCATGCTACATGACAACTCCAACTGGAAGCACGAGAGTGAGCATGGACAAGCTGAATCTTATGCTTCTTAATCAAATAGACTAGATAAGCGACATGCCAAAAACGGCGAGGGATACTGCGTTTGTTGAAACGTAGCCTGAAATATTCGCCTTCAAAAGGTTTTGTTAAAGTGTCAGACACATAATGAACGTTATGCCCTCTAGCCGTTAGTTCATTGCCGACCGCTGTGGCATAAACTTCCGCGCCTGTGACCTCTAACTGCGAGAGTGCCATTAAGATATTCATTATTTAACTCGAATCATTTGGAAAAACGCTAAGCAGATTGCAGATACGCGGGTGAGCATATCGTTTTGTTGACGTCTATGTCACCCCTAAGTGCTCTAAGAGTTGATGGTTTGCATATATTCAGCAACGCCTTTCGCCACAGATTTAAACTCATGCTCGCAACCTGCCGCGCGCAGTTTGGTTAGATCGGCTTGCGTAAATTCTTGGTAAGCACCTTTTAAGTGTTCAGGGAACGGTATAGTCTCAATCTCACCTTTGCCATGAAATTTAATTACTGCTTTGGCGACTTCTTCGAATGACTCTGCGTTACCTGTACCTAGGTTGAAGATGCCTGAAGCGCCGCTTTCCATAAACCACAAATTAACAGCTGCCACATCACCAACATAGACGAAGTCACGTTGGAAAGTTTCACTACCTTCAAACAGTTTTGGGTTTTCACCTGCATTCATCTGGTTGTTGAGGTGGAATGCGACTGAAGCCATAGAGCCTTTATGCTGCTCGCGAGGACCATAAACATTGAAGTAGCGGAATCCGGTTATTTGAGACAGCTTTTCTCCATGCTCTTCGGCATCTTGCCAGATTCGACGTACATAGTTATCAAACTGTTGCTTTGAGTAACCGTAGACATTTAGTGCACCTTCATACTCTTTCTCTTCGATAAACGTATCCGTTTCACCATAAGTAGCTGCAGAGGAGGCATAAAGGAAAGGAATTTCCCGCTCTAGACAATAATGAAGTAGTTCTTTCGAGTATTCATAGTTATTGAGCATAACGTATTTGCCATCCCACTCTGTGGTCGCGGAGCAAGCGCCTTCATGGAATATAGCTTCGATAGGGCCAAAGTCATCACCAGCCATTACTTGGCTTAGGAAATCATCACGATCCATATAATCTGCGATATCTAAGTCCACTAAGTTTTGAAACTTTCTACCATTCTTAAGGTTATCAACCACAAGGATGTCGTTGATGCCTTTGTCGTTAAGTGCTTTAACGATGTTGCTGCCGATCATGCCAGCACCACCAGTTACAATGATCATAGTTAAACCTTTAATATAGAAACTTTCATGATTATACCATACCTAAATTTCTCTAGCAGTAAGGTTCATACATAGTAAGTTTTTCTGTACCACTACAGAGAGTCTAACTATGCGCTCGTTAATGTTGAGATGTTAGAAACAATGATCAATATCATATCGAATGAACTCCAGAGTATCGATTCTTCTGTTTGATTCTAGTATTATCACCGCCAATTAATACTCGTAATAAAGTGTTTTCGTTTGATGATGAGTAGGTAGTTCGAGATGCAAACGCATCTCCAAACGAATAGAAAACTCACACTCTAATTTGACATTTGTTAAACAAACGGTTGCGATGATAATTGGTTTTAGGATGTAATTGTCTACCTCATCTTTATTGTGACGTGAACAAAAGGCTTAATATCGCTATGGAAGAAAATAAGAAAATTCGAATCGCAGTTGTTGGTTGTGGTCGTATATCAAAGAATCATTTTGGCTCAATTGAGCAGTTACAGGATGAGTTTGAGCTTGTAGCTGTATGTGACAATCAACCGAAAGTCCTTGAAGAGCACGCAAATGAATATAATGTTCCGGGATACCTTTCTATCGACGAATTACTTCAAAAAGAACAACTTGATTTGGTTACGCTATGTACTCCTAGTGGTCTCCACGCTTCTCAAACAATTAAAGCCGCTACAAAAAAGGTTAATGTGATTACAGAGAAACCTATGGCCACGAAATGGGAAGATGGGCTCGCCATGGTGAAGGCTTGTGAAGAGGCTGGAGTTCATCTTTTTGTTGTTAAACAAAACAGAAGAAATTCAACTTTACAGCTTCTAAAACGAGTTGTTGAAGAAAAGCGCTTCGGAAAGATCCATATGGTTCATTTAAATGTCTTTTGGACTCGGCCGCAAGAGTATTATGACCGTGCGGATTGGTCTGGGACTTGGCATATGGACGGTGGAGCGTTTATGAACCAAGCCACGCACTACGTTGATTTGATGCATTGGTTAATAGGACCAGTAGAGAAAATTCATGCAATGACTTCAACGCATCGAGATATTGAAGTTGAAGATTCTGGTGTAGTGAATATTAAGTGGCGAAATGGTGCATTAGGGTCAATGGCGGTTACTATGTGTACATATCCAAACAACCTTGAAGGTTCTATTACTATTCTAGGGGAAAAAGGTACCGTGCGTGTTGGTGGGGTAGCTGTGAACGAGATTCAAGAGTGGAAGTTTGAAGATACTCGTGACTATGATTCAGGAATTGAAGAAGCGAATTATCAAACCACTTCAGTTTACGGATTTGGGCATCCACCTTACTTCCAAAATGTCGCTGATGTTCTTCGTGGTAAAGCAAAGCCTGAAACAGATGGTCGAGAAGGTCTAAAATCTTTGGAGCTGCTGATAAGCACTTATCGCTCGGCCCGCGATGGTAAAGAAGTTGGTTTGCCACTGAATTTATAAATAATCTTGAGATGTAAAAATGACATTTGAATCATTAAAAATAGGAATTATTGGGCTGGGTTATGTGGGTTTACCTTTGGCCGTGGAATTTGGAAAGAAGTTCCCTACATGTGGATTTGATATTAATGAAAATCGCGTGGATGAGCTAAAGGGGGGAGAAGACTCAACTCTAGAATGTTCATCAGAGGAGCTAAAGCAAGCCACTAGGCTAAGGTACACTTCCAAGCTTGATGATATCGCTGATTGCAATTTCTACATTGTTACTGTGCCAACTCCTATTACTGAAGAAAATAACCCAGATCTTACACCACTTAAAAAGGCTTCAGAAGCGCTTTCCAAGGTAGTAAGCCAAAATGACATTGTTGTTTTTGAATCTACCGTCTATCCGGGTGCGACAGAAGAAGTCTGTGTGCCAATCATCGAGAAGTTATCAGGCCTGATTTTCAACAAAGACTTTTTTGTAGGTTATAGCCCTGAGCGTATCAATCCAGGTGACAAAGTTAATCGACTGACATCCATTATTAAGATTACATCAGGTTCGACTAAAGATGCAGCCGATTACGTTGATGAAGTGTACAAGTCTATTGTGGAAGCCGGAACTCACAAAGCATCTTCAATTAAAGTGGCAGAAGCCGCCAAAGTGATAGAGAATACTCAGCGAGATCTAAACATCGCGATTATCAATGAGTTTGCTAAAATTTTTAACAAGCTAAATATTGACACAGAAGAAGTGTTGAAAGCTGCAGGGACAAAATGGAACTTCCTACCATTTAAACCTGGCCTTGTGGGCGGGCACTGTATAAGTGTTGATCCTTATTACCTTACTCATAAAGCCTTAGAAGTCGGCTATCGCCCAGAAGTTATTCTAGCAGGGCGTCGTATCAACGATGGTATGGGTGAGTACGTGGCAACACAACTTGTTAAAAAGTTGGCAAGTAAAAAAATACATATTGATGAAGCTAAAGTACTTATTATGGGATTCACCTTCAAAGGTGATTGCCCAGATGTTCGCAATACAAAAATTATTGATATTGTAAAAGAGCTCAAAGATTTCAATATGTCCGTTGATGTCTACGATAAATGGGCGTCAAAAGAAGAAGTACACAATGAGTATTCAATTGAACTCATTGATGAACTACAAGAAGGTGCTTATGATGCGATTGTGTTGGCTGTAGATCATAGCGAAACTAAAGCTCTCGGAGCAGAGGCTTTACGAAAACTCGGCAAGCCGAATCATGTTCTCTATGATGTTAAGCATGTATTAGACGTATCTGAAGCGGATATTCGTTTATAAGTTCATTAGGAATAAGGGAGTCTTAGGTTCCCTTATTTCACTAAGAGTTAGTATGAATTATTTCAAGCATGAAACAGCAATTATCGACGATGGGGCAGAAATTGGAGATAAATGCAGAGTTTGGCATTGGGCGCATGTATGCTCAGGTGCGAAAATCGGTAAAGGCGTGTCACTCGGGCAGAACGTTTTTGTAGGAAATAAAGTGACGATTGGTAATCACTGCAAAATACAAAATAATGTCTCAGTGTACGATAACGTTCATTTAGAAGAGGGGGTTTTTTGCGGCCCTAGTATGGTCTTCACCAATGTATATAATCCACGCTCCCTAATTGAACGAAAAGACCAATATCTTAATACTGTAGTGAAAAAAGGTGCTACGTTAGGTGCCAACTCAACGATTGTTTGTGGAACAACCATTGGTGAGTATGCTTTTATCGGTGCTGGTGCACTAATAAACAAAGACGTTAAACCTTTTGCTTTGATGGTCGGAGTTCCTGCTAGACAGATTGGTTGGATGAGCATTTTTGGCGAACAACTTGATTTGCCATTAAAAGGTGATTTAGAAGTTAAGTGTCCAAATACTGATGCTATTTATCGATTAGATGGCTCAGATCTTAAGATAGTCGAAGAGTAGTTAATAAGATGCAATTCATAGATTTAGAAACGCAATATAAGCACTTAAAACAAAAAATAGACGCTCGCATAAGCGATGTGTTAAACCATGGCCAATACATCATGGGACCAGAGGTTTATGAGTTAGAAGATAAGTTGGCAGAGTTTGTTGGCGTTAAGCATGCTATTACATGTGCTAATGGAACAGACGCATTAACACTATCTATGATGGCATTGAATATCCGAGAAGGTGATGCTGTTTTCTGTCCCACTTTTACCTTTTTCGCTACTGCTGAAACTATCGCTTTTGCAAATGCAACCCCTGTATTTGTTGACTCAGATGAAACAACTTTTAATATTTGTCCACAGTCACTAGTGAGTCAAATTGAAAAAACTATTTCCGAAGGAAAACTGGTTCCTAAGGCCATAATTTCTGTAGACTTATTTGGTTTGCCTGCAAACTATCCAGAAATTGAGGCAATTGCATCGAAATATGATTTGAAGTTAATTGAAGATGCAGCTCAAGGCTTTGGTGGTTCAATTAACGGTCAAATGGCGGGATCTTTTGGGGATATTGCTACTACGAGCTTCTTTCCTGCAAAACCGCTAGGCTGCTATGGAGATGGTGGTGCAATTTTTACCAACAGCGATGAGTATGCGAGTCTACTTCGTTCCTATCGAATCCACGGCAAGGGAGAAGACAAATACGATAATGTTCGCATCGGTGTGAATAGTCGTCTAGATACAATTCAAGCTGCAATACTGCTTGAAAAGTTATCAGAGTTCCCTATTGAAATGGTTGCGAGAAACTCGTTAGCTGAACGCTATAAATCTGAATATTCCAATTTGTACCTCACTCCAGTTGTACCTGAAGGTTATGTTAGCTCCTGGGCTCAGTATACTTTGCGTAGCAACGACCGTGTGAGTTCAATGCAGAGTTTCTCGGAGCGAGGTATTCCGACAATGGTCTACTACAGGACATGTATGCATGAGCAAACGGCGTTTGCATACTTGGGTTATAAAAAAGGCGACTTTCCTGTTGCAGAAAAATTGTCGGGTGAAGTTTTTAGTATACCAATGCATGGGTATATGGATCGTCAAAAATGAAGCGTGGGCTGGTAGGAAATAGCTTTATTTATTTGTTTTCCAATATACTTAATGCTGCTATTCCTTTTCTTCTGCTACCTATTCTTACCAGAATATTAGACCCTGAAGGTTATGGTATGGTAACTATGTTTACTATGACAGTTACCATTTTGGGTGCATTTGTCGGCTTAAGTGTGAATGGTGCTGTCAGCGTAAAGTACTTTAAACTTTCTCACAAAGAGCTTTCAGAGTATGTTACTTCCGCATTTCTAGTCCTAATATCTAGCTTCATACTAATATCTTTTGTTGTATTGCTTTTAGGTGATCTGGTATCAAAGTATATACTTCTATCGAAAGAGTGGATATTAATAGCCTTGCTTGCTTCCATGCTCACTTTTGTTATTAATATCCGGTTAGTTCTTCTCCAAGTTAGGCAGAAAGCGGTTAAGTATGGTATATTTCAGATTTCTTATACATTGACAAATATTATTTTGTCTTTATGTATTCTCTATTACTATAACAACTCATGGGAAGGTCGAGTTTCTGGAATATTTATTGCTTCCGTTATATTTTCAGTTATTTCAGTGTTTTTTCTTTTTAAGAATAGCGATATTGGATTTAGCATTAAGTTGTGCTTTGTTAAAGATATACTCAAATTTGGTATACCTCTAATTCCTCATGCGATATCTGCAATAGTGCTAGTTATGGTAGACAGAATAATCATTGCTACCCTTCTAGGTGATCATGCAGTTGGTATATATACCGTTGGATTGCAGCTAGCAATGGGGATGGCTATTATCGCTGATGCCTTTGTTAAGGCGTATGGACCATGGATTTATAAACTGTTGAGTCGCGAAGACAAACAAAGTAGCCAGATAGTAGTCGGAGCAACGTATGTGGTGTTTTTGATGTTTACGATAATAGTAATACCAGCCTATTTGACTCTAAACTTAGTATTCGAGTACCTGATAGGTGAAGAGTATCACTCTACAATGCAGTTTATAATTTGGTTCCTGATAGGCAACGCATTTACCGGAATGTATTATGCGGTAGCCGGGTTTTATTTTTTCTCTCAAAGAACGGGCTGGTTATCTTTAGTCAGCGTGTCTTCTGGTATATTCTCAGCTGTTCTCACTTATTTTTTAGTAAAAGACTATGGCTTGCTAGGAGGTGCAGTTTCTTTTGCCATAAGCAATAGCTTTATGTTTTTATTAGCTTTGATTTTGTCGCCGAAGGTGATAAGACTACCTTGGCATAGTGTCCAAACTTCAGTTGTTTTATTTATAAGAGAATTACGTGGTGAAAATATTAGCATTGATCATCAGTAAGGTTTTTTTAAAATTTTCGTACTATTACTGGTATTGTATTTACTACTCATATAGAGATAAATATCTACTACCGAAAACTTTTAAATTCAATGGGGTACATATACTATTTTATGGTGATGGAAACATAAATGTGGGTGAGCACTCTTATATTGGGGACTTTTCAACTGTTCAGGCAGTGAAAGGTGCAAATGTCAATATAGGCTCCCATTGCCAAATATCGCATAATGTAAGAATCTATACTCAGTCAAACATAGCCAATACTGATTTCAGTAAACAAGTGAATATGAAGACTGCAGATGTCAGTATAGGTAGTTACTGTTGGATTGGGGCTAATGTCTTTATCAATCCAGGGATAGAAGTAGGTAACAACTCGGTAGTAGGGGCTAACTCGGTTGTTACTAAGAATATACCAGAGAATGAAATATGGGCGGGCGTACCTGCAAAATTCATTCGGAAGAAGACAATTTAGCTTAGGTGCTTATGTCTATAATGTTTTGTTTTTATTGAGATTTAAGGTAGTAAAATGTTAAACAATAAAAATGTACTGATCACAGGTGGCACAGGTTCGTTCGGCAAACAGTTTATTAAAACGATCCTTGAACGTTATTCTGATGTACGAAAAATAATCATCTATTCTCGAGATGAGCTTAAACAGTTTGAAATACGTCAGCAATATCCTGCAAATCAATATCCTCAATTACGTTTTTTTATTGGCGATGTCCGTGATCAGCAGAGAATGATTCAGGCATGTGAAAATGTAGACGTTATCATTCATGCAGCTGCAATTAAGCAAGTTGACACGGCTGAGTACAATCCAACTGAATGTATTCGTACTAATGTTACCGGTGCTGAAAATGTAATCAATGCTGCGTTACAGTGCGGTGTGCGCGATGTTGTAGCACTTTCGACGGATAAAGCTTGTGCACCTATAAATTTGTATGGTGCGACCAAACTGGCATCTGACAAGCTCTTTACTGCGGCTAATAATATCAGAGGTTCGAAGGATATTCGTTTTAGTGTTGTACGTTACGGCAATGTTATGGGATCCCGGGGCTCTGTTATCCCGTTTTTCTTAAGTAAGAAACAAGAAGGTGTATTGCCTATTACTCACAAAGATATGACTAGATTTAATATATCTTTGCAAGATGGTGTAAATATGGTGATGTACGCGCTTGAAAACCATTTAGGTGGTGAAATATTCGTGCCTAAAATCCCTTCCTACAAGATTTTAGACATAGCCAAAGCCGTTGCACCAGAGTGTGAAACTAAAGTTGTTGGCATTCGTCCAGGGGAAAAGCTGCACGAGGAAATGATCACTGATACTGACTCTTTAAACACAATTGATTTAGGTAAGTATTATGCAATTCTTCCTTCTGTATCGCTGATCTATTCAGAAGATGAGTATATGGCTCACCATAAAGCGGAGAAAGTTCCTTTTGGGTTCAAGTATAATTCGGGTACAAACACCGACTGGGAAACGGTCGAAGGTTTGCGAGAATTGATTTTAGAACATGTTGATCCTAATTTTTCAGTGTGAGTGTGAGTGTGAGTGTGATTCCATACGGAAAGCAAGAAATTACACAGCAAGATATAGATAGTGTAATTGACGTATTACAGTCTGATTTTCTGACACAAGGACCGAAAGTTCCAGAGTTTGAAGGTTTACTCGTTACCCATACAAAAGCAGAGCATGCTATAGCTGTAAACAGTGCAACGTCTGCGCTTCACATTGCTTGCCTTGCTCTTGGCTTGGGGCCAGGTGACTATTTGTGGACCTCGCCAACAACCTTTGTTGCATCTGCCAACTGTGGCTTATACTGTGGAGCAGAGGTAGATTTCGTTGACATCGACCCAATCACCTACAACATGTGCCCTTTAAAGCTCGAAGAAAAGCTCATTCAAGCTCGAGCTAAAAATAAGTTGCCAAAAGTCGTTGTTCCAGTTCATTTATGTGGCCAACCATGTGACATGCAAGCGATTCGTAAGTTAGCTAAGGAGTATGGCTTCAAAGTTATTGAGGATGCTTCACATGCGATTGGAGGAGCTTATCAAGACCAGCCTATTGGAAACTGCAAGTTCTCAGATATCACAGTATTTAGTTTTCACCCAGTGAAAATCATTACAACAGCTGAAGGTGGCGCTGCGACGACTAATGACAAGTACCTAGCTGAAAAAATGCGATTACTTCGCAGTCACGGGATCACCCGAGATCAGGAGCAAATGGAGAATGAAAGCCATGGTGGGTGGTATTATGAGCAAGTCGATTTGGGTTTTAACTATCGAATGACAGAGCTTCAAGCCGCATTGGGCGTTTCACAGATCCTGAGGTTAAAGCCGTTTGTTGGCGAAAGACATCGCTTGGCTGAGCGCTATAACCATTTACTTGAAGCTTTGCCAATTGTGCTACCTTATCAAAGTGTTGACTCCTACTCTGGATTGCATCTTTACGTTATTCGCCTAAAGCTAGATGAAATTTCCCTTACTCATTGTGAGGTATTTGATAGGTTGAGAAGTAAAGGTATAGGAGTTAACTTGCACTATATACCAGTCCACACTCAGCCTTACTACCAAAAAATGGGCTTTCAATGGGGAGATTTCCCTGAATCTGAAAAATACTACCGCGAAGCGATTTCCTTGCCTATGTTCCACTTGATGACAGAACAACAGCAAGATGAAGTAGTTCGAGCTTTGTCCGAGATTTTGGAGGAAGAATGAGAGTAGCAATTATTCCTGCACGGGGAGGTAGTAAACGTATACCACGAAAGAATATAAAGCTTTTTCATGGTAAACCAATGATTGCTTACTCAATACAGGCTGCGTTGCAATCAGGGTGTTTCGATAAAGTGATTGTTTCTACTGATGATCAAGAAATAGCCCAAGTTGCTCGTCAGTATGGTGCTGACATCCCTTTTATTCGTCCAGCAAGCATATCAGATGACTACGCAACGACTATAGATGTTATTAATCATGCAGTTAAGTGGTGTGAAACAGAAGGGTGGGCTATCGACGCAGTGTGTTGTCTATACGCTACTGCTCCATTCGTTCAGCCAAAGGATCTACAAAAAGGGCTAGAGAAGCTCGAAAGTGAACCACATTGTAAATATGTCTTCAGCGCAACTGAGTTTCCTTTTCCAATACAGAGGGCAATTAAGCTTTCAAGTGATGGGGAGGTAAGCATGTTTTCTAGCGAATATGAGAAGACTCGTTCACAAGACTTAGAGAACGCTTATCACGATGCGGGGCAGTTCTACTGGGGGAGAAAGAGTGCTTTTCTTAATCGTGATTCCTTTTTTTCTTCCCACTCTAAAGTTGTGTTGTTACCCCGCGCTAGGGTTCAGGATATTGATACTAAGGATGATTGGGAGTTTGCTGAGCTACTGTACTCCTTGATCGAAGCATGAATAGTATGAAAGTCATATTTCGAGCGGATGCATCGACAATGATTGGTACAGGACATATTATGAGGTGTCTTGTCGTTGCCGACGCGTTGAGAGAACAGAACTACGCCGTTTCTTTTGCTTGTATTCCTCAGGAGGGAGATATGATCCCTTACATAGAGAATAGAGGCTATGAGGTTCTTACGCTTTCTGCTAGTTCTGACTTGGCAAATGTTGATGAATTAAATTATTCGACTTGGTTGCTTCAGTCAGAGAAAGATGACGCTATTGAGTTTGCTCATCTTGTAGGCTCGGCAGAAATTGTAGTTGTAGATCATTACGCAATTGGTAAGAGTTGGCACAAGCAAGTTATTAACCAGTTGAATTGCTTCTTGGTTGCTATCGATGATCTTGTTCGAGAACATCATGCAGATTTGATTATAGATCAAACTCTTGGAAGGACACCTGAAGAGTACAGTGGCAGGGGGAAAGTCCTTTCTGGTATCGACTATGCTATGGTTGCGCCAAAGTTTTCGAAGCTTAGAGCTCAAGCAGTAAGTAAAGTATTTAATGATAAAAAGCCCAAAATACTCGTCTCGATGGGGGGGGTGGATCAGCAGAATGCGACTTTGCAGTCGCTTCAAGCTTTGGTCGGACAGGTTGATGCTAATTTTACAGTTTTACTTGGACCTAGATCACCTCACTTTCAAGTCGTAAGGGATTGGTGTGCTCTACATGAAAATATAGAGCATAAAGAGTTCGAGAGCGATATGGCTCGTTTGATGCTTGAACACGATATAGCCATAGGGGCTCCTGGAACAACTAGTTGGGAAAGGGCTTGCTTAGGTTTACCAAGTATCCTCATTCCACTTGCAGACAACCAAAAGACAGTCTGTGAGCAGCTTTTAAAGTGTAATTCGGTATTGACTGTATCCCTAGATGAAATTGGCAACTTACTCTTAAATCAATATTATGAACTTGTATCTCGATGGTCACAGTACCATGCCAATAATCTCAAGTTGTGTGATGGATTGGGTGTGCAAAGAGTTACATTTGAAATACATAAGAATTTTAAGCCAAAAACATCAATAGACTTGAGCCTTAGAAAAGCAACGCAGAACGACATCAAAACAGTATATGACTGGCAGAGTCATCCTAGCACTCGCAAGTTTGCATTGAATACTGAAGTACCGTCGTGGGATTCACATTATAGATGGATGAGTCAAAAATTAGAAAGCAAATGTGACTATTTTTACATCATCTTCGATAGCGGTTCAGGAGATAAATTGGGTGTCTTAAGGCTAGATTTAACTGAGCCTGATAATTATTTGGTTTCAATTTATGTTTCACCTGAACATTATGGTCGAGGAATTGCTTTAGCTGCATTGAACATAGTAAGTGAGTTGCACTCTGATATGACCCTCCATGCCACAGTATTGGAAGAAAATACGGCTTCTCATCGGTTATTTAAAAAAGCGAAGTTTATACAAATAGACTCAAGAAGTTACATTCGCTACGCAAGTTAAGAGACATAGCATGACATATATTACAATTGACGGTCGAAAAATCGGTCCAGAATATCCACCTTACATAATTGCGGAGCTTTCAGCCAATCACAATGGTGATATCAACCGTGCTTTTCAAATTATGGAAGAAGCAAAAAAGGCGGGTGCAGATGCGATTAAGTTGCAGACATATACGCATGAAACTATAACAATTGATTGCGATAGTGAGGAATTCCAAATACATGGTGGGTTGTGGGATGGTAAGACGCTCTACAAATTATATGAAGAAGCTCATATGCCTTGGGAATGGCATGAACCGCTTTTCAAGAAAGCCAAAGAGTTAGGTATAACAATTTTTAGTTCCCCATTTGACTTCACAGCCGTAGATCTTCTAGAGCAATTGGATGCACCAGCCTATAAGATAGCTTCTTTTGAAATAATCGATTTGCCGTTGATTAAGCGAGTAGCTCAAACCGGAAAGCCGATGATTATTTCTACGGGTATGGCTAATGAAGAGGAAATCGCTGAAGCGATTAAAACGGCAAAACAGAATGGCTGTACTGAGTTGGTAGTTTTACATTGTGTCAGTGGCTACCCTGCCCCAGCAGAGCAATACAACTTGCGGACTATCAATGATATAAGCGGTAGATTTGGTGTTATTTCGGGTTTGTCTGATCATACAGTCGACAATGCAACAGCAGTAGCATCTGTGGTTTTAGGTGCTAGTGTTATTGAGAAACACGTAACCTTGGATAGAAATGGTGGTGGTGCTGATGACAGCTTTTCAATTGAACCGCCTGAACTCTACGCGTTGTGTAAAGATGCTTCAACGGCTTGGAAGTCCTTGGGAAGAGTAAGCTATGAACGAACAGAAGCAGAGAAAGGAAATGCTAAGTTTCGTCGCTCCCTCTATATCGTAGAAGATGTAAAAAAAGGGGAAGTGTTAAGTAAAAAAAATATTAGAAGTATACGCCCTGGTTACGGCTTAGAACCTAAGTACTATGAAGAAGTACTTGGTAAACGAGTAAAGATAGATCTTTCTAGGGGGACTGCTCTTTCTTTTGATCATTTAGAGAAATAATGTGGCGATGAAATATTGCAAAAAATGTTTGACAACTGACCTGAGACCAAATGCTTTATTCAATGATGGTGTATGCATTGCGTGCCATTATTCTACGGAAGACCTTCGAAGCAATGCTCAAATAAAGCTCAAGATCTTACGGGAAAAAATCAAGGCTAGTAGAAGAAAGCAGCGTAATAAGGATGCATACGACTGCATAGTTGGTGTTAGTGGTGGTAAAGATAGTACACGCCAAGCTCATTGGGTACGTGATCGTTTAGGCTTAAGGCCTTTGCTGGTTTGCTGCGCTTACCCGCCAAAACAAATGTCAGATATTGGAGCTCAAAACTTAACAAACCTTATCGAAATGGGGTTTGACGTCATCGCAGCGACACCAGCTCCTCAGACAGCAGCTAAGTTGGCACTGGAGTCATTTCAACAATTTGGTAATGTATGTAAATCGACTGAAATGTCTTTGTTCTCAACAGTACCTCGTCTAGCAATTGAACTTGGTGTAAATACGATCTTTTGGGGTGAGAACCCTGCGTTACAAGTTGGAGATTCTGCTGTGGAAGGGTTTGATGAGTTTGACGGTAATAATCTTAGAAAACTCAACACTTTGACAGCAGGTGGAACTGAATGGATAAAAGAGGCAGTTCCTCATTCTTACTTAGGTGAGCATTATTTTTATCCGAATGAAATAGAATTCGAAAAGAGAAAGATCAATATTTTCTACTTAGGTCCTGCGTGGGATGACTGGAGCAATGATGACAACTCTATATACGCATCTCTGCAAGGGTTAACCTTGCGTCCAGGAGAAGAGCTAGAAACTGGTGATCTATCAAACGCTTCAATGCTTGATGAGGAATTTACCAACATCAATATGATGCTTAAATATTACAAGTTTGGTTTTGGTCGGGCGACCGATGCCGTTAACGAAAAAATACGTTCGGGCAAACTTAGCCGAGAAGAAGCTATTAAAATTGCAGAACAATACGACGGTGTTTGTTCAGATAGAATTATCAATAATTTTGCTAGGTATGTTGGTATCTCAGAGACTGAATTCTGGAATATTGCGAATCAATGGGTTAACGGCGATATATTTGATATCAAAGAAGGTAGGCGTCCTATCAGAAAGTTTAAGGTAGGAAGCAATTATGAAGGTTAATATCTTAGATATAGGTAGTGGCAATGTTAGCTCTATTCAGTTCTGGCTCGAAAACTCCAATATTGGTTCTCAAGTCGTAAACGAGCCTAATGGAATAAATAGTGACTTACTTATTTTACCAGGAGTAGGGTCTGCGGGGTCATACATGAAGCGTTTGAAGGATGGTAGGTTTGATCAAGCCATCTTAGAGCATCTAGATAAAGGAGGTCGCCTGTTAGGCATTTGTTTGGGTTTTCAAATTATGTCGAATTGGTCAGAGGAAGACGGGGGAGTCAAAGGTCTCGGCATCATTTCTGGCCGCGTCGAACGGTTGCCGCATAATATGTCTCACAATAGTTGGGAGGCCATTAACTTTAACAGAACTAAGTTGTTAGGGCAGAGCTTAAACAACAAGATGAACTACAGCAGGAAGCGCATTTTGAATGGTCGTGTTTTTTATAATCATGAATATGGTTTTGTTAATGATGATAAAGAAGCGTTTACGGTACCTGTCTCTAAACAGCTAGAACAGTACAGTGGCTTTTTGGTGAAAGATAACATTATTGGTATCCAATTCCATCCTGAAAAAAGTCAACGAACAGGTGCTGAATTAATATCAATGATTATATAGGCACAGAATTTATGCGAATTGGGTCAGTAGTACTATTTTACGAACAGTTTTGCCTCCAGTCCTATAACTGGGAAGCAAAGAGGCCGCTAGGCGACTTACAAAGGGTCTTGGACTCTTTAGAAGAATACCAATGTGATGAGATTGCGATTATTCGTCCTGTCAGGCTCAATAATTGTAACTATAAATCAGATGTAGAGCACCTTAAGTCTGTCAAAACAATGACTCCTATTAGTTTTGGAGGAGGGATTCGCTCGGTTGAAGACTTGATGTTGTTAAAGGGAATACCTGTCGAACGCTTAGTGTTTTCTTCCTCTTTTTTGGATAAAAACAAGCAGTTGATTGGAATGGCAACTCAACTTTTTGGTAAACAAGCCATACAGTGTCTGTTACCTATGGTTAAAAATGATGATGGTGTATTTGTCTACCGTTCAGACAAAGAAAATCTTATCCCTATAAATGAGATAGACCTCGATTTTATCGAGCAGCATGCGAATGAAATTATTGTCGTAGACACTCACCATGAAGGCTTAAATGACGAGTTTGATTGGGTATTAGTCGATGAGCTAGGCTTCGCTGCAGAAAAACTAGTTGTAAGTGGAGGGGTTGGGTATCAGACAGTTAAAGAAGCGAAGAAGCGAAACGTCGCTTCAGTGCTAATTGATAATAAAGTTCTTCACAAAGAAACGTCTGTAATAGGTTATAGAAATGCAGCAACAATGTCCTAAGTGCTTATATCCATCTAGTCACCCTTTTGGAATTGTCATCTCTAGTTCGAACTGCTCTGGTTGTAAAACTCATGAAGAAAAAAATTCTATCGACTGGAAGAGTAAGAGAGAAATATTAGAGGGTGTAATCAAACCTTATAGAAAAGCGCATAGTCAATACGACTGTGTTGTTCCTGTCGTGGGGGATGCAGAAGATTTCTATACTTTGTCGCTAGTGTTAGAGCTAGGTTTAGCCCCCTTAGTGGTTTGCGTCAATGATTACTTTAAGAATGACATTGGCTGGAAAAATCTTCATCAACTCATTACTTATTTTGACGTTGATTCATTCACGTTCAACCCCGATATGCGTGTATATAAAGATTTAGTTCGCACATCTTTAAGAAAATTTGATCATATTCTATTGCCATTTTTACAGCTACATACATCTTTTCCAGTTCATGTGGCCTACGAAAGAAAGATACCGCTTATCATCTGGGGGCAGAATCAAGCTGTTGAGCAAGTTGGAAAATTCTCTCATTTTGACTGCGCGGAAATGAGTCGGTGGAGTCGTCGTGAGCATGATCTATTTGGCAAGGAAATAGAGACAGCTATAGGGAACGGAGCCCAAATAGATGAAAGGTGTTTGAATTATTACCGCTACCCAAATACAACAGATCTGGGTCGTAGAAAAGTTAGAGGTTTGTACCTTAGTAACTACTATAAGTGGGATCCGTTAAAGCAAAATCAAAGTGTTACGGACATGGGCTTTATACCTCAGCGAAATACCAGTTCTTTTGATGTATATGAGCGAGCGGGAAGCTCTGTTTATTATGATTTCCACGATCTCTTGAAGTATAAAAGGCAAGGGTATAGGAAAGTAACTGACCATGTAGCAAGAGAGGTACGGCATAAACGACTTCTTACGACTGAAGGTCAAGCTATAGTAGATTTTTATACTCAATCTAAAACCGATATAGAGCCTTTTTTTAAATGGCTGGGTGTGACAAAAAGCGGCTTAGATTGGTACAAAATGCATCGGCTACAGAATATGTTGCATCTAATTGGCGAGCCCTTATCAAACGAGATTACCCTCCCGAGCAGGTTAGCATCGTTGTTAAATGATGGACAAGTACAAAGTGAGAAACACGTGATTTTTGGTAAAGGCCTACACATATAAATACTGGGCGTTATAACTTGGCTGAATGCATGGTGTTCCTCCGATATTCTATTGATAACTTATAATTTTATTGAAAGGTTTATATTCGCTTATGAGAGAAGTGGCATCAGAAGTCTATACATTAGTTGAGAAAGAATCTTTAGTTTTAGAATCACAGTCTATTCTAGTCAACGATGATAATATCGTGGCTGATACAGTGTATTCTGCTATTTCTCCTGGTACCGAGAAGGCTGCTTGGTTAGGGAAGCCGCCCTTACGTCCGAGCAAACAGTATCCACGATTACAAGGTTACTGTAACGTGGCTAGAGTCAAATGGGTTGGCGAAAATGTAGAAGGTATTCAGATTGGAGATTATATCCTTACACATCAATCACATCGAAGTGTAGTGGTTGTCAATAAGGCAGAAATTCTTGTCCGATATTCTCAATTGGATGATGCTGAGCAAAAAGATATCTGTCTTACTTACTTGTATCACCTTGGATATAGTGCTTTGAAAAAAGCAGAGTATTTTCCAGGGCATAAGGTTGCAGTAATTGGCTGTGGAGCACTGGGATTTACAACGTCAGCACTACTAAAGTCGTTTGGTGCTAGACCAACAATAGTAACAGGCAAAGCCGAGCTGGTTAATGAACAGTTCGTTGACGGTGGAGTCGATGTTTTGGACAAGAAGGACGTTCTTTCATGTGCTGATAAGGCTTCGTTTGATATCGTCATCAATACTTCCGACTCATGGGAAGATTATGTCAATGGACTTGAATTACTTCGAACTGGTGGAACGTGTGTGTTGTTGGGTTTCCCCGGTCGCGGCGAAAACCTACCAAGCTTTAATCCTTTAGATTCTCGATTGATGTATGATAAGCAGCTTTCACTACATTATGCTGGTTATGTGTGTGAATCGGATATAGATATGCAGGATGTAAGATTTACATTGAAGCGCAACATGAGTTACCTAGCCTCACTTATCTTAGAAAAGAAGTTGTCTACGAATGCATTAAAGCAGTTAGTTGTTTCATATGATGAACTTGATAAACTCTATGAGCTTTTGACCGAGCGTAAGACTAACTCGTTAACGGGAATACTAAAATGGCTTTAAAAGTTGGAATTGTAGGTTGTGGGCGGATGGGAGCTTTGCGCTCCAATAGATTACAAGGAGTTTTACCTCCTGGCTGGCTTCCTGTGTCTCATATGGAGTCTGTTATCGAATCCCCACAGGCTAACGTAATAGGTGTTGCAGATGTAAGTCAATCATCTTTAAATTATGTAAAAAACGAATACGGCGTTGAGAAGATATACACCGACTATTCCGATTTGCTAAAGAACGATATTGACATACTTACATGTGCAACTCGCACTCCAACTAAAGCAGATATACTGATACAAGCTATTGATGCTGGTGTTAAAGGTATTTATGTCGAGAAGCCGTTGTGTAATAGTTTAAAAGAATGCAACAGGATCTTGTTTGCAGCCCAAAAAAACAACGTTCTCCTTTCATACGGCGTTAACCGTAGGTTCCACGCTACTTACCTGAAAGCTAAAGAAATCACACAATCGAGAGAGTTAGGTGAATTAGTCGAAGTACGAGCAGACTTTGGCTTTTCACCTCTAATGTGGACTCACCCACATACTTTTGATCTACTTAATTTTTTTGGAGGCCAACCTACAGCTTTGAAGGCGATACTTCAAATTGAAGGTGATGCGGTCAATTTCGAAGAAAAAGTCGTAGATGCCGACCCTAAAATAGTTAGCGTAGAAATTGAATATGAAAATGGTGTGCTCGGTAAAATCAGCAAGTGTGGCGGAAACATAATTACATTAATGTTTGAGTACGGTGTTATTATTGTTCATGGTGATGGTGCAAATTTACAAATTATGCGTCGCCCTAGTAAAAGCTCTGAGTATTTTACCGACCAGACCTTTGTCAATCCGATGGGGGAACGAGGGGCAACTGTGACAGCAATTGATGATTTGGCAAATTCTTTAACAGAGAATAAGTGTTTGAACTACATATCCGATGTTGATATTCATAACAATATGTTATTGATATTAGGATGTGTTTGGTCTCAACTAAATGACTCATCTAAAATAGAACTCAAAGATATACCTGAAGAGTTGGTTCTGACAGGGCGTAGTGGTGAATACTTTGCTTAGTTCACTTAAAAATAGGATTCAGCAAATTCTTGTTTTTTTACTGAGGCTAGATACATTATCTGTATTGCTAAAGAAACATGATAAAGACAAATATTGTATTTTACTTAGTTGTCATGATGTAGATAGAGCTTTAATTCAGAATCAAGTTTATCACTCACCTTTGTTTATGGGTCTGAAAGTGGCTTTAAAGGAGAATGATATTTCCCATTATGAGCTAAGTAGCCCTCTTGGTGTATTAAGAAAACACCAGCTAACTAGAGGATGCTTATCTTTTAATTACCTCATACTGCTAATAAAAGTATATGCGTTGATACTTTCAAAATTAAATAAAAAGACTTCATTAGATATTAGAGTGGAGTTGGAAGGTCTTATATATAAACGTATACTAAAAAACCTAAATATCGATATTGTTTTTGCTATTGACCCTCCACATGGTTTGTGTAGTGCGTCCAGAGAACTCGGGGTTAAAGTGGTTGAGTTGATGCATGGTAACAATTACTCGATTACAGATGAGGTCTTTAGAGAAAAGTTTAATCGAATCGAAAAAACTTTACCTACAGATATTGTCGCTTTTGATGATTGTACCGCCGATACATTGAAAGTATTAACAGCCGATAAACGCATTAAAACACACAACTCTATAAATCCATGGCACAGTTATTGTGAAGAAATTGTGTCTATTAACTACCATAGTGTGAGGAATGATTTTGAGAAGAGAGTTCTTGTTTCGCTCCAATGGGGCTATGACGGTGAGCGGGAGCCACTGAGTAATATTTTAGACAATGGCGTAATTCACGATTCCTTGTTGTCTTTAATTAAGAACAATATTGACTGGATGTTTTTCATTAGATTGCATCCGATCCAAATGATACGTCCTTGGTATAAGAGACATCGACAGTTGATACAGCAGCTCAGTGATACTTATGAAAATGTAGAGTTTGAATATGCTTCCTCTTCCCCTTTAAGTATTATGTTGAAAAAAGTAGATCTTCATATCACGATGTCTAGTTGCTGTACTGGTGAGGCTGCAGAGCTAGGCGTACCAACATTGCTTCTTTGTCCGACATTGGAACAAGGGGGAGTCAACTATGGTCTTTTCCGTGAGCTACAATCAGAAAATAGTCAATTAATAGAGTATGGTAAGCTACGATACGATTATATCGAAAAGTGGGTAAGTAAAACCGATAGGCTGAGCTGCCAACTCCATACATGTAGCCGGGAAAAACTAGACTCATTCTATTTAGGTATATGTGAATTATGAGTAAGTACTTAGTTATTGCTTCTCCATCGATTGGTGGAGCAGAACGCAGGTTTTTTGATATTTTCAAAAGTATGAACAAAAATAAAGAAGATATTTACCTTGTTGCACCAAGTTCATTATTACAAAAACTAGACAATAACTATAAATTAAACGATAAGATCATTAGCATTGAACTAGCTCGATGGTCTTATGTTATGTTCTGTTTTCAATTTTACTTTGGTGTTGTGAGTAAATCATCGAAGGACGATACTTTTCACTATCCACTTAACCCCCCATTTTTTTTACATTATTTTCCAATTAGGAAGTTTTCAATATCATATTGCTACTGCTATGCAAAACCAAAGATATCTCTTAAATCAATAGGACTTAGTTTTCAGAGGATAGCGGGAGTATTTGCTAGCAAAGTCGATGTCCTAAGTCCAGCAGTTTATGATGAACTAAAAAAAAGTGACAAAAAATTTTCGCTTACTCCTGGTGGGTCATTTGTGGATGCTGCTGACTTTAATACCGATGGCAAGAAAAATGATGTTGCAATTATTTCTCGGCTTGAGCATGGAAAAGGTATTGACACCTATATCAAGATAGTTGAATTGCTGAAGAGTGCAGAGCTTGACTTAGTGCAACCTCTTCCAAAGTTCCGAATTTATGGGGAAGGTACACTGAAACAGCGGGTAGAGAATAAAGTCAGCGACCTATCTAATAGAGGAGTAGAGGTTACGTATAATGGGTTTGCTTCTCCTCAGGAAATTTTATCTGAGTCAGGAGTCGTCTTTTCGCTGCAAACCACAACTAATTACCCGTCAAGAGTAGTTGTTGAGTCATTACTCTCCGGGAGTCAAGTTATTGTTTTGAACTCCGGAGATACTCAAGAGTTTGGACAAGTTGTAGGTCTGCATTATCTAAACGAAGACTTAAGCAATTTAGTTGAGGTATTTAATGCGGTTTCTATTGAGAAAATGTCGACAGGGATAAAAAAAGACATATCTGAACAAGCGAAAGTAAAGTTCAATTCCCCTTCATATCTTGAGTACTATAAACGAGTGATGGAATGATGGTACGAGTGAAATCTAATGAAATTACCTTGTTTATATTCTATTTGGTTACTTCTTTGGTTGTTTTTTTATTTGATGATTATATACAAGTTTGGCATCAAAATGATTTTTCCTATTGGTTTTCTAGTGATGGTAGTGAATATTATAGACTTTATGAGAATTTCTCAAACCTTGAATTGAGCCTGTTTGAATTACTACGTTTAATTACTGTCGGTATGCCAGTTGCTTTGCTAATGTTATTTGATGGCAAAGTGGCTCCGGTTGTTTTTTTTGCCAACACGGTTTTTTTTATTTCGTTGGGTATTTACGGAAGAAAGTTGAATTTAAAAACCAGTTCTACTTTTTTGATTATAGTAATGATGCCGGCTTTGTTTTTTGGTTTTGTTGCAATTAACAAAGAAATGTTTTTGATATCGGGAACGTTACTATTTTTGTCTTATTATATTAGTGGAAGTAAAAAACTATTATTTCTTTCCGTATTAGTAATGTTGATGTCTCGTTCTTATATGTTGGTTTTTTATATATATGTAATTGCGGTATTTCCAAGAGGTTTGCCTTATGTTAGCTATAAGCGTTTGTTTCTGTCAATGATTACCATCAGTATTATCTGCCCTTTGGTGCTGTCCTCGGGGAAATTTGGTACAGCAGAGGACCTACTAGCAGGTTCAGGGGCGTTAGCCCAGCTTTTTGGAAGTGGTATACGTAAAGGGCTTTATTTTTTACTTTACCTTCCTAAGTACTTATTTCTAATTGTCATGAGAATGTGGAGCGCCTATATGGAAGGGTTGTTTGGTGATTACCAAGCAAACTTAAGAGACTTGCTATTGTCAATATATAGTATAGCTCTAATGTCTTGGGCTTTTATATCTACTCATCACTACAAAAGTTACGAGTTTAGGTTCCTGGTTATGGGAGTTTTCAGCCCTTTTCCGCTAATGTTCTCAGATATTGTTCATTGGCGTTACTATATTTTTTGCCTGCCATTTTTTATGACCTATATCATTTTAAGAAACAGTGAGTCCAAAATAAGTAAAAACAGCACCATGCTATCGAAGTAGCTTAGAAATTCGATTGGAAATCTTCGCCGTGTTAGAATTGATGGCCTTCAGGATCACACCAACCGGTAAAAAAAACAGATGAGGTAATACGGGTTTGATTAGCATTATAAACTATGGAATGGGTAACATTGGTTCAGTTGCGAACATGATCAAGAAAGTTGGCGGCGAGTGTGAGATAATCACGACCCCAGAAGAAGTGGTTTCAGCAAGTAAGTTGCTCTTACCGGGGGTTGGTTCATTTGATGCAGGAATGGCAGCATTGAGAGCTAGTGGGTTAGAAGATGCTATCAAAGATAGTGTTGCTAAGAACACACCATTGCTCGGAATTTGTCTAGGTATGCAGTTGCTTTTGGATAAAAGTGAAGAAGGTGTATCTACTGGGTTAGGGCTTGTTTCCGGAAGTGCGAAAAAATTTGATACAACAAAGTACAACATTAAGGTTCCTCATATGGGGTGGAACACTGTCAGTGTTGTAAAAAATAGTGCTTTGTTCGATGAAAGTGATACAGGTGATCGGTTTTATTTTGTCCACTCCTACTTTGTTGAATGTGATGACAAAAGTGATATCGCTACTTTCTCTATCCACGGTGATCAGTTTGTCTCTTCATTTGAAAAGCAAAACATTTTTGGTTCTCAGTTCCACCCAGAAAAAAGCCACAAGTTTGGGATGAAGTTAATGAAACGTTTTTTGGAGCTTTAAATGCTAAAACAGCGAGTGATTCCATGCTTACTGCTTAAGGGTGAAGGGCTAGTTAAAACAAGAAAGTTTAAAAAGCCGAAGTATGTTGGAGACCCTATTAATGCGGTTCGCATATTCAATGATAAAGAAGTTGATGAACTTATCATCCTAGATATAGATGCTTCTCGTCTAGGTGAAGGACCAAATTTCGAGCTAATCGAAAGCGTAGCCAGCGAGTGTTTTATGCCATTGTGTTATGGCGGCGGCGTTCGAACGCTTGAAGATGCCGAAAAGTTGTTTCGAATTGGTATTGAAAAAGTATGCATCCAAACTTCTGCTATTTCAGAGCTTTCACTGGTAACTAACATTGCAAACAAGTTTGGATCTCAAAGTGTAGTCGTATCAGTGGATATTAAGTCTACGTTGTTTGGTAGGAATAAGTTGTACGCAGCTTCTACAGGGAAGACACTACCTCAGAAATGGGAAGAGAGAGTCAAAGAAATCCAATTAGCAGGAGCTGGAGAGGTAGTATTAAACTACGTGAATAATGACGGCCTACGTTGTGGGATGAATTTACAGTTAATAGAAAGAGCTTCATCAATTCTAGATATTCCAGTAATTGCACTTGGTGGTGTGGGCTCTCTTGGTGATATTAGTGATGCAGTAAAACGCGGTGCGTCAGCCGTTGCGGCAGGTGCTTTTTTTGTGTTTCAAGCGCCGCATGATGCGGTTTTGATTACCTACCCTAAATATAAAGACTTAGAAGAATTATTAGAAGGCATCAAATGAAAGGTGAAATAACTGTATGTAGTAGGTGTGTACTCGATACCACGGTTCAAGATATTGTATTCGATGATCAAGGAGTGTGTAACTACTGTCACGATTATGATGAGCGCATTGCACATATTACTTACAAAAGCCCAGAGCAGCGAAAATCTGATTGTGAGCAGTTAATTGAGAAGATTAAGCGAGATGGGAAAAATCAACAGTACGATTGTATCGTAGGGGTTTCTGGTGGGGTAGATAGCTCGTGGTCTCTTATCCAAGCTAAGAAGTTGGGTTTACGGCCGTTAGCAGTACACATGGATAATGGTTGGAATTCCGAGTTAGCCCAGAACAATATTGAGAATTTGATTAGTAATTTAGATATAGATTTGTATACTCATGTCATAGACTGGTCAGAGTACAAAGGTCTAATGCAGGCTTTTTTTGATGCTGATGTGATCGACGTTGAGTTGCTTTATGACAATGCGATGTTGGCGGTAAATTATCAGCTTGCCAAAAAGCACGGTGTGAAGTGGATTCTCTCTGGATGCAACATGTCTACGGAGGGTGTAAGGGTTCCTACAGGATGGAATTGGCTGAAGAAAGACAAGCGTAATATAAAAGCGATTGCGAAGACAAAGAATATTAAATTGCAATCTTTCCCGTCGATTGGGACACTTGGCTTTATTTACTCAGAGTTTGTTAAAAAGATTAAGTGGGTTCCATTTCTCGACTATTTTGAATTCGACAAAGAGTCGGCTCTCAATATGCTGGAAAAAGAGTTCGGATATAAACGGTACCCGTATAAACACTATGAGTCAGTATTCACAAGGTTCTATCAAGGGCATTTGTTGCCTGAGAAGTTCGATGTTGATAAACGAAAGCTCCATTTTTCATCTCTAATCTTGTCCAATCAAATGACTCGGGGAGAAGCGGTAGAGAAGTTGAAAGAAATCCCTTACCCGTCTCAGAAAGAGTTAGAAGAAGATATTAGTTACTTCCTTAAAAAGATGAGTTGGACAAAAGAGCAGCTTGTCGAATACATATCTAGGCCAGAGGTTAAACATGATGCCTTTCCTTCAGAAAATAATTTCTGGGAATACTGTCGTAAAGTTTACTTTAAGTTGTTTCTAAAAGATTAAATTTAGCGCTGTTAGTGACTATGACTAGTATCTAAGTAAGTAATGTTATTAATTGTGTATTAATGCTTCCATACGAGTTGGCTACATTAATTATGTTTAAGTGAGTTATTATTACGCTCGGTCTGTCATGGTATGAATTAATAGACGAGTGGATTGGCGAGATTAGGTGCAGATTTTGGGGATAGGGAAATATAATCCAGATATAGATGCTTTGAGAGCACTATCTGTGATGTTGGTTTTTTTGTTTCATTTGGATGGAGTTATTCCGGGGGGATATGTCGGTGTTGATGTATTCTTCGTGATCTCTGGATTTTTAATTACTAAAATTTTAGTAGGAGAGAGTGTTAGCGGGAACGGAATTGATGGCGTTAAGTTTGTTAAGTCTAGAATTAGACGGCTATTCCCTGCGCAACTAGGGTTATATTTTCTAGTCGTCTTTACTAGCTGGATTTTAGTCGATCCTAAAACGTATATAGATATTTCTAATTCAGTAGTTTGGTCGACTTTATCCCTATCGAATGTGTATTATTTGATGAGTTCAGGATATTTTGATGAATCATCAATAAATAATCCACTTTTGCACACATGGTCTCTGAGCCTTGAACAACAATTTTACATTGCCATTTTTTTTGTGGTGTTTTTATTGAGTAAAACTAAGTACTTGCCCCACTTTTTGTTAGTAAGTTTTACAGCATCTCTCGCCATTTCTACTTATGTCAGTGCAGGCAACAAAGATGCAGCTTATTATCTTCTCTTCTCACGTTGGTATGAATTTTTAGTTGGGTCGTTTGTGTATTACATCTCACTTAGAGGACTGACAGTATTTCGTAACTGGGTTATAGGACTCTTAGGTCTTGCGCTAATTGTGTTAAGTGCATTTACCTTTGATAGTGAAATGGTCTTTCCTGGATATTTTGCCCTGATTCCGACGATTGGAGCCGCTCTTCTCATGCTCCACTTTTTGGGCAATACAAATGACTATTTTGGCCGTGAAAGTTGGTTGGTTAAGGTTGGCAGGGGATCCTATTCAATCTATTTGGTTCACTGGCCGGTAATTGTCTTCTATCGATACTATGTATTTAGAGAGCTAAATTATGTAGATATGTTCGTGATAGCTTTGATTACTTTTGCTATTTCATACTTGTTGTATAGCTTCGTAGAGAAAAGGTTTCGATATTCAAGAGAGCGCAACTCAACCATTTGGATCTCTTTAGCCGTGATGATTTCGGCTGTAAGTTTTGTCATTTATACTGATGGGCGCGCCTCACGAACGTTTGAGGAGCGTGCTATGGATTCTGCAGAGTTCCACCAAAATGCTTATGGTGGCAACGGTAGTGCTCAAGGAACATATGAGATTGGTAAAGAAAATGGTGATGTGTCCTATGCACTTCTTGGAGATAGTTATTCTCGTCAATACATACATGCTATAGAGCAGAATATACAAGGCAAGGCGATAGTTTCTTTAGCTGATGGATGTTTTTTCTCAGATTCATATACCTCTTTTGTCTCCGGAAAACCAAGGCAGGCTTGTTTCGACCGATTGAATGACTTACGAGAAAGATTAAAGGAGACACCCGATATCCCCGTTTTTATAGGTATAAACTGGGGAGGATATTCTACATTAGTGGTTGATGAAAATGGCAACAGAAAGAGCTTTGAAGATGGCAGTTACAATGACTTTATATTAGATAGTATATTGAAACTCCAATCTGTATTAGATACAGATATATACGTATTGGGCGCACCGCCAGGTTTAATTTCTGGAGATCAAAGCTTACGTAATTGCGTAGAGCGACCGAGTATAATGTCACATGCTTGTAAGGATAGGCTTTCGTCTGATATATCTGTTTCTAACTCTCGTAATCTGATGCTACGCGTCGAGGAGATGGTTAGCAATCACGATCGGATGACATTTGTAGATATGACTAAGCCTTTTTGTGTCAATGGAACATGCGAGCCGCTAAATGGTGGAGAGTACATTTACTCGGATGCACACCACCTTTCAAAGGCTGGCGCGAAAATCGCTATTTCATATTACAAAGAACTATTTGAATAGGTCTTTAGATGTAGAATGAAAATTGTTCAGTTAATAACGCGCTCCGACACCGTTGGCGGAGCGCAAGCACACGTTCAGTTGCTATGTCAACAGCTGTTGCAAGACAAGCATCAGGTTCAAGTATTTGCTGGTGGGGAAGGTATTTTTCATCAGCAGCTTAGCGAACAAGGGATATCCTCGCTTCCAATCCTAGAACTCAAGAGAAATTTGAGTCCAATCTCGGATTTCAAAGCGATTCTAGCTATCAGACGTCTTTTAAAGAAAGAAAGACCTGCAGTTTTTGCAATTCATTCAGCAAAATCTGGACTTATTGGGCGATTAGCTGCGTTGAATTTAGGCGTTAAGGTTGTCTATACTGTCCACGGTTGGTCTCACATTAAAAGTGCTTCGAAGCTTTCAGCAGCAGTTTACAAAGTTCTAGATCGAGCGTTATCAGTTGTTACAGATGAGATAATTTGTGTAAGTCAATCGGATTTGGATTATGCACATGACGTTGTTAAGATCTCTCCGGAGAAAACACATTTAGTGTTTAATGGCTGTAATATCCCTGATTTACCGAAATCAACTCGGCACTTTTCAGAACAGGTATTTAAATTGATTTCAGTGACTCGTTTTCAGGCTCCAAAAGATAACTTGACCTTAATTAAGGCATTGCATGCGGCAAATGTTCAATCTGAAAGCAAAAAAGCCCATGTCGATTTCTATGGTGAGGGTGAAGAGTTAGGTGAGGCTAAAAAGTTAGTCAGAGAACTTGGATTAGATCATTTAGTCCATTTCAAAGGGTTTAATAATAATGTAACAGAACTCTACGGAACTTATGATTGCTTTATTCTTTCGTCGTTATCTGAAGGCTTACCTATGTCCATTATTGAAGCGATGGCAAGTCACTTACCAATACTTGCCACTGATGTAGGTGGTATTAAAGAGCTTGTGTCAGAAGGTGAAAATGGATTGATGTTTAAGCCAGGTGGCGTTTCACAACTGTCCGAAGCGATTGGTTATATGATGAATCTCAATAAAGAAGAATTACACAAATTTAAGAAGCAATCATTCAAAAAATATCACGACAAATTTACTGTACAAGACATGTATTTAAAAACTAAGAATTTATATACTATGAGAAATGAATGTTAGTTATCACAGGCTCCTCAGGATTTATCGGTACACACTTAGTTAAATCGTTAAATGGAAAACAAACACTGCTCTTACGTAGAGGGTGCGCTTCCCAGTCCAATGGAGACACACTGTATACAAAGTCACCCAGTGAGCTGTTATCACACTGTGAACGCTTTTCGAAGAGTGATGTCATTGTTCATCTTGCAGGCTTAGCTCATGTTAAAGGAGCATCTCCAGAGGCATTTTTTCGTGCAAATGTCGTTTACCCTGTAGAGTTGTTTAAAGCAGCCGAAAAGCTTGGACTAAAAAGATTTGTTTTTGTTAGTACGATTGGCGTAAACGGAGATTCAACCTCGGCGGGCTTACCATTTGGAGAAAGCTCACCAGCTAAACCTCACAACGAATATGCTCGTTCTAAGCATCAAGCAGAAACATATCTTCTAGCACTTGCCGAAAAGAGTGACGTTGAATTAGTCATAGTTCGGCCGCCACTAGTATATGGCGTCAATGCCCCTGGCAACTTTCGTTTACTTACTAAGCTCATTTCTAAGGTGGGTATTACACCGTTCGGCTTGATAAAAAATCGAAGAAGTTTTATTGCAGTAGAAAATTTATGTAGTTTGTTACAGATTTGTGCTGAGCATCCAGCAGCAGCAGGTAAGGTTTTTTTTCCTTCTGATAATGAAGTGTTGTCTACAAAAGAGTTTGCTTCTCATATTGGTAGAGGTTTAGGTAAAAATATTATCCACTTGCCTATCCCACTTTCAAGTTTAAGGCTATTCGGCCGATTACTTGGAAGAGAGACAATGATTGAGCAACTGGTTGGTGATTTGGAAGTAGACTCTAGTAGTAATACGAGGCTACTTGGCTGGACTGCTCCGCTGTCAATTAACCAAGCAATGTGTTCGCTGAATGAGAAATAAAATGATACGAGTAATTGATTTTTTAGCAGCTTTTTTCGGACTGGTGTTTCTTTTACCAGTGATGTTAGTAGTATCAATCATCGGTTTTTTTGATACGGGTTCACCTATTTTTATTCAAGAACGTATAGGTCGAAACAAAAAAACATTTAAATTAGTGAAATTTAGAACAATGTCCGTAGAGACAAAGTCAGTGGCTAGCCATCTAGCTAGTTCCAATTCTATAACTAAGTTTGGTATGTTTTTGCGCAAGACGAAACTGGATGAGTTGCCGCAGCTTTGGAATGTTTTGAAAGGTGAAATGAGCCTTGTTGGACCAAGGCCTAATTTAGCCAATCAAGGTGAGCTGATTGCAGAACGTGATGCGTTAGGAATTTATAACGTTTTGCCAGGTATCACAGGTTTAGCGCAAATTCAAAATATTGATATGTCGACACCTGGACTGTTAGCAAAGGTTGACAAGCAGATGATCGATACACTTAATCTAAGAGACTACTTTAAGTATATAATAAGGACAGCTACTGGAAGTGGTAGTGGAGATGCAATTAAATAATAACTTCTCCATATTCGCGGCTCTTAGGGATAGGGTATTTAATAAAAAGAGTATAGTATGGCTAGTCTAAACCACATTTGGAATTTACCTAGAGCTTACAAGCGTCTAATAAGTATTACTATTGATGCTATTTTTGTTGTAGCTTCTTTTTATGCTGCTTATTGGAGTCGTATCGGGAATGTAAAGCCTTTCGAAAGTTACTTGACTTGGTATGTAGTATTTGGAACCTTAATAGTAACAGTTTTTGCTTTTACTAGGCTCGGGTTATACCGAGCAATTCTCAGATTTTTAACTTTTCATGCTCTAGCTGTTGTGAGTATCGGCACTGTCATTTCAGCAGCTTCAATATCCGTTTTAGCTTTCTACTTCGACGCACCAGTACCTCGTTCGGTACCAATTATTTACGGTGCATTTTTGTGTTTGCTATGTGGTGGTTCACGTTTAATTGTCAGGGTTTTGGTTTCTCAAGCAAACAGCAAGGGTATGAAGAATGTACTTATTTATGGTGCGGGAGCAGCAGGTCGACAGCTTGCCTTAGCCCTTCGCTCTTCTGAGACTCATAAAGTTATTGGTTTCATCGACGAAGATAAAACCTTGTTCAACACAATAATTATGGGCCTAAAAGTCAAGGGTATTGGTCGTGCTGAGAGGCTTATCGAGAAACATTCCGTTAGCCAAATTTTGCTCGCAGTTCCTAGTGCATCAAGGGCACGTCGGAAAGAAATCCTAGACTCCCTTGTTCATCTTTCAGCAGAAGTTCTTACTGTTCCTGACATGAAAGATATTGTCGATGGAAAAGCTCAAATCGATGAGTTAAAAGACGTCGCAATAGAAGATTTGCTTGGGCGTGATTCAGTAGCACCTCAACAAGCTTTAATGGAAGCAAATATCAAAGGCAAGGTGGTTATGGTCACAGGAGCGGGAGGCTCTATTGGCTCAGAGCTTTGCCGTCAAATTGTCAGACAGAAACCGAATGCTGTGGTTCTGTTTGAACTTTCTGAGTTTGGTTTGTATCAAATTGATCGTGAATTATCGAACTTGGTCGAAGCTGAAAGATTGAATGTAGAAATTGTCCCACTACTCGGTTCTGTACAACGCATAAATCGATTGGCTACCACCATGAAGAGCTTTGGTGTTCAAACGGTTTATCATGCTGCTGCATATAAGCACGTACCTTTAGTTGAATACAATGTGGTTGAAGGCGTTCGCAATAATGTCTTCGGAACCTATTATACCGCGAAAGCTGCTATTGAAGCTCAAGTTGAATCGTTTGTTTTGATTTCTACTGATAAAGCTGTAAGACCTACCAATGTGATGGGGACCACTAAACGTATGGCTGAGTTAGGTCTTCAGGCATTAGCAGAGCAGGAAAATGCTAATGAGAGTGGGACCCGTTTTTGTATGGTTCGATTCGGCAATGTCTTAGGTTCTTCGGGTTCGGTTATCCCTCTGTTCAAAAAGCAGATCGCAAGTGGTGGCCCAATTACAGTCACTCATCCAGATATCATTCGTTATTTCATGACAATCCCTGAGGCAGCACAACTGGTGATTCAAGCAGGGGCCATGGGAAAAGGTGGCGATGTGTTTGTCCTTGATATGGGGGAGCCTGTAAAAATTACCGATCTAGCGGTTAATTTGATTCAGTTGTCAGGATTAGAATTGAAAGATGACAATAACCCATACGGTGATATCTCAATAGAATTCTCTGGACTACGCCCAGGCGAAAAGCTATTTGAAGAGTTGTTGATTGGAGATAATGTTGGTGAAACCGCTCACCCTAGAATTATGACGGCCAACGAACGTTTTCTTCCTTTGGATGAATATATTAAGGTTATTGATAACTTAGATAAGGCTTGCCACAACTTTGAGCATGACAAAATTAGAGAGCTATTGCTTGAAGCACCGACTGATTTTAATCCTACGGATGGAATTGGTGATTTAGTCTGGCAGAAGCTTCGTGATGCTCAAGAAGATAACGCTGATACGATCCATTAGAATAAATAAGAGCTCCTTAATCGGAGCTCTTTTTGCATCCACAGCAACTACAAAATCTGCTTCAAAACCCGATCCGCTTTCACTCGCGTAATCTTCCGCATAAGTTTTTGAACCGCTTCTGGGTAGTCTTCCGCTTTGTCTAATTGCCTGTAAGTACAGATGAGCTGAGTATGCTGTAGAATATTCGTCACCTCTTTTTCAAACTGAGGTGTCAGATGATGGAAGTTGTCTTGAATAAATATAGCGTTCTCTAGATCTAAGCTCCATGCTCTAGGGTTAAGGTTATTGCCTGTGATTAGCATGTAGCGCTTATCTACCCAAATACCTTTTAGATGGAAGCTATTTTCCTCATGTTTCCATAAGTGGATAGACAGTTTACGACTGGCGATATTGGCTTCATTTGACTTAGCAAACTGGCGTAAGTTACGCTCATAGAGGTAAGGTAAACCACCAATGGTTTTAAACTCTTCCTCAGGTGCGATATAGAAGTCATTGGCCATTTTGTCGCCTACGACGATGGTCACTTTCACGCCACGCTTTAGCGCTTTTTTTACTTCCTTAGCTACGCTACGTGGGAAGTTAAAATAGGGTGTACAGATGAAAATTTCATCTTTGGCCTGTGCAAGTAACTGGTTGATACCTTGATTAAGCTTGTTGCGCTTTTTGCCAACCCCTACGATAGGTGTTACAGCAACCTGATCTTGAGAAACTGTCTGTGATTCAAATCGATAAGAGGACTTGGCAAGAGAAGCTCTCAATTGGCGAATCTGAGCTTTTATCTCTTTGGTCTCTGGCTTCTTTGAACACGCTAGGTTATTTACTGCAGGGTGGTCGATCATCTCTTTCTGAACAAAGTTGACCATACTATCAGCTAGTGCTTTGTTATTTAGCACATGATATCGGTCGAAACGATAACGTTCTTTGTAGTTGAGATAGATGTTGTTAAGACTTGCACCACTGTAGATAACTTGGTCATCAATAATGAAGCCTTTTAAGTGCAAAACGCCGAATACTTCACGTCCACGAACTGGAACACCATAGATAGGAATTCTGTGTTCGTATTTATCTGCGAAGCTTTTATACATAGAGGCGTTGGTTTCGCCAGGTTCAGCACCGATTAAGCCGCGCTGAGCACGATGCCAATCAACACAAACATTGATCTCAAGACCAGGGTTACGCTGTTTGGCTTCATAGAGCTCAGTTAAGATCTCTCTTCCTGCCTCATCATCCTCCAAATAAAGAGCAACCAGGTAGATTCGTTTACTTGCCTGACGAATCGCTTCTATTAAGCGAGTTCGAAAATCTTTAGCGGCATACAATGTCTCAAACTGAGCTGGGTCTTGCGCCAAAGTAGGAAGTTGTTCGAATAAGTTCCTATTAGTCATCATGTTGGATGGGTTACCTTTACTTAAAGTGGACAAGGATATTAGCAAAATGTGCTAGCAGTTCCTAGTTACCAGATCCTAGTTCGACAATGCTAGTTGTAAAACCTGTGATTTACTGATTAGAACGAAGACTGATTTCACCACCGATGAAGGTTTCTAAGCCATTTTCGGTTTCTAAGAGAACTGCGCCTTGTTCGTTGATACCTCTGGCGGTGCCGCTAATCTCCCTAGGTCCCATAAGCAGTTTTACCGGGCGGTTGATAAAGTTATCCAAGCGATTCCATCTCTCGACAAAGCCTGCCATCCCATACAGTTCATAATCATCTAAAGCCTTGTGTAGGGTGCTGATCATGCTAATCGCCAGTTGGTTTCTATCAATCTGTTGATTATCTGCAACCTCATCTAAGCTGGACCAAGGCTGGGTAATGCCTTCAGTCGCCTCGGACATAATTAAGTTGAGCCCCATACCTATTACAAGGTTGGCCGCTGCACCAGCCTGGCCTGACATTTCGACCAGAATACCTGCGAGCTTCTTGTCTTGATAATAGAGATCGTTCGGCCACTTTAGTTTTACTCCTGTCAGCCCCATCTCTTCGAGAGCTTCGACGATTGCCACGCCAACCACCAAGCTTAACCCCATAGCGGCTGCCATACCGGCATCTAAACGCCAAAACATCGATAAGTATAGGTTTGAACCAAAAGGAGATACCCACTCGCGCCCACGGCGACCTCTGCCTTTGGATTGATATTCCGCAAGGCATACTGAGCCAGACTCTAAGCTATCGACTCTATCAAGTAGATATTGGTTGGTTGAGTCAATAATAGGTATCAGCTCTATTCGGTTAGTTAAACTTTCTTGAAGAATGTTTTTATCGAGCAATTGCATAGGCTTGGCGAGCTGGTAGCCCTTGCCCTGCACGCGAAACACATCGACTCCCCAAGCTTGGATACCTTTAATATGCTTACTGATCGCGGCTCTGGATACGCTAAGCTTATCTCCTAGTTCTTCTCCAGAGCGAAATCCTCCTTGTGATAAAGCCTTCAAGATAGAAAGTTTTACGGAATGTTCTTTCATTGCTGGCTCTCTAATATTGTCTCTAGATTCGTTTCTGCATGAGAACCGATAAATCTCACTTCATGTTCTAATGCAATCTGATATTTATCCAATACGGTTTGACGCACTGTTGCTGCTAATTTGATCACATCGTTTGCGGTCGCATTGTCTGTATTTACTAGCACCAATGCCTGTTTAGGGTGGACTTGAGCACCACCGATTTGATGGCCTTTTAATTGGCATTGATCTATTAGCCAGCCAGCGGCGACTTTTACGCCATCTTGTGTTGGGTAGGCAGCAATATTGGGGAATTGTTTACTCAAATTTTCGAACTGCTGGTTCGAGATAACCGGGTTCTTAAAGAAGCTCCCTGCATTGCCTAGCTTGGCAGGGTCAGGCAGCTTTTCCATTCGGATTTGGCAAACTCGCTCAAACACTTGCTGCGCGGTGAGCGTTTTGCTTTGTAGAGATTGAAGCGGGCCATATTCGATATTTGCTGACCACATTTTGGGGAGCTTCAAGCCGATCGCTATAACCATGACTTTCTCAAACAGCTCATGTTTAAATATGGAGTCTCGATAGCCAAACTGACACTCTTCAGCGCTCAGCCGCTTGGTATTGAAGGTTTCTAAACAAAGTACGTCAACGTATTCGCAGATATCTTTCAGCTCAATACCGTAAGCGCCGATATTCTGAATCGGAGCGCTGCCTGCACAGCCGGGGATGAGAGCGAGGTTCTCTAATCCATAGTAACCTTGTTCAACACTCCATTTCACCAAACTTGGCCAATCTTCACCGCCAGCGATATGCAGGTGCCAATGCGTGTCGGTTTCATTGACCGACTTACCAAGCAAATTATTGACTACCACCACGCCTTGATAGGGTTGGGTAAACAAGATATTGCTGCCTTTGCCCAAAATCAGTTTAGGGAGATCCAACCATTCTTGTTTTTGATAGACATGTTTAATTTCCTCAACGCTTGCAACTTCAACCAGATAAGAGCAGGTTTGCGAGATAGCAAAGGTGTGGGAGCGACTAAGATCGGCGTTAGCTAATATTTGCATCGGATTTATCGAGTAATCTAAACTGCCTGCATTCTACCCTAAATTGAAGTTTGGTGATAATGAGCCCAATGCAGATTGAAACCTTAGACCCAATAAAACTCCCCCTTGTATTGCGTTTGTACAAAGCTCACTATCCTTCAGGCAAGGCGAAAAAGGATGAGTTGACCATTGTTGGTTCCATTGAGCAGCAAATCGTTTCACTGGTTCGGTTTAGAAACATTGAGCAATTCCGTTTGCTAACCGGAATGCTAGTGATACCCGAACACAGAGAAAGCGGTTTAGGCCATCAGTTAATGGGTTACTGCGCTCAGCATGTTTTAGCGGAGCATGACTTCTGCTTTGCCTACGCACATCTAGAAACATTTTATGCTCAACATAACTTCAAGACGATTGACGCGAGTCAGTTACCTAACTCGCTAAAAGGACTGTTTGAACGTTATAGCCTTAAGAAGCAACTCGTAGCAATGAAGTACGTCAAACCAGCTCGGTAAAGCGTTTGCTTTATAAAGCTGATGCTCCATAATGTTTCAGTGATTGAGGGAGCAAGCATGAAAAGCGCCGACAAAATATTACAAACCATAAAAAGAGAGGGGGCTGTTTCCGCCAAGCAGCTTGCCGACGCACTCGATATGACCACCATGGGGGCGCGTCAACACCTACAAGCTCTTGAAAGTGAAGAATTACTCACCTTCGAAGACTTGAAAGTCAAAGTAGGGAGACCTACTCGGCACTGGTCGTTGACAAAAAAAGGTCATGCTCAATTTGCCGATCGTCACAGTGAGCTGACTATTCAAGTCATAGAAGCGGTAAAAAACTTGTTTGGTCAAGAGGGCTTGCAAAAAGTGGCAGATGAGCGAGAATCCAAAACATTAGCTCTCTACCAAGAAGAACTCAGCCATTGCCCCGACTCCTTTGCTAAGCTGCAAAGGCTTGTTGAATTGCGCCAACAAGAAGGCTACATGGCGGAGCTTGAAAAGACAGGTAATGGTTACCTGCTGATTGAAAATCACTGCCCTATTTGTAAAGCAGCGACACGTTGTCCGAGTTTGTGTCGCTCAGAATTAGCTATTTTTCAGACTTTACTTGGTGACGAGTTATCTGTCGAACGCACAGAACATATCGTTGCTGGGCAGCGAAGGTGTGTTTATCAAATTAAAGGCATGTCATTTTAAAGTGTCTCAAATCTAAGAAAATTATTTTCAGGCTCACCAACTTCGTCTGAATCGCCTATCCTTACATTGCGGTGTTGATAATTTAGTCATCATTTAGGGAGGCTGTATGAGCTCACCATTAATCAATCAAACCCTACCTTCTTTCGATGAGCTAATGGCAATGGCAGAGCATAATCCAGAAGGTTTTTCTCAGTTAAAACAGGATATGTGTAAAGAAATGATTCTTTCGGCTTCAGAGGAAATGCAAGACCGACTATGGGCGCAGCAAAGCCATATCGATCGTGTTGTCGGAAGCTGCAAAAACCCCAACCATGCCAATGTGCTCCTCATGCGCGAACTCGTCTCCCAAATGGTAAGATTTCAAGATGTGCTTGATGGTGATGTGAGCGAAATAGACCCACAGCAAAGTGCACAGGTTATTCCTTTGGATGATTGGCGTTAACTAGCAGCTAATTGATGATCTTACTTTCCTTTTCCAGACGGCTAATAGTGTCAGATGGGCTCTGGCTATGCTAGTATTCTCAGCTTAGTTAAAATATCTTTAGTAAACATAAGCAAGTTGCTTGTAAAAGGACTATGTGTGAGCGAGCAAAATCAACAACTAACAAATCAACACTATTCACCTCAAGTTCCTCCTTCTTATCATAACAATGATGAAATTGACCTTAGAGAGTTGGTCAAAGCTCTTTGGGAGGGCAAGTTAACAATAATTGTAACTACGCTAGCTTTCGTTGTCGGCGCGGTATTTTTTGCGCTTAATGCTCAGGAGTGGTGGTCGTCAAAAGCTAAAATCACTCAACCACAGACACAAGATATTGCTGCTTACCAACAACAGGTTAAACAATATCAACCTGTATTCGATATTTATCAAGATGATGGTACGGTACTTGTTAATGACGAACTGGAGAGCTTGATTGATACGAAGGTTTTATTTAAGCGCTTTATTGATGCATTTAGATCCAGTAATAATAAACGAGATTTTCTAGATATAAGTGAAGAGTTTAAAGCTTTCAAAGAACTGCTTGAGGGGCAAGATGATGATATAGATGCAATGCGTTTTTTATATGCAGCTTGGTTTGAAAAAATTACTGTCAAACAAGATGGGCAGGGAAGTGGTAACCCTTATGACATAGCTCTTCAATCAACGTCTAAAGAAAGTAGTTATACTTTGCTCAATGAATATATTGAGATTATTAAGCGCAAAGCTCATCAAGATGCACTTAATAACTTGCAAGCAATGGTGGATGGTAAGCGCAATGAATTGGTCCAGCAGAAACGAATTTTAGAAAGCCAAGCGGCTAACAAGTTACTTGTTGAAGCAGAAAGAACCAAGTATGCATTGGATATAGCCAAAGCAGCTGGTGTGACACAACCTATCCAAACTAATAGTAGCAATGAAATCTTTGGCATTGACTTAGGCACTAAAGCTCTAGAAGCGAAAGTTAAAGCGCTAGAGTCCGTGAAGAATTTAAGTGTAGTAGAGCCGCGTCTTCAGCAAATTGACGCAAAGCTTGAAATGCTTGAGAATCTTAAGATAGATCGTTCCATCCAGTTCCAGACTTTCCGTTTCTTAGAGAATGTTGAGCAGCCGATAACTCGTGATAAGCCAAAACGTGCTCTAATTGCTGTCCTAGGTACGTTGCTAGGTGGCATGCTTGGTGTTGCAATTGTTCTAGTTCGATTTGCATTTCGCAGAGAAGAAGACTAGCAAGTCTTTCTGTTAATGATTTATAAACGCCTCATAAGCGAAAGTCTCATGAGGCGTTTTTGTTTATTAGGTTATGATTAAGCTTATCTCTGAACCAGATCACAAAAATCCACCATCTTCCCCTTGGATTTCCTAAATTTACCCCTCATATAGATAGCACAAGACTTTGAAGCCTTGTGCTTTTGCGCAATGCAATTATCAAACAACATAGAAATTTTCAGGAGAGACGACCGATGAACATTCGTCCATTACACGACCGAGTTATCGTAGAACGCCAAGAAGTTGAATCTAAGTCAGCGGGTGGCATTGTTCTAACAGGTTCTGCTGCAGAGAAATCGACTCGCGGCGTAATTCTAGCTGTGGGTAAAGGCCGCATCCTAGAAAACGGCACAGTGCTGCCGTTGGACGTTAAAGTTGGCGACACTGTTATCTTCGCTGAAGGCTACGGCACTAAGACTGAAAAAATCGACGGCAAAGAAGTGCTAGTGATGTCTGAAAACGACATCATGGCAATCGTTGAATAATAGCAATCATTGAGTAATTTTTTGCTCAGGTTCAGCTGAAAATCAAAACAAAGAATTTAGACAAGGAAACTAAAGATGGCTGCTAAAGACGTTAAATTTGGTAATGACGCACGTGTAAAAATGCTAGAGGGTGTAAACGTTCTGGCTGACGCGGTAAAAGTAACACTAGGCCCTAAAGGTCGTAACGTTGTTCTAGACAAATCTTTCGGTGCACCAACCATTACTAAAGATGGTGTATCTGTAGCGCGCGAGATCGAACTTGAAGACAAGTTCCAAAACATGGGCGCGCAAATGGTTAAAGAAGTCGCATCTCAAGCAAATGACGCTGCGGGTGACGGCACAACTACAGCAACTGTACTTGCTCAGGCTATCGTCAATGAAGGTCTAAAAGCAGTTGCTGCTGGCATGAACCCAATGGATCTTAAGCGCGGTATCGATAAAGCAGTAGTAGCGGCAGTTGAAGAGCTAAAAGCGCTTTCTGTACCATGTGCAGACACTAAAGCTATTGCACAGGTAGGTACTATCTCAGCAAACTCTGATGCAACAGTAGGGAGCATTATTGCTGAAGCGATGGAAAAAGTGGGCCGCGACGGCGTTATCACTGTTGAAGAAGGTCAAGCTCTACAAGATGAGCTAGACGTAGTAGAAGGTATGCAGTTCGACCGCGGTTACCTATCGCCTTACTTCATCAATAACCAAGAAGCGGGTAGTGTTGATCTAGAAAACCCATTCATTCTTCTAATCGACAAGAAAGTTTCAAACATCCGTGAGCTTCTTCCTACCCTAGAAGCCGTAGCGAAAGCTTCTCGTCCACTATTGATCATCGCGGAAGATGTTGAAGGCGAAGCGCTAGCGACTCTAGTTGTGAACAACATGCGTGGTATCGTAAAAGTTGCAGCAGTTAAAGCCCCTGGTTTTGGCGACCGTCGTAAAGCGATGCTACAAGACATCGCTACTCTAACTGGTGGTACAGTTATCTCTGAAGAAGTTGGTCTAGATCTAGAGAAGGTTGTGCTAGAAGATCTAGGTCAAGCGAAGCGAGTTGCTATCACGAAAGAAAACACAACTATTATCGACGGTGTCGGTGAAGAAGCTATGATTACTGGTCGTGTTGCACAAATCCGTCAGCAAATCGAAGAAGCAACTTCAGATTACGACAAAGAGAAGCTACAAGAGCGCGTTGCTAAGCTAGCAGGCGGTGTTGCGGTAATCAAAGTGGGTGCAGCGACTGAAGTTGAAATGAAAGAGAAGAAAGACCGCGTTGAAGATGCACTTCATGCAACTCGCGCGGCAGTTGAAGAAGGTGTAGTTGCTGGTGGTGGTGTAGCGCTAATCCGCGCAGCTTCTAAGATCACTGAACTTCAAGGTGATAACGAAGAGCAAAACGTCGGTATCCGTGTAGCACTACGTGCGATGGAAGCACCTATCCGTCAAATCACTATGAACGCGGGTGATGAAGAGTCAGTGGTTGCGAACAACGTTCGTGCAGGCGAAGGTAACTATGGTTACAACGCTGCATCTGGTGAATACGGCGATATGATCGAGATGGGTATCCTAGATCCAACAAAAGTCACTCGCTCTGCACTTCAGTTTGCAGCATCAGTCGCGGGTCTAATGATCACTACTGAAGCCATGGTTACTGACCTACCACAAAAAGATGCGCCTGCAATGCCTGATATGGGTGGCATGGGCGGTATGGGTGGCATGGGCGGTATGATGTAATCCCCCGAGTTACTTATAGCGATTCTAAAAGCGGAGACTTCGGTCTCCGTTTTTTTATGTCTCTAAATGCTCGTGCACATAGCCGCGAATAAAAGGTACCATCTCAGCTTCAAACCAAGGATTTTTCTTTAACCACAAAGTATTGCGTGGTGAGGGATGGGGAAGTGGTAGATACCTTGGTGTCCAGCGCTGCCATTGCTGAACGGTTTCAGTCAATGTTTTTGGTTTATCTGATAAATAGTAATTTTGCGCATACTGGCCGATAAGTAAGGTCATACCGATATTAGGTAGTTGAGCAAGAACACGTTGATGCCAGAGTGGAGCGCACTCTTTACGTGGTGGTAAGTCGCCACTTTTCCCTTTTCCCGGATAACATAAACCCATTGGCATAATCGCCACTTTGCTTGCGTCGTAGAAGGTCTCTTTGTCGAGCGCTAACCACTCACGCAGCCGATTACCGCTTGGATCATTCCAAGGAATTGAGGTTGCATGCACGCGAGTGCCTGGGGCTTGTCCAATGATCAAAATCTTTGCTGTACTTGAAGCTTGAATCACTGGGTTGGCACCCAGTGGTAGCTCTGGCTCACAAGCTCTACAAGTTCGAACTTCTTTAAGCAGTTGCTTTAACATCAGTAGCCTTTGCTTGGGTCGACAACATTCACTAGCGCAAATCCATCCCGCCAACGCTGATAGTTTTCGGTAAAAATATCAATAACTTGTTCTGGGATGCTTAATGCCGCGATATGAGGAGTGACGGTAATCGCAGAATGTTGCCAGAAAGGATGTTGCTCACTAAGGGGTTCTTGCTTAAACACATCAAGATAGGCATGGCTGATGTTTCCGTTGGTAAGTGCTGCTAACAAGCCATCTTCATCTACTGCACTGCCGCGACCGACATTAAATAACAGTGCGTTAGTACAATGACTTAAACTATCGGCATTAAGGATATTCTCAGTTTCTGGTGTATTAGGTAACGTGTTGACTACGATATCTGCTTGTTTGAGCGCTGTGGCCAGCTCTTGAATATGGTAAGTGGAATCAAAAGGGGATTGCTTGGCTGGAATGCCACTTCGATTGACACCAATTGGCTCAATGGCAAAGCTTTTAGCCACACTCGCAAGATATGCGCCTATCGAACCAGTACCTAGGATAACCATTTTCTTCTTCGCCAGAGACTGATATAGCCTAGGCTGCCATTGGTTTTTCGTTTGTAGTTGGCGATAGTGATCAAAATGGCGGTAGTGTTCAATTGAATAACCCAATACGTATTCAGCGATTTGTTGGCCGAAGATACCTTTTACATTGGTTAACTCGCCTGAAAAGTCATCTAAGTTGCTCACTAGTGCGTCGACACCTGCATAAATAGACTGTATCCATTCAAGGTTGGGGAAATCATTAATATGCCCAGCGGCGAGCGGAGGAGAGGCAAGTAGGATGGTTGCCTCACAACACGATGAAGTAATTTTTAGTTCTGGAAGTGCCGCTTGTTCTAGTAACTGTTGGTAGTGGCTATCATCTTCGGTAAGAAGATACACTTTATGAGTGAAATTGTTCATCGCCTTGCTTTTTTCCCTGTTGGTTATCAAGTACACTTTCGCTGTCTAAATCAGCAACTAGGTCTATTGACCCAAAGAGTCCCTATGCTACAGAACCCTCTTCAGCTTCGCCTTGAGAAGTTAGAACCATGGCAACAGATTACCTTTATGGCGAGTCTGTGTGAACGTATGTACCCAAACTATGCAATGTTTTGTGATAGTACCGAGTTTGCCGAAGCACGTGTTTACCGTGATATTTTAGACAGCATTTGGGAGCAACTCACTGTCAAAACCGCAAAAGTGAATTTTGAGCGCCAGCTAGAAAAGCTCGAAGAGATCATTCCAAGCTCAGAAGACTTTGATTTTTATGGTGTCTATCCCGCGATTGATGCTTGTGTTGCGCTATCTGATCTTATACATGGCTTGCTAGATAGAGACTACTTGTTTGATAACATGCACAAAGTGAGTCAACTGTCGGTGATGACAGTGGCTCAGCTTGAAGAAGCGCAATCAGGTGAAGAAATCACTAACGACAACCAAAAACAGAATGAAGCGGTTTGTGGTGAGTGGGATGTACAGTGGGCGATCTTCCGTCCGTTAAGAGAAGCGGAACAGCGTGATATTGAGCTGATCAAAGACTTACGTGCTGAGCTTCGTGATGAAGGCGTCAGCAATATTGGAATAGAGCTATAGAGCGCTATTCTATAGTTAAGCTTTCCCTATTTTAGTTTGTACAAAAAGAAGAGGGTTGACGCTTTCACGTCAACCCTCTTTTTTGTTATCCAGTTATCCAGTTATCCAGTTATCCAGTTATCCAGTTGTCCAGTTATCCAGTTATCCAGTTATCCAGTTGTCCAGTTGTCCAGTTGTCTAGATCTGGTCTTTTTTGTCTTTTAACTTTTCTACTGGCTCTTCAAGCATCTCTTGGTCTTCATCGTCATCACGGCTTTCTATCACACCATGTTTCACTTTCCACTTTTCCCAGCGTTCGAATGCGAGTTCTTGCATGTCTGTCGTGCGGTCTGCTTCATCGACGATCTCTTCACCGACGAGGTGTTCGAACACATCTTCTAAGGTCAAAATGCCTTGAATTGTGCCGTACTCATCGACGATCATCGCCAATTGCAGGCGCTTAGCCATCATCTGCTCAAACGCTTTTGGTAGTGCAATCGTATTAAGTAGCACGTGTACAGGGCGCATCACTGTACCAAGTTGTTTCTCTCCGCAGCCTGCTTGTTGCAGCTTAAATAGCTCTAAGCGGTGAACAAAGCCGATGATGTTGTCTGTTGACTTGCTATATACCAGCGGACGTGAGAACGGCGTCTCTTTATGTTTATCAAGAAACTCATTGATCGTCATCTCTGCATCAACGCGAAATACCACTGGGCGCGGTGTCATCACCTGAGTTACTGGTACATCTTGGATGCCTAGTAGGTTATTGAGGATCTTAGACTCACCTTCGGCAAACTCCCCGCTTTCTTTGGCCAAGATTGCCATTGCCGATAGTTCATCACGCATTTTTGGCGCTTGATGGCCACGTGCTAAGCGCTTGGTGATTTGCTCAGAGAACCAGACGAACGGAGTCAGTGCCCACACCATCCAACGTAACATAACTGCTGAAGTAGGAGCTAATTGACGCCAGTAGGTTGCGCCAATGGTCTTAGGTACAATTTCTGACAATACTAAAATACCTAGCGTCAGTACTGCCGAGAACACGCCAAGCCACTCGCTACCAAACACAACGGCAGCTTGTGCACCTGCACTGGCCGCACCTATGGTATGCGCTATGGTATTTAGTGTTAAGATGGAAGCCAGTGGGCGGTCGATATCCGCTTTTAGCTTCGCCAGTTGATCCGCCGCAGGGTGCTCTTGTTGGCGCAATTGGGCAATATAACTCGGCGAGATACTCAGAAGAACCGCTTCTAATACGGAGCAGATAAACGATACGCCAATCGCAACAGAGACGTATAGGGTTAGCAACAACATAAGTGTCCTATATAGATTTATCCTCCCATCAACTTTTGCATGAAAAGTGCTAACTTGTCGTGCCTGCGCATGATTGATGTGAGCATTTTATATTCGCTTTAAGTCCCGAAATATCAGGCTTTACGGGCTCTCGCATATCTATAGATAAGGCCAAAACAGGTGAAAAACAAGCATTAAGTCTTGCTTACAGAGTAACAAATTGTGAGTTAATGCTCAGAATATGGTTAAAAGTGCGTCATGAGAGCCAAAGATCGCTTACAAACCTTTGCCAGATGGGGCATTTATGTTTTAGAGTGAGTTGAATTCGATAACATATGAGAAGGGAAACCTAATGAACAAGACCCAATTAATCGACTTTATTGCAGAGAAAGCAGACCTATCTAAAGCACAAGCTAAAGCTGCTCTTGAAGCAACTCTTGAAGGTGTGACTGATGCACTTAAAGAGGGTGACCAAGTTCAACTAATTGGTTTTGGTACATTCAAAGTTAACCACCGCGCAGCACGTACTGGTCGTAACCCTAAAACTGGTGCAGAGATTCAAATCGCTGCGGCAAACGTTCCTGCATTCGTAGCAGGTAAAGCGCTGAAAGATTCAGTAAAATAATTTATTACTGATTTCAGAGTTTCAAACTCGGAATTGTATATAATACGTCAAGGTAGCGACTATCTTGGCGTATATTTGTTTATGACGATGAAAAAACTACTAATACCTTCACTAATCACTTCTTTACTTGTCGGATGCTCTTCAAGTATTTCCACTCCAAACTTAGACCAGTTTTCTGATTACACAGGCGGTCAAAGTATCGGGGATGCAACCAGCTTGTATTGGTATACCGAACGTCTCTCTTTTCCTTACACGGCGGCAGACTATGTTAGCGCCGGCGATTATGGGTGGTATAGATCTGACTACCGCTGGGAAGATGGCGATCTTAGAGAATTGATTCGTGAGGGACTGCAACTTAAAGATAACCAAGGCTTAGTTTCGTATCGCATTCACGTTCGTTTTAACAAAGATGGGGAAGCGATCTATCAACAGTACCGCCTTGATGGGAAAGTTCTGCCACTAAAAGCGGATAAGCTCGCTTGGCTCAAGCAAGAAGCGTTGAATATTCCCAAAAGAACCAAAGCGCAGAGCAGTTCAGGAATTCGCTTGATTCAAGGCTATTGGGATGGCTCAAATTTTGATACCTGCTCTGGCCAGAGTTATGAGCAGGTCGAGTTCAACGAGACACTGCCAAGTTTTGTTATCAACCGCCTATCAAGCGTTGACAGTTATGCTGCATTTTTGGGTACTACCCAACGCAATAAAGTGAAGGTCAGTCAGTTATTGATGCTGGCTGAAGATAGTCATGACTGTATCGAAAGACCTGTTCTTATCGAAGAGTGATAGAATTAAGCATGATAGATAAAACAAAGGCGCTCATTGAGCGCCTTTGTTTATATGCCAACTGATCGTGTTATCTACTTCTCTTGCTCGCGTGCAATCGCTCTGTAGCCGATGTCATTGCGGTGGAACATACCACTCCAGCTCACTTGCTTAGCCAGCGCGTACGCTTGCTCCTGAGCCTCTGAGACGCTATTGCCAAGAGCCGTTGCACATAGCACGCGACCGCCGTTTGTCACTATCTCACCAGATGCGTTGCTTGCTGTACCAGCGTGGAAGATCTTCTGGCCCGCTACTTGTTCCGCTGGTAGAGAAATAACATCACCTTTTGCGTAATCTGCAGGATAACCACCGGCAGCTAGGACAACACCGATAGACGCGCGTGGATCCCATTTAGATTCTGCTTGATCAAGTTTTTCGTCGATAGCCATTAGGCACAGTTCAACAAGATCCGATTCCATACGCATCATGATAGGTTGAGTTTCTGGATCGCCGAAGCGGCAGTTATATTCGATAACCTTTGGTGTGCCGTCTTTATCGATCATTAGACCCGCGTAGAGGAAGCCAGTGTATGGGTGACCTTCTGCATCCATACCGCGAACTGTTGGGTAGATAACCTCTTCAAGAATACGCTCGTGGATTTCTGGAGTCACAACAGGAGCTGGAGAGTAAGCACCCATACCACCTGTGTTAGGGCCAGTATCTTTGTCACCGACACGTTTGTGGTCTTGGCTGGTGGCCATAGGTAGAACGCTCTTACCATCCACCATCACAATGAAGCTTGCTTCTTCACCGTCTAGGAACTCTTCGATAACCACGCGGCTACCCGCTTCACCAAACGCGTTACCTGCGAGCATATCTTTGATTGCGTCCTCGGCTTCTTCTAGAGTCATCGCAACGATAACGCCTTTACCTGCCGCAAGACCATCTGCTTTGACCACGATAGGTGCGCCTTGCTCACGAACGTAAGCCAATGCAGGTTCGATTTCAGTGAAGTTTGCGTAAGCACCGGTTGGGATGTTATGACGAGCTAGGAAGTCTTTAGTAAACGCTTTTGAGCCTTCTAACTGTGCTGCTGCTTCGGTTGGGCCAAAGATTGGCAGGCCAGCTTCACGGAACGCATCAACCACACCAATAACAAGCGGAGCTTCAGGGCCAACAATGGTTAGCTCGATTTTCTTCTCTTGCGCGAAAGCAACCAGTTCAGAAATAGCTTCAACACCGATGTTTACGTTCTCAAGCTTAGGCTCAAGAGCGGTACCTGCGTTACCAGGTGCAACAAATACGGTTTCTACGTTTGGGTTTTGCGCCGCTTTCCAGCCTAGTGCATGTTCACGACCGCCGGCACCAATAATAAGTACATTCATTTTTTAAATCCTTATAGCTGCGCCAGTATCTTTATTTCTGTGTCAAACATGCTCACTTATAGTCATAAGCTCCGCGTGTTTTCCTTGAACTAAAGGCACTGGCTTGCTCTAACGTATTTCAAATATCGGAATATCCAAAAAACAAATTATAAGTTTTGCTCTTCTCGGAGCGCAGCGTTCCCGTTTCTAGAAGCGCAGCGCTCTCGCTTCTTTCTAGTGGCGGAAGTGACGCATACCGGTAAAGATCATCGCCATACCATGCTCATCAGCGGCTGCGATTACTTCGTCATCACGCATAGAGCCACCAGGTTGAATCACGCATTTGATGCCTGCTTCTGCAGCTGCGTCGATACCGTCGCGGAATGGAAAGAAGGCATCTGATGCCATGACACACCCTTCAACCTTTAGACCTTCGTCAGCAGCTTTAATACCTGCGATCTTCGCTGAGTACACGCGGCTCATTTGGCCAGCGCCAACACCAATTGTCATATCACCCTTAGAGTAAACAATCGCGTTTGATTTAACATACTTAGCTACCTTCCAGCAGAATAGGGCATCTTTTAGCTCTTCTTCTGTTGGCTGGCGCTTAGACACGACTTTAAGATCGTCTAGGCTTACCATACCTTGGTCGCGGTCTTGAACCAGTAGACCGCCATTAACGCGTTTCACGTCAAAGCCCGTAGTCTTAGTTGTCCATTCGCCACACTCAAGTAGGCGAACGTTTTTCTTTGCAGCGACAACTTCAATTGCTTCAGCAGAAACAGATGGTGCGATAATCACTTCAACGAATTGACGTTCAACGATAGCCGTTGCAGTCTCTGCGTCTAGCTCTTGGTTGAAAGCGATGATGCCGCCAAACGCAGAAGTAGGGTCAGTTTTGTAGGCACGGTCGTATGCTTCGAGGATGCTGCCACCCAGAGCCACACCACATGGGTTGGCGTGCTTAACGATTACACATGCTGGCTCGTCGAACTCTTTAACACACTCAAGTGCAGCGTCAGTGTCAGCGATGTTGTTGTAAGAAAGGGCTTTACCTTGGATTTGGCGAGCCGTTGAAACTGAAGCTTCGATTGGGTTTGCTTCAACATAGAAAGCTGCGTCTTGGTGGCTGTTCTCCCCGTAGCGCATGTCTTGCTTCTTCTCGAATTGCTGATTGAATGTGCGAGGGAATTTGCTCTCTTCGTCAGCCTTCTTTCCTTCTTCATCAAGTAGAGAGGCACCGTAAGATGGAACCATAGTGCCGAAGTAGTTAGCGATCATGCCGTCGTAAGAGGCTGTGTGCTCGAAGGCTGCGATAGCTAGGTCAAAACGCGTTTCTAGAGTCAGAGACGTATCGTTAGCATCCATCTCAGCGATAACGCGCTCGTAATCGTGCGCGTTAACGACGATCGTCACATCTTTGTGGTTTTTTGCTGCTGAGCGAACCATAGTTGGACCACCGATATCGATGTTCTCAACCGCGTCAGCGAGAGTACAACCTTCTTTCGCCACTGTTTCAGCGAATGGGTAAAGGTTAACTACAACCATGTCGATTGGGTTGATACCGTGCTTTTCCATGACGTCGTCATCTTGACCACGACGACCTAGCACACCACCATGTACTTTTGGGTGAAGCGTCTTAACGCGGCCGTCCATCATTTCTGGGAAACCAGTGTAATCTGATACCTCAGTTACTGAGATGCCTTTTTCTGCCAGTAGGCGAGCAGTACCACCTGTTGATAGAATATCAACACCACGGTTAGCAAGAGCTTGGGCAAATTCAACAATACCAGTTTTGTCTGATACGCTGATTAGTGCGCGGCGAATAGGACGAGCGTTAGTCATGCTTCCATTTCCTCAAAGTCACAGAGTTAATACGTAAGATAAAGATATTTGCCAAAAGTGAACTTGTTCTTATGCTTTGTTTACAAACGAGCGGTAAGATATTGGCCAGTTTTGGTAAAGACCTTTGCAACAAATGTAGTTGATAAGCTAGTCTCTGAGTTTGATGGCGCACATTCTAACTAATTTATTACAAAAAAGCTCGCGCAATCGTTTGGCATCTCAAAAATAATTGTAAAAAGCTCGATTTTAGGCTTTAAACGTAACGAAACAGTTAATAGGGAAAGTTATGTTCCAAATCGGTGAGTTGGCGAAACGCTGTAATGTAACCGCAGATACATTGCGCTTTTACGAAAAGAATCAGTTAATTAAACCGGCAGGTCGCAGCGACTCGGGTTACCGTCTCTATAATGAACAGAACCAAGATCAAGTGAGCTTTATCCTCAAAGCGAAAGACTTAGGCTTAAGTCTGGATGAGATTCGCGAGCTATTAGAGATAAAGCTAGAAGCAACGGAGCATAGTTGTGCAGAAGTTAAGGCGATTACTACGGCGAAACTGAGTGTGATTGATGACAAGATCAACGAACTTACCCGGATTCGCACTGCGCTGAAAAAAATTAATGATGCATGCTGTGGCCATGTGGACGACGATGCGAGCCATTGTTCGATTTTAGGTGCACTAGCTAGTGAAGCACATCCAGACTCTTGCTGTGATGCAGAATAAAAGAGGACTTAGGAAGCGCGGCGGATATTTGCCTTAAGCTCTGAGGTTGATTTGATATCAGGAAGATTCTCGTAGTAGAGAGTGACTTGGTTTCTTCCTGTTTGCTTTGAGTAATACATTGCTTTGTCAGCTTGTACCATCAGTTCTCTTACTGACGAAACATGACTATTCAGCTCTGCAATCCCAATACTCACTGTTGGTAAGATGATGTGATCATCTACCTGACATGGCGTTGTTTCGATCGAGTGACGGATGCGCTCTGCGATATCGTAGGCTTGAATAGCGTTAGTGTGAGACAATACCACACCGAACTCTTCACCACCTAAGCGGCCGATATAGTCGCTTGAGCGAATCAAACCCTGACAAATCTGCGCAACTTGGACAATCACGTCATCACCGGACAAGTGGCCCACTTGGTCATTGATTTCTTTAAAGTGGTCGATGTCAATCATTAAGCAAGAGAGGTGTTGCTGGGTTGGACTATCAAATTCACGCTCTAGTCTGAGCATAAATGCTCGGCGATTTAATATTCCGGTAAGTTCATCGGTCTCAGCAAGCTTTTTGAGTTCGGCTTCGTGTAGGTGAGCTTTGGTAATCTCTTTTTCTTGCCACAGCACATACTTGGCACCGCTTGCAAGTGTGATGGGTTTAAGGGACGCTTCAAACCATCTTTCGTCCAGTCCATTCCAAGCTTCAAGTTCTTCAATAGAAAGCTGCAATTGCTGGCAAGGTGTCATCGAGTACTGCAGGGTTTTACGCTGACCTGTGGCCAACACTTGTTTGAAGTGCTGCTCAAGGCTTTCGGCAACCGTTGTAGGAAGGATATCGCCAAAGGTACGGTTGAGATAGTTGTTGGTTGCCGTAGGATCAGTTTGAGTCGCTTCGCCAAAGCTATCTACGATGAGCCCATGTCCATCGATGATCAACAGACGATCAGGCAGCTCGCGGAGCATAAGGCTCAGCCATTCTTCCCTTTGCATATCAGCCATGTCGATTAATCCGGACGTAAACGTAATTGATTATTATATCGACCACTTTGAGCTTAGCAATCGCAATAGATCACAGATCGCTGAATATTCGTGCAACTAACACCGCCTCTAATGATAAAAAAACCGGGTTCACTGACGTAAACCCGGTTTCTTAAATCTAAAATATCGAATGAACGATTAGTTCATGCCGTATTTTTTAAGTTTCTTGCGAAGAGTACCGCGGTTGATGCCCATCATAGTTGCTGCGCGAGTTTGGTTTCCGCGAGTGTACTGCATAATGGTATCTAGTAGTGGCTGTTCAACTTCAGCTAGAACTAATTCATATAGTTCAGTTACTTCTTGGCCGTTTAGTTGAGCCAAGTAGTTCTTAAGAGACGCTTTAACAGAGTCACGTAATGGCTTCTGAGTGATCTGGTCCTGTGACGTTACTGTAGTTACTGTTAATGCTTCTGAAGTCAGATTTTGTTCGAACATATTCGGTCTAGCTCTTCTCTTAATTATGATGCAACGTTTACCTGTCATATTTGAAGCCGTAGCTCCAACTATTTAGGCTTTATCAAAATACTCTTCAAGCGCTTCAAATTGTAGCTCAGCTACATCGATAGCGTTGAAGGTACGGCGAAACTCACTCGCTTGCTCATGCTCTTTTAGATACCAACCTACGTGCTTACGCGCAATACGTGGACCTAAAAACTCGCCATAGAAGTTATGGAGAGCATGCACATGACCAAGCAGGATGTCTTTCACTTCCTGGTAAGGAAGTTCAGGCATCGTGGTGCCGTTTTCCAAAAAGTGTCGGATTTCCTGGAAAATCCACGGACGACCTTGGGCAGGGCGTCCGATCATTAAAGCGTCTGCACCAGTGTATTCCAGTACATGCTTTGCTTTCTCTGGGCTATCGATATCACCGTTAGCGATAACCGGAATCGAGATTGCTTGCTTTACCGCTTTAATGCTGTCGTATTCGGCCTCACCTTTGTACATACATGCTTTTGTTCTGCCGTGCAGAGCAAGAGCCTGAATGCCGCAGTCTTCGGCTAATTTAGCGATTTGGACACAGTTTTTATTGTCTGTATCCCAGCCAGTGCGGGTTTTCAATGTCACAGGGACATCGACTGCATCAACGACAGCACGAAGAATATCTTTGATGATATCTGGGTACTGCAGCAGGGCAGAGCCGGCTAGCTTCTTATTCACTTTTTTGGCTGGACAGCCCATGTTGATGTCGATGATTTGTGCACCGTTCTCAACACTAAACTGAGCAGCGTCGGCCATAAGCTGTGGATCAGCGCCCGCAATTTGTACAGAGCGAATGCCCGATTCGCCTTCATGTACCATGCGTTGCTTTGATTTTGAGGTCTTCCATAGTTTTGGGTTTGACGACATCATTTCACTGACAGCCATTCCCGCACCATAGCGGAGACACAACTCACGGAACGGTCTATCCGTTACACCTGCCATAGGGGCAACAATGAGATTATTCTTAAGTTGGTGGTTTCCGATCTTCAAAACTTCAATCACAGTTCTAACCGAGCAAGGGCGCGCATTTTACGCATTTTTTTGCGCTGTGAAAAGACTAATATTTGAGCATTTACAAATTGTTTTCGCAAAATGCCCAAAAATCAGTCAATTAGCTCACAAAGTCTTGTCTAGCCTTGCTTTCGACCAGAGATGCGACACCACTCACTTTGCTCCTTGATAGGATCAATGTGAAGCTCATCACGGTAATAATTCGCAACATCTTTGGCTTGAGTATCAAGCACGCCTGACATCGCCAGTTCACCATTTGGCTTAATCAAAGACTTAATGATTGGTGAAAGTTCACGTAGAGGGCCGGCTAAAATATTCGCCACAACCACGTCTGCGACTAAGCCCTCTGGCTGATCTTGAGGTAAGAATACCTCTAGCTGAGCGGCAACACCGTTACGTTCTGCATTGTCTTTAGATGCAAGGAGTGCTTGAGGGTCAATGTCGATGCCGATAACCTTCTCTGCACCGAGTTTGATCGCTGCGATCGCAAGGATGCCAGAGCCACAGCCAAAGTCGATTACGGTTTTACCTGACAGATCCAAGCCTTCTAGCCATTCAAGGCACAGCGCTGTGGTCGGGTGTGTTCCCGTACCAAACGCAAGGCCAGGATCAAGCATGACATTGACCGCGTCTGGTTCAGGGACTTCACGCCAGCTAGGGCAAATCCATAGGCGCTCACCAAACTTCATTGGGTGGAAGTTATCCATCCATTCGCGTTCCCAGTCTTTATCTTCAAGTTGCTCGACCTTGTAAGCAAAACCTTCAGCCAGTAGGCCGCTAAGTTTAGCCTGCTCAATGATGAAGTTGGTATCAGCTTCTGCGTCATACAGCGCTAGGATATCGGTATCACCCCAAAGACGCGTTTCACCAGGCAGAGGTTCGAATACAGGCGTATCTTGCGCATCTAAGAAGGTTACAGACAGCGCACCAGTCTCTTCCATCAGCATATCGCCGATTGGCTCAGCGTTATCTTTGGTCGCATTGAGTTTGATTTGAATCCAAGGCATGAGTAGATCTCTCAACATTAAAAGATGTGATTTGGCGCAGAGTGTAGCAGAAATCTGCGGGTTTTATAGACGAATAACAGGTGAAAACAAAAATGCTCACCGAAGTGAGCATTTTAATTCTTTACTAGTGCAATAAACGCTTATTGCAGACCAAGTTTCTTCTCTAGATAGTGAATGTTGGCACCGCCGTGTTGGAAGTTTTCATCATTCATGATCGATTCTTGTAGCGATACGTTTACTTTAATACCTTCTACAATCATTTCGCCTAGAGCATTCTTCATGCGAGCAATCGCCACATCGCGGTTCTCACCGAAAGTGATCAGCTTACCGATCATTGAGTCGTAGTGAGGAGGTACTGTGTAACCTGTGTAGATGTGTGATTCCCAACGAACACCCATACCGCCAGGAGCGTGGAAGCGTTCAATCTTACCTGGTGAAGGTAGGAAGCGCTCAGGGTCTTCTGCGTTGATACGACACTCGATAGCATGGCCGCGTATCTTGATATCATCCTGCGTGAATGATAGAGGTTGACCTGCTGCAACACGTAGCTGTTCTTTGATTAGGTCGACGCCTGTCACCATTTCAGTTACTGGGTGCTCAACCTGAATACGTGTGTTCATCTCGATGAAGTAAAATTCGCCGTTTTCGTATAAGAATTCGAACGTACCTGCACCGCGGTAACCGATTTCTAGACATGCACGGGTACAGCGTTCACCGATGTACTTGCGCATCTCTTCAGTAATACCTGGAGCTGGAGCTTCTTCAACAACTTTCTGGTGACGACGCTGCATTGAACAGTCACGCTCACCTAAGTGGATTGCCCCACCTTGGCCATCAGCAATAACCTGAACTTCAACGTGACGTGGGTTTTCTAGGAACTTCTCCATGTAAACCATGTCGTTGTTGAAGCAAGATTTTGCTTCTGCACGTGTCATTGCGATTGCTTCTGTTAGCTCTTTCTCTGAGCGAACAACGCGCATACCACGACCGCCACCACCACCAGAAGCTTTGATGATTACTGGGTAGCCAATGCGTTTTGCGTGCGCTTTGTTTGCCTGTTCGTCATCATCCAAAGGACCATCAGAACCTGGAACACAAGGAACGCCCGCTTTTTTCATTGCTGTGATAGCAGAAACTTTGTCACCCATGATGCGGATAGTTTCCGCTTTAGGACCAACAAAGATAAAGCCGCTACGCTCTACTTGCTCTGCGAAGTCTGCGTTTTCAGATAGGAAGCCGTAGCCTGGATGGATAGCAACTGCACCTGTTACTTCCGCCGCAGAAATAATGCGAGGGATGTTTAGATAGCTGTCGATACCACGAGCAGGACCGATACAAATTGCTTCGTCTGCAAGCAGTACGTGCTTTAGGTCACGGTCAGCAGTTGAGTGGACCGCAACTGTTTTGATGCCTAATTCTTTACATGCGCGAAGAATACGAAGTGCGATTTCACCTCGGTTCGCGATGACTAATTTATCTAGCATAAGAGAGAGCCTCTGTTATTCGATAACAACAAGTGGTTGGTCGAATTCAACTGGTTGGCCGTCATCAACTAGGATTGCAGTAACAATACCAGACTTGTCAGCTTCGATTTGGTTCATCATCTTCATTGCTTCAACGATACATAGAGTGTCACCAGCACTAACGCTTTGGCCAACTTCTACGAACGATTTCGCGTCTGGGCTTGGAGAACGGTAGAAAGTCCCTACCATTGGAGAAAGAACTTGATGACCAGTTGGAACCGCAGGTGCTGCCGCTTCAGGCGCTGCTGCAGGAGCTGGTGCTGCCGCTGGAGCCGGAGCTGCAACAGGTGCAGGTGCTGCAGCATATTGAATTGGCGCTACAGGTGCTGCAGTACCGTTGCGGCTGATGCGTACCGACTCTTCACCTTCAGAGATTTCTAGCTCAGCAATGCCAGACTCTTCTACTAACTCGATAAGCTTCTTGATTTTACGGATATCCATCTTTTCTTTCTCTTTTATCTTGTGAATAAGACAGCTCGATAAGAGCTGCAGAGTGTTTGTTTACTTTGACAGTAATTGGGTTACTTTGCCTGCAGCTTATTAATTGCAGCAGACAGAGCGAATTCGTATCCTTGTGCACCGAGACCACATATCACGCCCTCAGCCTTATCGGAAAGATAAGAGTGATGACGGAATGGTTCGCGAGCATGCACATTAGATAAATGTACTTCGATAAATGGAATAGCCACGCCAAGTAACGCATCTCTTAATGCGACACTGGTGTGGGTAAACGCGGCTGGGTTGATGATAATAAAATCCACCTTGTCGTACGCCGCATGGATAGCTTCGATCAGTTCATATTCACGATTAGATTGAAGATGTTGGAGTTCAACATCGGCGTCATTCGCTTGCTTGGTTAATGTGTCGATAATCTGTGGTAACGTCGACGAACCGTAATGTGCGGGTTCGCGTAGACCTAACAGGTTTAAATTTGGACCATTTAAGACAAGAATGCGTGATTTTGCTGTCATTGTGCTGCCATCTTCCTACTTCATGATATGAACTGGAATAATCCCATATTATCGCTGATTCAGCATGCGATTTTTATTAAAAATAGCATCGAATCTTTGAAATAGACCCAGATTATAGCTAATTCAGCGCATTTAGCAGCAATTTACTGGTCTAATCTCCCAGCCTAGAGTCGGATTTTTGTAACCGAGGTAACATTTTTGCCCAAGAAGAAAGGTGTGAGGAGGAGTACTTTAGACGGTAAAATGAAAAAACCGCCACGTAATGTGACGGTTTGAAGTTTTAAACATCGGCTATGAAAATTACGCTAGCTCGGCTTTTTCAGCAATCAGTTTGTCAACCACACTTGGATCGGCAAGGGTGGACGTGTCGCCTAAGTTGCCAGTATCACCCGTTGCAATCTTACGTAGAATCCGGCGCATAATCTTACCAGAGCGAGTCTTCGGCAGTGAATCTGTCCAATGTAGTACATCTGGGGTTGCGATAGGGCCAATTTCTTTACGAACCCAGTCCTTCACTTCTTTATGCAATTCAGCACTTGGGAACTCGCCATCATTGAGGGTTATGTAGGCGTAGATCGCTTGACCTTTAATATCGTGTGGGATACCGACAATGGCCGCTTCTGCAATTTTATCGTGAGCTACTAGTGCTGATTCAATTTCTGCAGTCCCCATACGGTGACCTGATACGTTAAGTACGTCATCAACACGGCCTGTTATCCAGTAGTAACCATCTTCATCACGACGCGCGCCATCACTGGTGAAGTACATGCCTTTAAAGGTCGAGAAGTATGTTTGTTCGAAGCGTTCATGATCGCCATATACTGTACGCATCTGGCCAGGCCAAGAATCTAGAATCACTAGGTTACCATCGGTCGCACCTTCAATAATGTTACCCATATTATCAACCAGAGCAGGCTGAACACCGAAGAATGGACGAGTTGCTGAACCTGGCTTGAGGTCTGTTGCTCCAGGTAGTGGCGCAATCAAAATACCGCCAGTTTCAGTTTGCCACCAAGTATCCACAATAGGTGAATCTTCATTACCGATGGTTTTGTAGTACCACTCCCACGCTTCAGGGTTAATAGGTTCACCTACCGAACCCATAATACGTAGGCTGCTACGAGAGGTACCTTCAACCGCTTCATTACCTTTTGCCATTAGTGCACGAATAGCGGTTGGAGCCGTGTAAAGGATATTCACTTGGTGCTTATCAACCACTTGGCTCATGCGATTGGTGCTTGGGTAGTTAGGCACACCTTCAAATAGAATAGTCTTAGCGCCATTAGCCAATGGACCGTAAACAAGGTAAGTGTGGCCTGTAATCCAACCTACGTCAGCTGTACACCAGAACGTTTCCCCCGGCTGATAGTCAAATACATACTTAAATGTCATGGCCGCGTAGACAAGGTAACCACCTGTGGTGTGAAGAACACCTTTGGGCTTACCTGTTGAGCCTGAAGTGTAGAGGATGAAGAGTGGATCTTCTGCTTTCATCTCTTCTGGCGGGCAGTCAGAAGAAACGTTTGCTGTTGCTTCGTGCCACCACACATCACGGTGTTCATGCCAGTCAATATTGCCGCCTGTGCGCTTCATAACTATGACTTTGTCGATGGTTTTCACTTCTGGGTTGGTCAGTGCTTCATCAACATTCTTTTTCAGCGGAACGGCACGACCACCACGCACACCTTCGTCAGCTGTAATGACGACTTTCGCGTCTGAGTCTATAATACGGCCAGAAAGCGCTTCAGGAGAGAAGCCACCGAATACCACCGTATGTACCGCACCAATACGGGTACAAGCTAGCATGGCAACCGCCGCTTCTGTCACCATTGGCATATAAAGACAAACTACATCGCCTTTGCGAACGCCTTGTTCTTTCAGGGCGTTAGAAAACTCACACACTTCTTTGTGTAGTTGGTTGAAGGTGAGAGTTTTATCATCATTCGGATCGTCGCCTTCCCAGATAATCGCTACATCATCGCCGCGCTCGGCTAGGTGGCGGTCAATACAGTTCGCAGAAACATTCAGCGTACCGTCTTCAAACCAACGGATATCAACGTGGCCGGTATCAAATGAGGTATTTTTTACTTGCGTGAAAGGTTTTATCCAATCGACGATTTTGCCGTGCTCACTCCAGAAGCCAACTGGATCTGTTACTGATTGTTGGTACATAGCTTGGTAGGTGTCGTTATCCGCGTGGGTATTTTTTTTGATGTTCTCTTTTACCGGATAAATATGGGCTTCACTCATTGCTTATCTCCTTGTGCCTAATTCGTTGTGAATTGAGCAAGTGTCCGTTTAAAACGATCAGGTCACCTGACCCTGACGTCGTACAATCCTTTTACCCATAACTTTCAATCACAGGCGACAATTCGACAATTAGACTTTAGGATGAGAAAGGTAGATCTGCTTTGAAATGAAGGAATTAAAACGCAAATTGAGAACTTGGTCGTAAGTTAGGTTAACGGGTATAGGGCAGATTTAAGCTAGGTAGATCACCTTTTGTTAGCCGAACGAATACTAAGGCGGCAGAAATGGCATCTTGCAGCGCGTCGTGTTTATCTTGCATAGGCAAATCGAGGTGCTTACAAATCGCATCCAAACTAAGATCAAAGTAGGCATTCGGTAGATGCTTTTCCAGTTTATCGTGATAGATCTGACTCACCTCAATGAGCGGATTTGGTAGCGGAAAACCAAGTTGCTTGCGACAGGCGAGATCGAGAATTTTTTTGTCGTAACGAATGTGATAGCCGACTAATGGGCGATTGCCTATAAAGGCGAGTAGCTGAATCAAGGCTTGTTTCTCGTCAATGCCATCAATTAGATCCTGATGGCGCATTCGGTGGATTTTGACAGAGCCAGAATCAAGGGATTGCGGGGCTCTGAGCCTCACTTCGAACGGCTTGCTGGTAATAATGCGATTGTCGATGATTTTAGTGGCAGCAATCGTCACCAACTCGGCTCGGTTAGGGTCTAAGCTGGTGGTTTCACAATCGAGCGACACATACTCCTCTTTGTTAACCGAGCCAAACAGAGGCTGGTAAGAAGAGCCTTTTAGCTTGTGAAACCAATAACGTCGTTGCAACCAGTTCATAACGCCGCCTCTAATCCCTTATCTGATAATGATAGCCCAAGAACTGCTTAAACTTTTTCACTACGTGTAAACTATGGCGCAGCAAGTCTCGTTCGGTGCGATCTATCTGTTTAAGGTCTATCCGATTGTGGCTGTGTTGGTTGCTCAGTTGCTGACTAAGGCGCAGCTTGAACAACAGCTTAAGTGCTTCAGTGAGATTATCGGCTGTATCGGGTTCGAGTATTCGTTTCACCCGTAATGCCTCTATGCGCTCGAAAGTATTTTTTTCTTCAATACCATATTCAAGTGCTAGGGTCCGAATACCGTGAACAATAGGGAAAATACCACCGCTTTTGACATCGACACCTTGCTTATCCTTCTTTACATTGCCAAGCAGAGTCAGCGGTAGAGAAAACTGTAGTGCTGGGCGAGAGAAATCTTGTAGCGCCAACATGTTATTGAACATGGTTTGCTTAAGATGTTGCGTGATGGGTTCGAGTAATGTTTTGTTGCCTGCGACTGCATGAGCATCGGTGAAAATCGCTAGGTCCATGACGTTTTCTGCACTGGTAGGCTTAGACCATTGGCTGATAGTGCTTTTCCATTCTGACTGGGTCTTAACCCATTTCGGGTTATTGACCATGACATTGCCAGGGCAAAGTGGATAGCCAAGTTGTTGTAGTGTGTGGGTTAGTTGGCCCATCACGGTTTCACATTGGTGCCAATGAAGACCATCTTTGATGATCAATGCGTTGTCTTGGTCAGTTTTCAGTATTTGTTCCCCACGCCCTTCTGAGCCTAGAACGACCAAACAACAATGATCGTGAAGGGCTGGAGGAACAATCAGTTCAAAGGCTTTCTCTATGATCTGCTCGTTGACCGCTGAGATAAGCTCCATAATAAATCGTGTTCGAATGCCGTTATTAAGCAGACTTTCGACTAAGTTTCGTTGCCTGTTTGAGGCGAGAGCCAGCTCTTCAATGCTGGTCGAGCGGGCTATACTCAACGTCAATACGTGCGAGTGGGTAGAGAAAGCACTGAGGATCTGGGTCATATCGAGCATACCGACCGCTTGTTTACCATCGGCGACCATGACTCGTTTCATTCGGTGGCGCGTCATTTTTATCATCGCATTAAAAAGAAACTCACCGTCCTCAACATGCACCACTGGGAAAGTGGCAATTTTGCCTACTGGAGTGTCGAGTGGATGACCTTCAAGCATAACGGCATGCAGCATATTGGTGCGAGTGATAATGCCGTAGGGCATAGAGTGAGTATCATCAACAAGGCGGACATCGGAATCATTTAAACGTACCAACGCAGAGTCAATGCCATTTTGCTTGAGCGTTTGTGTGACTTCGTTAAGTGGTTGTTCAGGGGATAACACCATCGGCGGGTGATAAATATCTTTGTCTACTTTAGTGAGGATAAATTCGGCTAGATTCTGTTGCTGCTGGGCTGCTTCGATCAGCTCTTGGCGCTTGGCAAGGTTGTTGTCGAAATAGGCGGCAAACTGACCATTTTCGTTATACAGCTCAATGAAAACGGACTTGGGCAATAGATAGCAAAGGGTATCTTCCAATGCGATGTAGCGATGCTTTACCGTCTCTTCAAATAGAGCACGCACATCAAACAAATCATCATTGGCGTAGTGAGCAAAGATTTCTTTATCGTCTTCCGAGCGTTCTTCTACCGCACCTTTGATCACAATGTGTAAATGCTGGCTTGCTGTTCCTGCTTCTAGCAAGGTCTCTTTCGCTCGAAAATAAGCCACGTCGAGGGAGCTACGTAGCTTACTTTGCTGTTGGCTATTCAGGCGGTCAAATGGTGGGGAGTGCATGTTAAATTTATCTGGCATTGCGAACCCTACTCCATGGCAACTCTATATGCTAAGTGTGAAGGATTAACATAATTGTTCCAGACGACTTTGGTCGAATCTATAAATGAAACTCTTGAACTTAATCTTTCACTAATGATGAAAATAGTGAGAATAGGGAAACGCAGTTGTGACGATTATTCCCTTTTTATTTTCAGCAAGGCAAACGATAATACGGCAGGCCTGTTCCAACCCACTATGTATTCAGAGGTAATGATGCTCACCCCATCTCCATTCGGCTGGATTTCCCAGTATTTTGTTGGTTTCTTTTTCGCTTATGGTGTCTATTTGCCATTTTGGGCGCTGTGGTTTGAAGAGCAGGGAGTATCAGCTACCGACATCGGATTGCTAGTCGGCATTGGTTTTGCGACGCGGTGTGTTGCGAACATGGTGCTCACGCCGCGTATTCACAAAGTGGAACAGCTAATACCTGCACTGCGCTGGCTCAGTTTTGCCGCCATCTTATTTGTTGGTTTCCACTTTTTTACTGGTGGTAGTTTCTGGTTAATGGCATTGGCGACTGTGTTGTTCAATCTGTGCTGTGGCCCTATTGTTCCCTTGTCTGATGCTATGGCGAACTACTATTCACGTTTGCAAATGCTGGATTATGGTCGTACTCGCCTGTGGGGCTCTATCGCCTTTATCGCGGGCTCTACGGTGGTTGGCTTTTTAGTCGCCCAATACGGCACTGACATGATTCTTTACACTGCGCTGGCAGGTACCGTGGCGGCATTAGTGTTTTCTATGCGTAATATCAGCCCAATGCCAGTGACGACTGCGGCAGAAAATGCCGAGCGTCCTAAGCTGACAGAGCTGCTACGCGAGCTACCAGTGGTTAAGTTCCTTATTTTAGTGTCGCTGATTCAAGGTAGCCATGCGGCGTATTACAGTTTCAGTTCTATTTACTGGAAAGAGGCGGGTTACTCTGAAGATATTATTGGTTATCTATGGAGTCTAGGTGTCATAGCTGAAGTGGCCATTTTCGCTCTAAGTAAGCGTCTATTCTCTGGGTGGACACTAAGAGCCTTATTTACCGTAGCGGCGATTGGTGTGGTGGTACGTTGGGGTTTGACCGCTTCGACAACAGCGTTAGTGGCTCTGGTTCTGATTCAACTTCTTCATGGTGTGACGTTTGCTATGGCGCATATTGCTGCGATTCAATACATCCAACACTCTGAGCAGAGAAAAATGGTTGCGCTGCAAGCTCTGTACAATGCGATTCCTTTGGGAGCATTCATTGCTTTAATGACAACACTGAGTGGTTGGGGTTACGAAAACTGGGGTGCGAATGTGTTCTGGGCGATGGCCGTAATGGGTGTTTTGGCGCTGTTTATCAACGTTGAACCTCAGAAACATCAAGTGGCTGATGTATCGAAAGCGGAGCCCAATGCACAGAATTAAGCTTCGCAGATTGAGTTGAAATCCTATCCCTAGTTAAATGAAACCTCTCCAATATGGAGAGGTTTTTTTGTTTAGCGCACGATAAGGATATCTGATGCAGGGTTGGCTAGTGATCACCGTATCACTGATGTATCTCGGACTACTGTTCCTCATTGCCTGGTATGGGGATAAAAGGCATAGCTGGTTGGCGAAATGGCGACCTTGGATTTACAGCCTATCTATTGCGGTATACTGCACCTCTTGGACTTTCTATGGCACTGTGGGACAGGCGAGTAATAATCCTTGGGCCTTCTTGCCAATCTACATCGCCCCTATTCTCGTTTTTACCCTTGGTTGGCGCGTTCTCGCCCGTTTAATCATCACTGCCAAACGTGAGCACATTACTTCCATTGCCGACTTTATTGCGGCGCGTTATGGTAAATCACAAGGCTTAGCTGTGGTGGTTACACTGATAGCTGTGGCGGGTATTCTCCCTTACATTGCGCTCCAACTGCGCGGTATTACCATGGGGTTAGAGATAATTTCGCCACAACTACCGCGAAGTTTTGCAGGTTCAAGTATTGATGTCTCTTGGTTCGTGGTCGGGGCACTGGCTATTTTCACCATGCTGTTTGGCACCCGCCATATTGATAATACCGAGCACCACCGTGGCATGATGATGGCGATTGCGTTTGAATCTATTATCAAGCTGGTGGCATTCCTTGCCGTTGGTATTTTTATCCTGTTTCTGGCTCTAAATCGTACTGATGTTGAACTTGCGCAGATCGCACGTCAAACCTACCAATCGCCTAATTTACCTACTTTGGTCATCCATACCATACTTACCATGCTGGCGATCGTCTGTTTACCACGCCAGTTTCATACCATGGTAGTAGAAAACGAACGTGCCCAAGATCTGCATACAGCGCGTTGGTTGTTCCCACTCTATCTGATTTTGATGGGTATCTTTGTTTTGCCGATAGCTTGGGTAGGGCAATCATTGCTCACGGATGCCAGCCCAGACACTTACGTTATCAGCCTGCCGATGGCTGTTGGGGCTGAGGATATTGCGTTGCTGGCTTTCCTTGGCGGGACGTCAGCAGCTAGTGGGATGGTGATTGTTTCAACCATTGCTCTAGCGATCATGGTCTCCAATGATTTAGTCATGCCACTGCTGTTACGCCGGATGCGCCTGTCGCAGCGCAACCATCGTCATTTCTCTGGGCTACTATTAATAATCCGCCGTGGACTTATCTTGCTACTACTGCTCGGTGCATGGGGCTTTTATCAAGCGCTGGGTAATATTCATTCCCTTTCTGCGATTGGCTTCCTCTCTTTTGCCGCCATTACCCAGTTTGCACCGGCTCTGATTGGTGGTATGTATTGGCGTCAGGGTAACCGAAAAGGTGTTTATGTCGGCTTGGCAGTAGGTTTCACCATGTGGTTGATTACCTTAATGAGCCAAACCGATATGCTGGCGGGAAGCGCGCAAGATAACTTCTTATTGTGGATGATCACTCCACCTGAATGGCTGCATAATCTGCAAGTAAAAACCTCTGACTGGGGCATTGTACTGAGTGTGGCACTGAACACCCTTTGCTATGTGGTGGTATCGCTGTTGACACGAGCCAGCCTAAGTGAGCGCTTACAGTCTGCTTCTTTCGTCGGGACACCGCTACCCGAAAGTGAAAATATCAGCTTGTATCAAAGCCGTGTCACTGTGGGTGAGCTAGAGATGCTGGCTTCTCGATTTGTCGGCAGACAACGGGTACGAAGCGCATTCAAACAGTACTGGCAACAGCAGAGAGAAACCTTACTGCCTAACCAGCAAGCACCTTCGACTTTGATTCGTCATACCGAGAGGGTACTGGCCGGTGTTTTTGGTGCATCATCTGCTAAGTTAGTCCTTACTTCTGCGCTGCAAGGCCGAAACATGCAACTTGAAGAGGTGGCAACCATTGTGGATGAAGCCTCTGAGTTGTATGACTTTAGCCGCGGATTACTGCAAGGGGCGATTGAGCATATCGGCCAAGGTATTGCTGTGGTGGATAAGCAGCTGCGTTTGGTCGCCTGGAATCAACGCTATTTGGAACTGTTTACCTTCCCGGTCGGTTTGATTCAGGTTGGCAGGCCGATCGCTGATGTTATTCGTCATAACGCCGAGCAGGGTCTATGTGGTCCCGGTGAGCCTGAAGAACATGTACGTCGTCGTGTTTACCACTTAGAGCAAGGGACGCGTCATACTTCTTCACGAGTTAGGCCTGATGGACGAGTGATAGAAGTACAGGGCAACCCAATGCCGGGTGGAGGGTTTGTTATGAGCTTTACCGATATCACCGTGTTCCGTGATGCTGAACAAGCATTAAAAGACGCCAATGAAACACTTGAAGAACGTGTGCAAGAGCGTACTCAAGAGTTGGAACAATTGAATAAAATGCTCGTTTCTGCGACTCAGAAGTCAGAGCATGAGTCCCAATCTAAATCGCGTTTTTTAGCCGCAGTAAGCCATGACTTAATGCAGCCACTCAACGCTGCACGCTTGTTTGCCTCCTCTTTGTCTGAAGTGGCTAACGAGCCAGAAACTAAGCAGCTTTCACAGTATATCGAGAGCGCTTTAGGAGCCGCCGAAGACCTGATTGGTGACTTACTTGATATTTCTCGCCTAGAATCTGGCAAGCTCGACATCAACGTCCATGGCTTTGCCATCAATGACGTTTTATCTAACCTTAACGCCGAATTTAGCGCGCTTGCCAAGCAGCAAGGTATTGAGTTCAGTATGATACCTAGCCAGTTGCTGGTTCAGTCGGATCCAAAACTCTTACGTCGTGTAGTGCAGAACTTTTTAACCAATGCTTTCCGCTATAGCCCAAAAGGCAAAGTGGTTCTGGGTGTAAGGCGAGTGGCAGGCAAGGCGCGTATCGATGTGTGGGACAACGGTATGGGCATTGACGAAGATAAGCAGCAAGAGATATTCGAAGAGTTTAATCGTGGAACTCAAGTACGTTCTGATCAAGGCTTAGGACTAGGTCTGGCAATATCGAAAGGGATTGCATATGTGCTTGGCCACCAAATCACAATGCGCTCATGGCCAGGGAAAGGTAGTGTGTTCTCGATTACCCTCGCGCGCAGCGAAAAAGCCCTTGCTCCTGTCAAAGCGGCACCTGCAAGCTTGGTATCAGACTTAAGTCATTTGAAAGTTCTCTGTGTTGATAATGAAAGCGATATCTTAGTCGGAATGGAAACACTGCTTGGGCGTTGGGGATGCGATGTACGCACCGCCGTAGATTTGGTTAATAGTTTACATGCTATTGAAGATACTTGGGTGCCGGATGTGATTTTGTCTGACTATCGACTCGACAATGGACGCACCGGATTAGAAGTGCTTCAGCAGTGTCGCCTGCGTTTAGGTGATAGCTTTATCGGCGTCATTATTAGCGCCGATCGTACTGACGATATGCTCGATGGTATTAAATCGAATGGATTTAGCTTTATTCCTAAGCCAGTCAAACCGTTAAAACTAAGGGCGGTATTGAATAGGGTGTAGAGGGAGCAGAATCGGGAACGGGCTGCGCCTTATGGAACGCTACGCTAGAGAACGGACTTCGTCCTTCGAGAGGGAAAGTTGTTGGTGGATTGGTAACTTTTGACAGTGCCTGCTTATGTGAGCTTAGAATGAGCCGTATCCCGCATCCAACGAAAAAGGGTTGACACTTAGTGCCAACCCTCCAAAAATTTTCTCGCTTCTCGCTTCTCGCTTCTCGCTTCTCGCTTCTCGCTTCTCGCTTCTCGCTTCTCGCTTCTCGCTTCTCGCTTCTCGCTTCTCGCTTCTCGCTTCTCGCTATTCCGTAAACAATGTCTCGTATTTGACAAAGGCAGTTTGGGTTTCACCGTAGTACAGCGTGCCTTCAGATTGAATCGCCACTCGTAGCCAGCTTTCTGCCGATGCTGGTTTAGCCAAAGAAATTGCCCAGTGCTGACCGCTACTGTCGATTGGTTGCATCGCTAAAGGTTGCGCGCTTTGCTCTTGGCTATCGACAATCGAGAGCTTTACACCCTCTAGAGGAAAAGCGGCTTTTAATGATAAGTCTAAGCCGTTCGCCGTTAGTTTTTCAGAACGGAACTGCACTTTAAAGTCACCATTGGTCATGTCACACAGCCCGCTGGTGTAACGACAGTTTGACTTAGCGGCTAGCTTGTATGTCTCGCCTTCCTTTGCGGCATGAGGTTTCTCACTTAGTGCCATATCTGTCCCGAAATAGGCAATCAGAGAAAGTATTGGGGCGATCAGTAATGCGATTAGAAAGTGCTTATTTTTGAACATAAAATACTAGTTCCATCAGTTACTTGTTCATTTTTCTGCGTAATCTCTGAACATCTAATCAATGGCATGATGTCTTTGCAAAAAAGCTCAGAGATCCTAATTATTAGAGTAAGTTAGGCTAATAAAAAAGCCCCAATCGGGGCTTTTGTGGTTTAGGTTTAATTTTAATGGTCTACTGCACCGCCAGCGCCTGCTGGTACACGTACGTGTTCAACCAAATCTTTGACTTCTTGTGGCGTTTCAGCTGTTACTTTCGATACTGCGAACGCTACGGCGAAGTTAAACAGCGCGCCAATTGCACCAAATGCATTTGGTTCTATGCCGAGGAACCAGTTGCTGCCCCAGCTCTCTAGGTATTTCCAGTCAGCAACAAATAGGATGCCTTTGTGCTGGAATACGTAGAATAGGGTGATACTGATACCTGCAATCATACCTGCGATTGCGCCTTCCTTGTTGATGCCTTTACTGAAGATACCCATCATCAATGCAGGGAAGATAGAGGAGGCGGCGAGACCAAAGGCCAGTGCTACCGTACCTGCCGCAAAACCTGGCGGGTTAAGGCCAAGGTAACCTGCCACCGCTATTGCTACCGCCATGGAAATCCGACTGGCGAGCAGCTCTTTCTTCTCGGAAATATTTGGATTTATTACGCCTTTGATTAAGTCATGGGATATTGCGGAGGATATCGCGAGCAATAGACCTGCTGCGGTTGATAGCGCCGCTGCCAGACCACCGGCTGCAACCAGTGCAATTACCCAGTTTGGTAGCTTAGCAATCTCAGGGTTAGCCAGTACCATGATGTCACGGTCAACTTTCAGTTCGTTAGTCGCTGGGTTTGACGTGTATTCAATCAAGCCATCGCCGTTCTTATCATCAAAGCCTAACAGGCCTGTTTTCTCCCAGTTTTTGAACCAGTCAGGACGCTCATCATATGCAAGGTGCTGACCTGGTGCTGGATTTACGGTATCCATTAGGTTTAGACGAGCCATCGCCGATACTGCTGGTGCAGTTGTGTATAGGATAGCGATGAAGACAAGTGCCCAACCTGCTGAAGTACGCGCATCACGCACTTTCGGTACAGTGAAGAAACGGATGATTACATGAGGTAGGCCCGCAGTACCGATCATCAGCGACATAGTGTAAACAAACATGTTGAGGGTATCGCCACGGACTTGGGTGGTGTATTCACTAAAGCCGAGTTCGGTGACCACCTGATCGAGCCTATCAAGCAGATAGACATCGGTGCCTTGGATAGTACTACCTAGACCAATCTGAGGAAGAGGGTGACCAGTCAGTTGCAGAGAGATAAAGATTGCAGGAATAGTGTAAGCTAAAATGAGTACGCAATATTGAGCAATCTGCGTATACGTGATCCCTTTCATGCCGCCCATTACTGCGTACATGAATACGATACACATACCGATCAGAAGACCAGTTGAGTAATCAACTTCGAGGAAACGACCGAACGCAACACCGACGCCTTTCATCTGACCGATTACATAAGTGACCGATGCGATGATAAGACAGACAACTGCTACGATACGCGCTGCGTTTGAGTAGAAACGCTCACCTACGAACTCTGGTACAGTAAACTTGCCGAACTTACGTAGGTAAGGTGCAAGTAATAGTGCGAGAAGTACATAACCGCCAGTCCAACCCATTAGGAATACGCTGCCGCCGTAACCCATAAAGGCAATCAGACCTGCCATAGAGATAAATGATGCGGCTGACATCCAGTCGGCTGCGGTTGCCATACCGTTGGCGATTGGGTTTACACCACCGCCTGCAACATAAAACTCTTTAGTTGACCCAGCACGTGCCCAAATCGCGATACCGATGTAAAGGATAAAGGTCGCACCAACAACGAGGTAAGTGATAGTTTTCAAATCCATCTGAGTTACTCCTTACTCATCTACGCCGAATTCACGGTCGATTTGGCGCATTTTCCACGCGTAGTAGAAAATAATACCCAGGAAGGCATAGATTGAGCCTTGTTGAGCAAACCAGAAACCAAGCTTGTACCCGCCTAGTTGAAATTGATTGAGTTCATCTACAAATAAAATGCCGCAGCCGAAAGAAACGACAAACCAAATAACCATAAGGCTAATCATCAGTTTTACGTTCTTATCCCAGTAGGCTTTGGCTTTATCCTGACTTTCAAATGCCATTGCCGTCTCCTTACGTGTTTGTTGTTAATAAAATGTTTCAATATCTACATTAGCAAGGGTGGGGCAAGAACTCTTTTCAACTTTAGTCGCGGTGGGGAAAACAAAAAGCGCCTATAAATAAGTCGCTTAAGGATAATCGATAGATTTTTGTGATGTTAATTCAGTGTTAAGTTAGCCTAAAGTCTAACGTTCTATTGTTAGTTTTATTGATTTTCGTTATCCGACGTAGAAATCTTTGATCCCCATCAGAAGGTTATTCACGGCTACGGCTGCAAGAATAAGCCCCATTACTCGGCTGATAATGGCTGCGCCGACATTACCTATCCATTTTTGAATATGTGTCGCACCTAGCAGCAACAATAGAGTGATGAGTAAAACCGTCACCATGACAGCAGCTGTAATCCCCTGATCGACAATCGCGTACCTGTGATTGTCCGTCAGCATTACAATCGCCATCATTGCACCCGGTGAAGCGATAGAAGGCATCGCAAGTGGGTAGACGGCCAAATCAGCCAGATCTGAGTGGTTAACCTCTTCAGAAAGCTTGGTTTCTTTTTCAGGTTTTGATTCACCAAAAATCATAGTTAGGGCGAACAGTAGTAGCACTAAGCCCCCAGCGGCCTGAAACGCTGGCAGAGGAATCTGCATTGCCTCTAGCAGTAACTGGCCTGCGACGAGGAAAAACAGTAGTACGCCCGTTGCAATAGCCACGGCCTTTAATGCGACTAAACGGCGTTGTTTAGCGGTGAGATGCTGAGTTTGAGATAGATAAACAGGCACCGAACCAATAGGGTCGATGACCGCCCAAAGGACGACGAATTGAGTGATTAAGATGCTGAGCAAGAGAAGTACTCCCAGAGTTTGTTGAACAGAGGGGTAAATCAGATTGTTGCCTGATGCCACGATTGTAGCAAACTTCTAGGAATATTTGTGTCAGAAACTGGTGAGTTAAGTTTCTGATTCTAGTTGTTGAAGTAAAATTACTGCTTGAGTGCGATTTTTTACGCCTAACTTGCGAAATATTGCCGTCATATGTGCCTTAATCGTTGCTTCTGAAACATTTAACTCATAAGCAATCTGCTTATTTAGCAAACCATCAGATAACATTCCTAAGACTTTATATTGTTGTGGAGTTAAAGTGGCAATTTTCTCAGCTAAATCATTACAAGCTGCATTGTTGGTAATCGAGCCCTCAGGAAAGAAAGGTTCACCGTTAAGCACCTGATTAAGCGCACTAACAAGCTCTCGCATATCGCTTGATTTAGGAATGAAACCAAATGCGCCATGGCTCTTAACTTGAGTGACCACACTCGGTTCTTCACTGGCTGAAACGACCACAATCGGTAGATCTGGGTATTCGGCACGCAGTTGAATTAAGCCCGACATGCCGTTTGCGCCAGGCATCTTTAAGTCGAGCAGAAGAAGGTCTGGTTCGTCTTCTTTGGCAAGTAGTGTAAGAAGGGCATCGAGTGAGTCGGCTTCGAGCAGGTTCGCGCCACTCACCGCCATGTGCACTGATTGGAACAGAGCATTGCGAAATAGCGGGTGATCATCCGCAATGATAATGGTGTAGGTCGAATCCATGACGTTAACTACTTATGACGGTTTGGTTAATAGAATTATTGTCATCTTTGCGATTGTGGACAATGTTTATCCGCTAAAAGTCTGAACTGTATCGGGTTTTATTAGAGATATTGCATATAGATACCAATCAAAGCAAACAAATGCCCACTTTGGCTGGTATTGGTGGTGCGCCTAAATTGACTTAATCGTTGGATACTAGAGCGCCAGTTAATCACTGGCGCTGTTTGAAAAGCTTATAGGTTATGGGTGTCCAAATGCTTTAAGAAGGTCTCTGCGTTCATAAAACCGGTAATACGTGCATTTGAAACAGGCTCTCCTTTTGCATCCCAAAACTCAATGGTTGGTAGCCCTAGTACGCTCATCTCTTTCAAGAGCGTGATATCTTGTGGCTGATTGCGCGTTACGTCTGCTTGCAGCAACACGAAGTTTTTCAGCCGAGATTCAACATCAGGCTGGTGGAAGGTGTACTTCTCGAACTCTTTACATGCTACACACCAGTCGGCATAGAAATCTAACATCACAGCTTTCCCCTCTGCCTTTGCATTGGCTAGCTGTGTATTGAGTTCATCGACGTTAGTGATACGAACAAACTCTATTTGACTCTGTTTCACTTCGCTGCTGCTGGTGTTTTTGCCAAAGTAGTAATTCAATGCTGGCTGAGCAGAGGCAAATAGACCAAGTACGGCAACGATGCCCACCACACTTTGCTTCCAACCACCGAAGGGCAATGAGTTTTTCACATGATACAGCCAACCAAATGCGACTAGCCCAAGTGCTGACCATAGCCCGGTCGCCCAGCTTGTCGGCAAAATGCGTTCAAGCAAGAAAATAGGAGCGGCAAGTAAAACAAATCCGAACAGAGTCTTGACGCGATCCATCCATCCCCCTGCTTTTGGCAGTAGCTTATTGCCAAACACTGCCACTAGCATTAGCGGAATTCCCATACCAAGTGCGAGTGCATAGAGAGCAATCCCCCCGGTGAGTAGATCGCCACTTTGCGCAACGTACAGAAGCGCACCAGAGAGTGGGGCGGTGGTGCAAGGGGAGCAAACCAATCCAGAGATCGCACCCATGGCAAATACGCCAAGTGAACTCCCGCCTTTTTGTTTATTACTTAAGTTGTTCAACCACGTCTGAATGCTACTAGGTAATTGCAGGCTGTAGAGGCCAAACATCGATAGAGCGAGTGCGACAAATAGTGCACTTAAGCCAATCAAGACATAAGGGTGCTGCATGGCCGCTTGGAATTGCATGCCCGCTGACGCAACAACCAGACCTAGCAAGGTATAAGTCAGAGCCATGCCTTGCACATAGATAAAGGCCAAACCAAGGGCTCGGCTGTGGCTCAGCTTGCCGCTACCTAGTACGATACTGGTTAAAATCGGGTACATTGGCAGCACACATGGTGTAAAGGCAAGACCAACCCCTAAGGCTAGAAATAGCAGTGGTGTCCACCAATTATCACTTAGTTTAGAGGCAAGATTAGATTCGCTTGAAACAGGTGTTGTGCTTGTCTTTACGCTCGAAGAGGTTGACGTTTGTTTCGCTGAAATAACCGTGTTGGAATCTTGGAAGTCGAAACTGGTGACGTCAATGACTCGCGTCTCTGGTGGGTAACAGAAACCCGCTTTGGCACAGCCTTGGTACTGAACAATCAAACGCGCACCATCTTGGTAGTTTGCGAGCGGAACTTCGACAAACAGCGGCGTGGTGTAGATATTGACCTCACCAAAGAATTCATCTTTATAAGGTTCGCCATCTTGCATTTTGATATCACCCAGTGTGACATTCTCACCGCTTACGGAAATGCGATGTTGATAAAGGTAGTAATCTTGTTTGACTTGCCAATCGAGGAAAAGACGATTTCCCTGTTGGAAGGAGTTGAATGGGAATGCTTGGTCGACAGGGACGAAAGTATTATTACCAGTGCCAAAACTTGGTGCAGAGTCTGACTTACCAAAAACCGCCAAAGCCGGTGCTGAAACGACAGATAAGCACAGTAGGATAAGAGAAAACGCGAAGCGCATACAAGAGTCACTTAAGTTAAATTTTGATCATTTTAACTCAATCAGACAGAGGAAAGGGGGAATAAGTTTCACCTTGCTTTAATTAATCTAAATTTTGCGCGATACCTCCTCCCAGAGATAGTGCCCTAAGAGGAGAACAGATCGAGTCAGGCAACCCCTAATCTTGCACGAACAACACGCTCACAAGCATCAATATTATCGGTGTCTTTCGGGATCACGAGTACGGTGTCATTGCCCCCCACGGTACCTAAAATTTCAGTGTGTGGGTCAATGTCCACCAGGCGAGCGACAAGTTGCGCGCTACCCGGATGCGTTTTGACCACCACCATTGCCTGATTGTGAGTAATGAACTCTATCTGCGAAGAGATAGAAGACTCAACTCGCACGGGCGCGGTTTCCACTGTGATGCAGTAAACCTTCTTGCCACACGCGTTCTGGACTTTCACAACACCTAATTGAGACAGCAATCTTGATACGGTAGATTGGCTGATACCTTCAAAGCCAATATCTACTAAGGCTTCACGGAGCTCATTTTGAGTGGTAAAACTTTGCTGCTGCAGCAGGCGTTTGCATGCTGCGGTTAGCGTTTTGTCTTCACTGTAGTCAATAGTGGTTGGGTTTAGAGTTTCACTCATGGGAACTCCTTAAAAAACATGACGTAGGGATGATTCGTCCATGCAACTATCAGCACTTAACTCCATCTAGGTGCCGTACTATTTGAGCGGTCACTTCTGGTTGGTGACTCATATAGGCGAGATCATGTTCGGCGAGTAGCGATTGAGTCGCTTGTGAATAAAACTGATCTCTTTTGCATCATAATACCACCAAAGTATATGTGGCTTTGTGAGGGTGATCGCCAAATAAATAACTGCTGTATTGGATGTTTTTCGGAGATATGTTCTAAAATAAAGTGGATATTTATTCCTGTTTAGGAATAAATATCCAGCTTGATTTTGCAACAAATTGAGTGAGATTAAGCGCTGAGTGCTTAGCGCGCTTCAGTCATGATTTCGCGTGAGAATACTTTTTCACAGTAGTGACATTTTAGCTGCACATTGTCATTCTTTTGCTGCACATTAAAGCGGCTTTCTACCGGTTCGCCGTGTGAGATACAGTTGCTGTTCGGGCATTCAAATACACTTTCAATACTCTCGGGAAGTACTAGGTTTAGTTTGTTGACCACCTTGTATTCTTCAATTTGATTTACCGTTGCTTTTGGTGCGTAAAGTGCCAGTTGGTTAGCCTGCTCTTTGGTCAAGTAGATGTTCTCAATCTTGATCAGGTCTTTCGCTCCCAGTGCTGAAGAAGGCAGATTTAAGCCAATCGTAATACGTTCATTTGACTTGTGCATCTTGAACAGCTTCAACACTTTAATACCAATGTTTGCAGGAATATGGTCAATGACAGAGCCGTTACGAATCGCTTCTACTTGTAGTTGGGTTTCTTTTACCATGATAGTTCTCCTGCAGATTAAAGAGTTTCGTTCAAGACTAGGGCTAGCAGAGCTTCACGCGCATAAACGCCGTTTTCAGCTTGCTCGAAGTAGTAAGCGTGTTTGGTCTTATCGACATCTGTGGTGATCTCATCAACACGTGGTAGTGGATGGAGCACCTTTAAGTTGTCGCGCGCACCTTCTAGTGTTGCCGCTGTGAGGATGAAGGCAGACTTCATGTGCGCGTACTCTGACTCGTCAAAGCGTTCTTTTTGCACTCGCGTCATGTAAAGCACGTCGAGTTCAGGCACCACTTCTTCAATGTTGTTGTGCATGCTGAACTTGATACCCGCTTCCTCTAACTCTTCACAGATGTAGTCAGGCATAGCCAGCGCATCCGGTGCGATAAAGAAGAAACGTACATTGCTGAATTTTGCTAGCGCTTGAGTCAGTGAGTGCACAGTGCGGCCATATTTAAGGTCACCAACGAAAGCAACGTTGAGGTTATCAAGCGTGCCTTGCGTTTCGTGGATAGAGAATAGGTCGAGCAGAGTCTGGGTTGGGTGTTGGTTTGCGCCGTCGCCACCGTTAATGATTGGCACACCATTAGAGAACTCAGACGCTAAACGCGCAGCGCCTTCTTGAGGATGGCGCATCACAAAGGCATCAACATATGAAGCAATGACTTGCACTGAGTCAGCCAAGGTTTCTCCTTTCTTAGCCAGAGACGTGTTACCCCCGTTATCGAAGCCAATCACGCTGCCGCCTAAACGTTCAACGGCGGTTTCAAACGACAAACGGGTACGAGTCGATGGCTCGAAGAAGCAACTCGCCACGACTTTGTTTTTTAGTAGCTCTGGGTTTGGCTCTGCTTTTAAGCGTGCTGCAGTATCGACGATAAGTTCAAGCTCGCTGCGGCTGAGCTCTGGGATGGAGATGATGTGCTTGTTAAATAACGAATGCGCCATAGCTGTATTTCCTCGCCTCATAGATGACAGACAAAAAAAAGCCCCCTAACAATAGGAGGCTGATAAAGGATCGATGGAGACAAAAAATAAAACAGCTAACGTCCCTGATTCAGGGCGCGTTTTGTAACAACGAGATGTTGTATTTTGCTGGTTCATTTTGTACTCCGTTAGGGTCTGTTGACCTTTTGCGGTTAAATTTTGTTCGAGATAAAAGCGTTTCAATCGCGGCGAGAGGTTTGCAGCCTAGTAATCTAAGCAAAACACCTCTCAACAAAGAGTGAAACGCTTTTAGCCGAACCCTTCGGGCAGCGTTTGTGAGCACTTTCTACTGCGTTATCGGCTTATCAGGTAGAGCAACTACATTTCAAAGCCTCTGCCTTGTATAAAGGGCTCACTAACAGCTGCAAAAATCAGCTCAAAAGGCCAACAGACCCTATAAATTGCGGAGGATTATACGGACAAAATTACGTGACGCAAGCGTTTGCGCAAAGTATCCAGAAATTGGGTTTTTATGCGAAATAGACTGTTTTTGATTGGTTTTTCGCAGCCGTTGGCAGAACTTGCTTGGAGGGTGATTGTGAGTTTTTTTATAGTCGGCGGGATGAAAAAAAATGCGGGCTTTATTCAGAGCCTCTGAACGCCACCCGCATTTCCCTGCAAATCACTCGTGATACCTACGGATTACTTCCGCGATATAGAGTGTTCGCGATTAATATCTTTGAGTGATATTAGTCGCCTAGTGTTGCTACCATCACTGCTTTGATAGTGTGCATACGGTTCTCTGCTTCATCGAAGACGATAGAGTGTTTAGACTCAACAACTTCATCTGTTACTTCTACGCCATCTTTAAGTTGTGGGTACTCAGCCGCTAGTTGCTTACCAACGGTAGTGTCTTCACCATGGAATGCAGGTAGACAGTGCATGAATTTCACATGTGGGTTACCCGTCGCTTTTAGCATTTCCATGTTCACTTGGTAAGGCATCATTAGGTTGATACGCTCAGCCCATGCTTCTTTCGCTTCACCCATAGATACCCATACGTCTGTGTATAGGTAATCACAGCCTTGAACGCCTTCTTGTACGTCTTCAGTCAGAGTGATTTTTGCACCAGTTTCTTCAGCGATTTCGCGGCAAGTCGCTACTAGCTCTTCTTCTGGCCAGAACGCTTTAGGAGCCACTAGGCGGATGTCCATACCCATCTTCGCCGCACCAACCATTAGAGAGTTACCCATGTTGTTGCGAGCGTCGCCTAGGTAAGCGAACTTCATTTCATGTAGCTGTTTACCACGGCCGTGTTCCATCATAGTTAGGAAGTCAGCTAGGATTTGCGTTGGGTGGAACTCGTCTGTTAGGCCATTCCATACAGGAACACCAGCGTATGCGCCTAGCTCTTCAACGATTTCTTGACCAAAGCCGCGGTACTCGATGCCGTCGTACATGCGACCAAGAACGCGAGCAGTATCTTTCATTGACTCTTTGTGACCGATTTGAGAACCCGATGGGCCTAAGTAAGAAACTTGAGCGCCTTGGTCAAATGCTGCAACTTCAAATGCACAACGAGTACGAGTAGAAGTTTTCTCGAAGATTAGGGCAATGTTTTTGCCTTTTAAGCGAGGTTGTTCATAGCCGTTGTATTTTGCTTTTTTTAGTTCCGCAGATAGATCCAACATGTGTTGAATTTCACGTGGAGTAAAGTCTAATAGTTTTAGGAAGTTACGGTTGCGTAGGTTAAAAGCCATGATGTTTTCCTTCTTTGTTTTGATTGCGCTCTCTTGGTTGCAGGGAAAGAGGTAAGAAAGCGCATAAATAAGTAATGTTTGTATAACTTTTGCTTCCACAGTGGGGAGCTAGATATGAACACCTTAAGTTCAACGAGGGTCTGGTTATTCAATCTCGCTCCAGTTGTGGAGTAACGAATCGGTTAGCCTTTGGTGATATTGGTGCCCGCGGTGCCTTGAAGAATACGTAAGCCATCTTCCAGCGAACCAATACCAACCACTTTGCCACCTTGGTTAATGAACTCGCATGACGCTTCGATTTTTGGCCCCATGGAGCCCGCATCAAACTGGTACTTATCTAGTTCACTTGGGTTGGTGCTGCGTAGAGCATGTTGAGTTGGTTTGCCCCAATCTAGGTAAACCGCATCAGCGTCAGTCAGAATAAGTAGCGCATCTGCGTCTAGCTGTTTTGCTAGGAATGCAGCAGACATGTCTTTATCGATAACCGCTTCCACACCAACTAATTTGCCGTTTTCGCGTTTGACTGGAATACCGCCACCGCCAGTACAGATAACCAAGTGGCCTTGTTCGATCAGAGCTGTAATCGCTTCATGTTCAATAATGCCAGTCGGTTGTGGGCTTGGTACCACGCGGCGGAAGTGCTTGCCGTCTGGTTTGATTGTCCAGCAGTACTTCTCTGCCAATTCACGCGCTTCTGCTTCTTCGTAAATTGGACCGATAGGCTTAGTCGGATCAACGAATGCAGGATCGCTTGGGTCAACCGTCATTTGAGTCAACATGCAAGTCGCGTTGACGTTAGGCATTTGGTTTTTAAACTCTTGCATCAGCATGTAGCCGATCATGCCTTGAGTTTCACTGCCCAGTACATCGAGTGGGTACGGAGCGACTTTTTTGTATTCCAAACCTTGTAGAGCAAGCAGGCCAACTTGTGGGCCGTTACCGTGAACAAGTACTACGTTGTACTCTTGCGCGATCTCAGAAATAGTCTTAACCGCAATCTCAATGTTTTGGCGCTGAACTTCAGCTTCTAATGGCTCGCCGCGGCGAAGTAGGGCGTTACCGCCAAGTGCTACAACTACAGTTTGTTTAGTCATTGCTTTAATCTCTCTGCAGGGGGCAGGAGCAAAGGTGCTCCTGCCAACTAATCACTTAATTAAATACCGTCACGCTCGATTGGGCAGCTCATGCAGCGAGCGCCACCACGACCACGGCCTAGCTCGTCACCTGGGATAGGTAGAACAGTGATGCCCGCTTTGTCGTATTTCTCGTTGGTGTAAGTGTTGCCTTCGTAGCCGACAACCACGCCTGGTTTCACAGTCAGTACGTTGTTTGCGTCGTTCCACTGCTCACGTTCTGCGTGGAAGTTGTCACCACCTGTTGTGATTAGGTTTAGTTTGTCGACACCAAGTGCTTTCTCGATAGCGGTTACGAAGTAGCCTTCTTCTTTCACGTTAACCGCACCAGATTCATCACCTGTTAGGCTCCAGCATTTCACGTCTTTACGAACCACTTCTGGGTAAACCGAGAAGGTATCTTCGTTCATGTGAGTCATAACAGTATCTAAGTGCATGCAAGAGCGGTGTTTAGGTAGCTCCATTGCAATAATTTGTTTCGCTTGACCGTGTTTGAATAGGCCAGATGCTAAGTGCTCTACACCCTGTGCGGTTGTACGCTCAGACATACCGATAAGTACCGTGCCACGACCAAGAACGAGTACGTCACCGCCTTCGATGGTTGAGTTGTCGTAGTTGATGTTTTCTTCATCGCCGAAGTACTTAATGAAGTCTTGCCCCGCGAAAGTTGGATGCCAGCGGTAGATAGCGCGAACATGGTTGGTTTCACGTTGACGAGCAGGTTTTGCCATTGGGTTGATTGATACACCACCGTATACCCAGCATGAAGTGTCACGAGTAAATAGATGGTTTGGTAGCGGCTCAATGATGAAGTCAGTCGGTGCATGCAGACCTTGCATCATTGAAGACGATTTCATTGGCATTTCAGCGTAAGAAAGGCCGCCAGTCAGAATCTTCGCCAGCTCCAGATTTGGTAGATCACCTAGGTAGCAGCGTACGTCGTTAGCGAAGGTTTTACCTAAGCGGTATTCTGATACTTGGTGGTTCAATAACCAGTCTTTTGCTTCTGGAACAGCAAGCGTGTCTGCCAGTAGGTCTGTTAGAAGTAGCACTTCTACGCCTTGGTCACGCAATGTTTGAGTGAATACGTCGTGCTCTTTACCCGCACGCTCAACTGCCAATACGTCATCAAATAGCAGATCGTGACAGTTTGAAGGTGTCAGGTGAGTCAGAGCTCGTCTAGGGCGGTGAACAAGAACGCGACGTAATTGACCGATTTCAGAACCTACGTATAACTTACTCATGATCGTATCTCTCTTATATTTTAATTAGTCTTAATATTTAAAAACTAATATTTAATTTGTAGGGAATAGAAGCGTGAATTTATTTATTCACTTATTTTGTTTCTGGAGCCCATATTACGCCTGTTAGCGGGGGAATCTTAGAGGTCAATCACAGTTCGATTTTTATGCCCTAAGCCTTGTTCTACAAGGGTTTTAACAATATCTATGCAGTTGTTATTGCCCTGTAACATCCCTAATTAGCCACTAAGGTTGGAACTTTATGCAGGGAAATATCCAAGATGCTTGATAAACATTAATTAGTAGGAAGAATATGCAATTAAAATTTGATAGTAATAAGTTGAATAAAGCGGAAGTATGCAACGAATCGTTCTAGATAATTGCTTTTGAGGTGCGAATTAAACCTTTTATAACAAAATATTTGGCAATAATTGTTGTATCGATCACATATTAATATTTGGCAGGTTTTAACAGGAGGGAATTTATTTAACAAATATATTTTATAGGTAGGGGTACTTTTTCTAATTCAAATAATTGAATTGAGAGCAGACTTCGTCTTTTAGATCGCTTCGCTGCGGGAACGGGCTTCGCCCTGCGAGAGGAATGTGAGTGGTTTGGGATGGAGCCTTTAATTTTGATAGTGTTGGCAGGCTATAGGAGTAAAAGTAAAATATTCTCGTTTCTCGTTTCTCGTTTCTCGTTTCTCGTTTCTGGTCTCTCAAAAGAAAAGCCGCACTAAGGCGGCTTTGAGGGCGGCTCACTTCCTGTGAGCCAGGGTAAGGAAAAGAAGTCTGTGGATTAGATTAGCGCACCAATACTTAGTACAACAACGCAGAACAGAGTCAGAATTGCTAGCAATGGCGCTACCCATTTCACCCAGCGTACATACGGGACTTTAGCGATAGCCAAGCCACCCATTACCACTGCTGAGGTTGGAGTAATTAGGTTCACTAGGCCAGAAGCTGATTGGTAAGCAGTGATGACTAGATCACGACCTACGCCAGCAAAGTCAGCAAGTGGTGCCATGATTGGCATAGTAAGCACCGCTAGACCAGATGTTGAAGGTACTAGGAACGACAGTAGAATCTCTAAGAAGAACATCACATTAATGAACACGACAGACGATAGACCTGTGACCATTTGCTCTGCAGAGAACAAGATGGTGTCAGTGATCATACCGCGGTCCATTACCACGACGATACCACGTGCGATACCAATGATTAATGCAACACCAAGTAGGTCGCGAGCACCGTCGATAAAGCTGCTAGTGAACTCTTCTTCACTCATACGAGCCACGATACCGACAATGATGGTTGCCGCTAGGAACATGGCAGAGATCTCGGCCATCCACCAACCTGCAACAGATACACCGTAGATCATCACACCAAACGAGCCACCAAAAATAGCAAGGATTGCTTTGCGAGTGGTTGTGAACTCAAGGCCTTCGTCAGACTGATTGCCTAAGAAATGTGCTTTGTTTTCTTCGTACTTGTCGTACACAATCGATTTCGACTGATCTTGGCGTACCATGCGAGCGTAGCGCATTACATAAGCAACACAGATAGCCCAGCCTGCTACTAGCATGATTAAGCGTAGAGCGATGCCTTCTGTAAATGGAATGCCTGATGCGTTTGCAGCGATGACTGTTGCGAATGGGTTGATAGTCGAACCTAAACAACCAATACCCGCGCCAAGTAATACGGTTGCCGCTGCAACGACAGGGTCAAAGCGCGCTGCCATCATTACAGGAACAAGTAGGGTGTAGAATGGTAACGATTCTTCAGCCATGCCATAGACAGTACCGCCTGCGGCAAACAGTGCCATCAGGATCGGTATCATCATCTCTTCTCGTCCTTCGAGACGATGAGTAACGCGCTCGATACCGGCGTCAATTGCCCCTGTTTTAGTTACTAGCCCTAAGAAGCCACCAATGATTAGGATGAAAAGAGAAACGTCGATCGCCGCAGCTTCGTAGCTATTGTGGTCATAGAAGCCATCAATTGGCGCAAGAAGAACATCAATAACACCTTGTGGGTTGCCATCAACTGCTTGGTAGGTACCTGTGACAGGCACTTCACGTCCAAGGTCTTCGTTCATTACGCGGTCGTACTGACCAGCTGGAACAATCCAAGTCAGCAGCGCAACCAGTGCGATTAAAACAAAAAGAATCGTATATGCGGAAGGGAACTTAAAGTTGGCAAAGAAGCCGCCTTTTTTTTCTTCGGTCGGTACAGTCTGGGTTGTCATGGCTATCTCCTTACTTTTATTTATATACCGATAAATAAAAGTGAATCAGCGACTAATAGTTATTAATAATTAAATAACTTATGTAGGGTAAGTTATTGGTATTTGGTTTATAAACTGGGCTTCACTGTCAAATCTGCCCTTTGACGTTATTTTAAGAGCAGTTTCTATTACTAACTTTGGTGATCTTCACAAAATAAATCGACAAAAAAAAGCACTATTTTTCTAATGCTAAATTAGAACGACTAATTGTTTGAATTGGGCGGATTAATATTCTTAAAAAATGGGTTGGAGTTATGAGCATGCAGGCTGTGATGAGATAGAAAAAATTTGACCGGAATTTTATTCAAACGTTGGGATTAAAATGCACAAAGAGTTTTTGAACACTTTCTTGATTAATGTCAAACTTAAAATGTGAGCTGGGTTTTTTTACACGAGATAAAATAAAAAAGGGAGCCGAAGCTCCCTTATTTTTAATGCGGTTATTAGATGAATAAACCACCAAATGTAAAGCCTAGTGCGACCGCAGAAGAGATAGTCACTACGCCAGGAATAAAGAACGGATGGTTGAAAACATACTTGCCAATGCGTGTAGAGCCAGTGTCATCCATTTCTACTGCTGCTAGCAATGTAGGGTAGGTTGGAAGCACGAACAGAGCACTTACCGCCGCGAAAGAGGCGACAGCTGTCAGTGGTGCAACACCAATAGCAAGTGCAGCTGGCATCAGTGCGACTGTGGTTGCCCCTTGTGAGTACAGTAGCATTGACGCAAAGAACAGAACCATAGCTAGCATCCATGGGTAATCTGAAAGTAGTGCTCCTGCTACCTCTTTAATACCGTCTACGTGTGCGTTAACAAAAGTTGAACCCAGCCAAGCGACACCGAGTACACATACACACGCTGTCATACCAGAGCGGAAGGTTGCCGCTGAAGGGATCTTAGATGCATCAATCTTAGTCACGAGAACGATAGCTGCCGCCGCTGCTAGCATCACAGTCATAATGGCTTCATTTCGACCCAGTGCAGGATCTTTGATTAAGCCAACCGAACCTGAAATTGCCGCTGCGTAGCAGACAACAAAGCCAATAGCTGCAAGGAAGATGTAAGTCGCAGTTTTCGCTGTTGGCAGAATTTCGCGCTTAGTCTCTGTTGCTAGCTTGATGAGACCTTTTTCCAGACGTTCTTGATAGATAGGATCATCTTTCAGTTCGCTGCCCATAAAGTTAGCCACGAATGCGCCAACCATACATGCGATGAAAGTCGTTGGAATACATACTGCTAATAGAGTTAAGTAGTCAACACCCATAGGCGCTAGCATGGCCGCAAACGCAACAACGGCTGCTGAAATTGGTGAAGCGGTAATCGCGATTTGTGAAGCAACAACAGCAATAGACAGCGGACGTGATGGACGAACCCCTTGGCCTTTGGCTACTTCAGCGATAACAGGCAGGGTCGAGAACGCGGTGTGTCCTGTACCTGCCATTAGCGTCATTAAGAAAGTCACAATCGGCGCATAAAAGGTGATGCGCTCAGGGTGTTTACGCAAAAAGTTTTCAGCCACTTGTACTAGCCAGTCCATACCTCCGGCAACCTGCATGGCTGCAATTGCGGTAATGACCGACATAATGATAAGAATAACGTCTACCGGAATAAAAGCTTGGCTAGTTGGTACACCAAGTACCAAAGACAGTGCAATAACACCCGCACCACCTGCTAAACCAATCCCAATACCACCGATTCTTGCTCCTAAATAGATAAAGAGCAGAACGACAAAGAGTTCGACTGCCACCATATTGATACCTCATAAAGTTTATTTTGATTCTGATTATCTAACCATTCAGCGTCTAAATAGTTAGATAATAGGAATGAAGAGAGACCTTGATAAAATTGTGGTTAACCGTATTAAGTGCCAAAAAAGGGCTCCGAAGAGCCCTTTCTTACTGCGATTATTCGTAGCGTTTTGCTTTATACGTTGGGTGCATAAAGTTTTCTACACAAAGAATTTCATCAAGCTCTTCTTCGGTTAGCAGACCGCGTTCTAGAACAACTTCGCGAACACTCTTGCCGGTTTCTGCACAGATCTTACCAACGATGTCACCTTCGTGGTGACCGATGTATGGATTTAGATAAGTGACGATACCAATAGAGTTGTAAACATAGTTTTCGCAAGTCTCTTTATTGACCGTAATGCCATCGATACATTTGTCACGTAGGTTGACACACGCATTTGATAGGATCGTGATTGACTCAAACATACTTTGTGCAATCACAGGCTCCATCACGTTTAGCTGTAGCTGACCGCCTTCAGCTGCAAACGAGATAGTGTTGTCGTTACCCAGTACTTTGAAACAGACTTGGTTCACCACTTCTGGAACAACTGGGTTTACTTTCGCTGGCATGATAGAAGAGCCAGCCTGAAGCTCTGGTAAATTCAGCTCGTTAAGGCCTGAGCGAGGGCCAGATGAAAGTAGACGTAGGTCATTACAGATCTTAGACAGTTTAACCGCTAGGCGTTTTAGTGCTCCGTGCGTCATTACGTAAGCACCACAGTCAGACGTTGCTTCGATCAAGTCTTCTGCAGGAACCACTTCTAGACCTGTTACTTGCGCTAGGTGCTTCACTGCTGCTGCCTGGTAACCTTGTGCTGCATTCAGGCCAGTGCCGATTGCTGTTGCGCCTAGGTTGATCTCTAGTAGTAGTTTTGATGTGTACTCAAGAGCACGAATCTCTTCGTTTAGGGTGACTGCCCAAGCGTGGAACTCTTGACCGACTGTCATTGGCACAGCGTCTTGAAGCTGAGTACGACCCATCTTCAATACATCTTTAAACTCTTGGCTCTTAAGTTCAAAGGCGCCTTTCAGGTACTCAATTGCTTCAATCAGTTTTGCTACGCTGTTGTATACCGCAATACGGAAACCCGTAGGGTATGCACAGTTAGTCGATTGGCTCTTGTTGACGTGGTCATTCGGGTTAATGAATTCGTACTGACCTTTTTCTTTACCCATTAGTTCAAGTGCAACGTTAGCGATCACTTCGTTGGTGTTCATGTTGACTGAAGTACCCGCACCACCTTGGAATACGTCTGATGGGAACTGATCCATGCACTTACCTGTTTCAAGGATCAAATCACACGCTTCGATGATGTAGTTCGCCACATCTTTAGGGATAACACCTAGCTCGTTGTTAGCTAACGTAGCGGCTTTCTTGGTCATCACCATACCGCGTACAAATTCAGGTACGTCAGAGATGGTCATGTTAGAAATGTTGAAGTTTTCAATTGCGCGAAGAGTATGAATGCCGTAGTAAGCGTCAGCAGGTACGTGGCGCTCGCCGAGTAGGTCTTCTTCGATACGGGTTGCTTGGTTAGCCACTTGAGAGGTTTCAGTTAGGGTAGCCATACAGGATCCTTAGATATTTATTCTGATAATAAAGTTGCTTTATAGCCATTCTGTAGTCTAAGAATCCATTCGACAGAGTTTTTGGCTGTATAATCCGTCCTGACTTATGTGGCACATAATACTGTACCTAGCGTATAAAAATAGTAAGTGGATCACCTTTTTTGCTTTTGTTGAGTTAAAGTTTTGCAAGATATGAATAGGTTATTAATAGCCCTTTAGTGGTAGGTGTCTATTGAGTGTTTTATCACGTTTTTTTACAGCTTCAATTTGAGCTAAAACCGTGGAACACGTACACTGAACTCAACAAAGGAGGGCGTGTGTTTCCTATCTTATTATTGCTGTTTATCTTCGTTCCTATTATTGAAATAGGCTTATTTATACAAGTCGGTGGTTTTCTGGGCTTATGGCCTACCATCGGCTTGGTGCTGATCACGGCATTTGTCGGTGCCTCTTTGGTGCGTAGCCAAGGGCTGCAAACATTGATGTCGGTACAAAACCGCCTTCAGCAGGGTGAACTTCCTGCGCAACAAATTTTTGAGGGCGTGATGCTTGCCGTCGCAGGTGTGCTGCTGTTAACACCGGGCTTTATGACTGATGCACTGGGTATGCTGGTTTTGCTTCCTGCGCCTAGGGCGGTGATCGCCAAGTACTTAATGAGCAAAATGGTGGTGAAATCGGTTGGTGGTGGATTCCAAGGCGGTTTTCATGGCGACCAATTTGGTCACAACCCATTTGAACAAGGTCCTTTCCATAAAGGTGACTCTAAGCAAGGGTCAACATTTGAAGGGGAATATGAACGTAAAGATGACGATGACCAGAACCGACTCAACTAATTCGTTCTACTGTTTTGCTAAAGGCGCTAATACAGCGCCTTTTTTGTGTCAGCGAAACAGAGAAAGCCTCTAAAGTAGTTACTCTATTTATTAGCAAAAACTTAAATAATTCAACCTTCTTGTCTCAAAGTTGAAACTTCTGTTATCACCATGTGTTGAAAATTTGACGGCGCTTCAATTATTCATCATGTCTATGAGATCAAAATCTCACTGTCACTGAATGTAATTTTTAGTTTCATAAAAAACATCAACACTGGACATGATTTATTTATAAGTAGTCACGAAAAAAGTGATTTGGAACACGCTTTCTAGTTGTGGTTCAACATTTGAAAGCGATGCATGGTGGATAACATGAAACAAAAACTAACCCCAACGCTACTAGCCGCAGTGGTAGCAGGTGCTCTGTCTTCTCCAGCAATGGCAGACATTATTATTTCTCAGTATGTAGAAGGTGGCAGCAATAACAAAGCGATTGAAATTGCTAACACTGGTGATGCTTCTGTCTCTCTTGACGGTTACGAATTAGCGAAATCAACCAATGGTAATGGTGAGTGGGGCAGCAAACTTTCACTTAACGGCCAGGTACTTGCAGCTAAGAGTGTACTGGTTGTTGCTCATACTAGTGCCAGCGATGACATTAAAGCGGTTGCGGACATCCTTAATGGTTCAGTAACTGGCTTCAATGGCAATGACCCAATGGCACTGCTAAAAGATGGCAGTGTGCATGATCTGTTGGGTGACATGGGTGGCTCTGATTTTGCTAAAGATACTACTTTAGTACGCAACTCAGATGCGATGACGCCGTCTGCTGCACATAATGCTGCACAGTGGTCTTCACTGCCGAAAGACAGCATCGAAGGTCTAGGTACATTAGATGGTGGCACAGCTCCGGAACCATTCACTTGTACTCAAGACGGCGCAACACCAACCTTTACCTCTATTCAAGAAATTCAAGGTGAAGGCGATACTTCTCCATTTATTAATGGCTACCCATACATCACAGACGAAGACTTCTTTGTTAAAGGTGTGGTTAGTGCAGTAACTACAGGCCTGACAAAAGGATTCTACCTGCAGGCACTAACTGATGATCACAACCCACAGACTTCAGAAGGTTTGTTTGTTCACACTAACCAGTCAAGCTCAGAGCTAAAACCAGGCGACGTAGTGTGTGTCAAAGGCAAGGTACAAGAATACTATAGCCACACTCAGCTAAAAGCAGAGAACAACAACTGGGTTAAGCAAGGCGAGCAAGCAGCGCCAACAGCAACAGATATCGAGATCCTGCCAACAGACAAAAACTTCGATCGCACATTAGAGCGTTACGAAGGTATGTTAGTCAGAACAACTGAAGCGCTCGATATGCGTGTTACTCGTACTTTCGGCTACGACTATGCCGCGCGTCGTAACAACATGGTATTGGCGCAAGGTCGTATCAGCATGCAGCCAAACCAAAACTTTGCCGCAGGTTCAGAGCAGGCGAAGCAGCAGAGCATCGAAAATGCAGAGCGTCGTCTATATGTAGAATCAGATGCCAAAGCGCCAAACGGCTCTATCCCTTACTACCCAGACTTTGGCCGTACTGACGCAGACCAAGATGGCTCGACAGAAGATTACATCCGCGTTGACGATACGATTGTTGGTCTAGAAGGTGTGATCACCTACAGCTACGGCGATTACCGTTTGATCCCGACCAATACGTTAACCAGTGAAAGCTTCATACGTAACGACCCACGTACACAAGATATCGATATGAAAGAAGGCGATCTACGTATCGCGACTTTCAACGTCTTGAACTACTTCAACTCGCCGTTTGGTGGTGACACTAACCCACATGGTAACAACCGTGGGGCGAACAGCTACGAAGAGTTTGAAGTGCAGCAAGCGAAGATCGTTAATGCGATTCTTCGTCTAGACGCTGACATCATTGGCCTGATGGAAATCGAAAACAACGGCTTTGGTGAAAGCGGTGCGATTCGTCAGCTTGTTGATCAGCTAAACGCACGTATTGAAAATAAGAGAGATCGTTACGACATCGTCGCTATCGACAGCAATGGCGATAAAGTGACAGATGAAAATGACTACATAGGTACCGACGTTATCACAACAGGTGTTATCTACCGTTCTAAAGTGGTTAAGCTAAAAGAATCTCGCGTTATCGCCATGCCAAGTCAGCAAGCACCTGAAGTGCTTGATGAAAACGGTAAAGTGATTGAAGACGGTAAGAACTACCAACGTGATTCTCTTGCACCAACCTTTAAAGTAAAAGGAACCAAAGAGAAGATCACAGTGGCGATTAACCACTTTAAATCAAAAGGTTCGAAATGTTGGGAAGATGCAGCACCGGTTGAGCAAGGCGGTCAGGGTGGTCAAGACCTAGACAAGCAAGGCTCATGTGAAAACTTCCGCGTTGCAGCGGCAGTAGCACTGGGTGATGCACTGAAAGAGATTAAAGGTCATAAAGTTATCTTGGGTGATATGAACTCGTACGGCATGGAAGATCCAATGCTTGTTCTGACTGACTACAGCCAAGATAAGTACGGTAAGACAATCAAAGCAGCGCGTAACACATACATCGGTAGTGAAGCCCAGTACGGTGATGATGGTGCGGTGATTAATCACAACTACGGCTACATCAACGCGGTGGCAAAAGCGCATCCAAACAGCTGGAGCTACTCGTTCAATGATGAAGTGGGCGCACTTGACCACCTATTGATCAGCCCAAGTCTAGAGAAGCACTTCGTTGACGCAACAGATTGGCACATCAACGGTGGCGAATCGACGTTGTTTGATTACAACGATGAGTACAAAGGTGACCTACCTAAGTACCAAGATCACTTCCGTTCTTCTGACCACGATCCAGCAGTTCTAGAGCTAAATATGGCAGGTTCATTCGGCTTCGGCGCAATGATGTCTCTGTTCGGCCTGGCGTTATGGCGTCGTCGTAACTAATACCTCAACAACAGCAAACCAAAGGGCAGGTGAGTAATCATCTGCCTTTTTTACGTTATGGCATTCCAATTAATTTCATGATTTTTCTGTTTTTTACTTTAATTATATTGTGATCATTATCATATCGATTGAAGTGATAACTTGCACTTATATAAATTGAATGTACATTCCGTGAGATTTATAAAATGTCTTTTTTCTTCAATGAAGACCGTTACTTGCAAGTACATTGACTCTGGCGAAGCCAGTCATAATAAACAACGAAAAATTGGCAAATGAAAACTCAATCTAAACGATCTCCCTTCATGGAAAAGGCATTGTGGTCGAGAGCTCTGATAGCTTCCGCACCTGTCTTTTTTGGTCTTAGCATCTTTAACGTTTCCGCAGAAGTATCAGTACCTGCCTTAGGTAGTGGTGCTGATAAACCCTCGGTGGTCTCTTCTTCCAGTAAATATCTTTTGAATATAGCCAAGGCGAATGAGCAAGGGTACTCGATTAACAGTTTGAGTGGACTTGATACTCGTGGCAAATCGCTGGTGTTGACTAACTCTTATGTCATGAACCCAAAGCTTGCAGGAGCGCCGGCGCAAGCTATTGTTCTGGCATTAGATAAGAACAAAGTGGCTTCGATAAAAGAGATACGTGTCGAAGGTCGAGCAGCGGACATTGTCCTCTTGGCACCAAAAGGCGTGGATTGTAGTGGTTGTTCTTTTGTGAATACTGAGCGAGTAACAATCGCGACAGGGGAAGGGGTTTATGAGTCTGGTGAGCTTAAAAGCATTAAGCTGACGTCATCGGGTAAGGTGACCATCAATGGTCAAGGTTTAACGTCAAGAGAAGCCAGTTTACTTGATATTGCAGCAGGTCAAGTGACCGTAGATGGCAAGTTAGACACTAATATGAAAGGTCGTGTGGTCACACGGGCCAATCAAGAAGTCAAAGAGATTGATGCGGCGGGTAACTTAGAAGTTTCGAACGGTGATGTTCAAATCATTGTGGGTGATAACGCGTTTCGCTACCACGACCGTCAGTCGGATGTATCGTTTGGAGCATACACAGGTAATGCCTTGATATTGACTGATAATGCAGACATCAAGGTCGGTAATTTACATTTAGAGTCAACGTACGCAAATGGCGATATCTCTATTGATGGTCAAATCGTAGCGAATGGTGCGTGGAGTTATGTCGGTCGTTATAACAACCAGAGTATTGTTCCTTTGGAATCGGTGACGGTGAAATCGAATGGTAACATCACCTTACTAGACCAAATCATCGCCGCGAACAAAGTAGAAGTGGAGTCAACGAATAACGTCTACATCATACCAATGGGTGGGCAAGGTGAGTTCCTGTTAGATAACATTCGCGGTGCCGAAGTAGACATTGCCGCTGTAGGGCTGGTGAAGAATACCGGTGTGATAGCGGCAGAGGGGGCTTACCTTTCAGCGAATCAGGTGGTTAATGAAGGGGATATTGAGGCTTCCCGAGATATTTACATCAATGGTAAGCACTCGGTCAACAACCAGTTTGGTGGGGTATTACTGGGCGAGAACATCCATCTTAAGTCAGAGCGAAAGGTGACGAATGGTTCGTTATACCCTTATCGTTTGGTTCCTAAACAAGGTACGTTTTCAGCTTCAGCTTCAGCTTACAGTCGTAATACGGCTCCAGATATCAAAGTTGGGGGTAAGCTTGCGGTTCCTCCACCTCCGAGTTCAATGGAGAAGGTTGATGTAGATACATTGGAGGCTTACATCCTTGGGCAGAACATCAAGGTGGAGGCGAACGATTTTATCAATGCGAATCCGTATGAAGTGACACGAGCAGGTTTCTTCATGAGAAAAGCTCAGCTGGATGCTAACAAGAGTGGTCAAGTAATAGTTTCTGCCGAGTCTACTCTTGATCTTCGCTTAGGTTACCGCTTTTGGAATATGTCAGCTATTGCTGAGTCTTGGACTGGCAATACGATAATCCATGCCCCTGTCATTGATAACGAAAGATACTATATATGGGCTGACACATACTCTAGAAAGGCATGTAGTAGTGTACCGCCTGGCCAAGTCGCTCAGCCTGGTCACCCTTGGTATGACTGTTACAAAAACAATGATTGGAGACATAAGCAATACATAAAGAAGCTTTCACCTCCTGCACATATTAATACTGGGGCAAACTTAATCCTAAAAGCAGATAGTTTGAATAATGAACATAGTGCCGTTGAGGTTAGAAACGATATCGTTGGTAATGTTTCGAATGTATGGATGGAGGGCCTAAGTCTCAGAGAAATCTGGTTTAAGACTACGGTAACACATCATTCTAGAACCTATTGTACTAGACGCATATTTAGGAAGTGTTTTAGAAGGAAAACAGAACGTTGGACAACTTCAAAGACTGAACTTACTAAAAATGCAGAAATTGCTGAGTTTCCGTTTGTCTTCTATGTAGACGGTCATATACATCAAGGCTTTGGAACATCACGAGTTCTAATGCAAGACATTACATTTGGCCCTTATGCGACGTCATACATACCCAGGGTCACACCTACTGAACCAAGTAAACCAAGCAAATACATACCAATAATAAATTCAGGTATTACTTTCTTCGTCCCAAATCCAAATTTTAAAGAATAAATAGCAGTTGGCAAAAATGATTAAAAATAGAATAGATGCACCATTGTGGCAAAAAGTGACATCCAGCGTATTAACTGCTGTGCTCGCCACTCATATCTCTTTCCCTGTTTATGCATCGGCTAAGACCAGTGTCACATTAGAAAACATTCAAAGTGCGATATCGGCCTCACCTCGTTACGAACTGCAGCAGTCTGTAAAAAGCTATCTGCATCGAGGGGCATTAGAAAGTGACGAACTGGGTATCTTTGATGGTTTTACCTACTTCTTCGGTCTATTGAGTGAGGGGCATCCCCAGCTACTTCCCGGATATGATGCAACCACTCAACAAGCACCGTCGATAGATGCCATTGCAACTCGATTTGGCTCTCCATATGTTGAACGTGGTGTCATTCGACATCAAATTGCTCAGATTCTCAACAAAAGCTGGATTAGCGCACCTGGATACTCAAGTTATAACGAACAAACCAAGCGTTTGTATGAAAATGCTGCAGAGGTGGCTGCAACGAATGGCTATCGTTTAGGCCAGCAGTTAACAAAAAGCCAAATAGACAACTTAAGTAAAGATATTGTTTGGCCTGAATTGAGAACAATTGGTGGTCAGCAGTATTTAGTGCCATTTGTGTATTTAACGGACAAGACCGTTAATGCTCAGAAAATCATTGAATCGACGTTCTCCGCCAATAGCGCAGATATTAAAACAGAAACGTTTGTTGTGAATGGAGGTCGAGTTGAATTCAAACACAGCGCACTGATTGATGTAGAGCAAGATTTTATCAATACACAAGGTACGATAAATGGGAATAAATTCACAATTCGTACAGGACGTGAGCTAAAAAACTTATCCGGTACGATATCTGGCGATGACGTGACGTTGATAGCGAATAAGCTAACTAATGACACTCTGGTCACCAGAACGGACTATGGGCATGGCTTTTCAGAAACATTTCGCCAGCTTGCATCAATTAAGTCTCTAGGCGATTTAACTATTCATACCTCGGGTGATGTTATCAGCCATGGAGGGGAGTTTTCTGCTCAAGGTGACTTAGCCATCAAGGCGGGTGGTAACATCATCTTGGTTCCGCAAAGCGCTAAAAATGAGCGGGCTGAATCTGGTGCTATGTGGTCAGACAGTGAGTCATCACTGGTCAATCTGCAGACAAGCTTATCCGCGGTTGACACGCTGTCGTTGATTGCAGGAGGCCAAGTCTTCATTGAGGGCGCTAAGCTAGAGAGTCAGGGGCTGCTTGAGATACTGGCTGGATACGGTATTACCCTAAAAAGTGCCGCTGATCTTAATTCTTATGATAAGAAATTTGAATCTGATGGCGGTGGTCTATTTGGATCTAAAGAAAGTGAAGCCGAGAGTAAAACAGAAGCAGAGATAGTAAGAACATTGCTAAAAGCTGGTCAGAGTATGCTGCTGTCGACCAAGCAAGGCAACGTCTTACTTGAAGCGGTGACCATAGACAACAAAGGCATGTCAAAGATCATCGCTGAAAATGGCTCGATAGATTTTGAGCTGGCTAAGCTGTTGGAAACATACAGTTACGAGAAATCTTTTGAAGGAGCCCTGTCGTTCCGCCATGCAGGAAAAGGTTACCAGCGAGAGGTTGCTTATTACTCTGAGTTTATTAACAACGGTGGTCTGCTATTAGATGCGGCTACAGGGATCAATATTCAGGTAGCGGCTGGGTCAAACAACTTAGACCAAACGCTAGCAGAACTTGCGCGTTCGCCAGAATTGGCTTGGATGCAAGATCTACGTAATAACCCCGAGTTACAAGACATCGACTGGCAAAGCATCGAGTTAGTGTATGAGCAATGGGATTACGACCAGTCTGGGCTATCTCCCGCTGCAATGGCTATTTTGGCTATTGCGTTGGCCGTAGCTATGGGGCCTGGCGCTTTCGCTCTTGCAGGTGCTGCCGGCTCTGGTGCTCTTATTACAGTGAGCAATGTCGCTCTGGCGAGTGCTATCAATGCTGGCTTTGGTAGCCTAGTTTTACAAGCGTCTAGCAGTCTACTGGCGAATGGCTTCGATATAAAAGACACGTTGAATCAACTCGGTTCAAAAGAGTCATTAACTTCAGTAGCTACCAGCATGGTTACGGCTGGAGTCCTTAGCTCAATAAACAGCAACCTGTTTGCCGAAGGAACAGAGGCCGCAACTGCACTGGAAGATTTGTCGGGCTTGCAGATTGCTGGAAATGGGTTAGAAGCTCAAGCCATCCAACAGGTGATGCGTTCAGCGACCAGTGCTGGGATTTCAACCATAATAAATGGTCAAGATCTTGATTCCTTTGGCGATGCTTTCTTACAAAGCATGTCAACAGCTGTAATTTCTACAATAGGAAGAGAACTGGCCGAAGATATTGGTAATGCAGCTGATGATAGTAATGGCAAGGTACCTGATATTGATGCTGCTACAAAGTATATTGCTCATGCTGCACTGGGGTGTGGGCTAGGGACTTTAACTTCTCTTTCCAATGGCGGAAATAGTTCTGCTCAGAAAAATGGCTGTGCCTCAGGAGCTGCTGGTGGAGCGGTTGGTGAGTATGTTGCTGAAACTTATAAAGATAGTATTGAAGCACAGCGAAAAGAGATAGAACAGACTTCTTTAAAATTCATTGATGGTTCAAGGCAGTTCTCTGCAGAAGAAATTCAGGCTGAAGTGGAGAGGTTAAGAGCTCTCGGCGTAGATATATCTCGCCTGGCAGCAGCAATAACGGTTTTCGCTTTTGGTGGAGACGTCAATATTGCTGAGTACACAGCAGGCAATGCCGCCCAGCACAATGCTTTACATTTAATCTATTTTGCTTTCCAAGCGACGATGTTTGTTCTCACAGTCATTGAGATAAAAAATACCGTCGAGCAGATTCAGGCCATTTTAGAAGGAGAAGAGGACCCTGAACCTCTTTTAAAAGATGCATTGGTCAATCTATTGGTTGAGGTATCTTTTGGGAAGTTAAAGAAAACAGAACTTGCAGTAAAAACACTAGAAGAAATTGTCGATCTAACACGCAAAGCGCTTGATGATATAAACCCGACATTAACTTTCCAATTCGAGAAAGTTATAGACGACATTTCAGCGAAAAGAAATGGTGATAGTAGTATTCAGTTGAAGGTTGCTGATGATCTTAAACCAATCAGTGAAAAATACCGCAAGGATTATGATGACTACCGCAGTTCTGTTTCGCGTGGAAATGGTGTATCACCACAGGACTATGAAAGATATAGAGACAATGGTTGGTATTTTGATGAAGGTAGCCACCGCTGGAAAAGCACTGACAAGCCCACTTCTACCCCTGACTTTGTCGCTAGTTTCGATGAAAAAGTGAGTAAAGACATTGACTACTCATTATTCTCTGGTTCTCAAAATAAATCTCTAAAATATAGCGTCGAAATTGACGGAAAGTCTCATGATAAAGATATACACGAGCTAGTAGCGGCGAGGGTAAATGCTAAGAAGCAATTGGACATCACGGACATTGACTCTCCGCAAGGCTCGTTAGAGGCCCTTGTATATAAAAAGCAGATGAAGGATTTAAGTGAGGCAATTGGAGAGCTCACTTCAGAAGCTATGATTAGGAATGATCTCTTCAAAGGCCGGAAAGTGGATAAACTGCTTTCAGCCCCGCCATGGAGCAATAAAAAGAATGACCAGTTTGATAGTATTTATATTATCGATCGGGGAACTGCAAATGAAAGAATTGTACTTGTCGAAGCCAAAGGAGGTTTGAATCCAAGCAAAGAATCAGTAGGTAGAGTAGTCAATAGTAGTCGGTATGGGCAAGGGCACCCTGAGTACAACGAATCTATTTTAGTTAAAATGCAAAAAGACTATGACTTGGCGCTAAACCAAGTAGCTGCCAATCCAACTGACTTGCAGCGCTATCTTGATACGATTGATGATTTGCAGAAGCATCGTCTACATGGAACAATCGAATATTACAGGATTGAAACTAAGCTTGACCAAAAAGGTAGCATACATTCAACGAACCCAATCACAATTAAGAAGGTGAACGAGGCATTTAACAATGTATAGTAAAGTACAACATCATATTGAGCCTAATACCACCCATGTAGAACGAGTGAACTCTATGCTTCCCCGTGAATTGATTAATTTTTATAATAATCTACAGTCTGCCATTAAAAAAAAGCCGGAAAATGCAGTCATGGGAGGTAATCAAGCAATAGGGTTACTTGGTAAGTTACAACGTTTCGACTGGGATAAGCCGACGGCTCAATGGCTTCTTCAAGATGCAGCTGAACTGATGACAGTTGGTTTTAACATTGCTCTGAACCCTGATAGGCAGGTAATGTGCCAGTATGCCGGCTTTCTGTTTGAGGCTGAGGGGAAAACTAACCAAACTTCCAGAGACTTTTTCTCTTGGCTAAATGCATTTTGTCTCGCACTTATAACCCGTGATAAAGAGTTACTTGAAACAATCTGGTTATTTGAAGAGTCAAATATTGTTACAGAACCCGGTGGGTGGTCGTTTGATCCTGAACATCGTTTCATTAAATCACTACTGGCTATGATGAAAGGGATGTTTAACCCTAATGCAGATATGTCTGCTCTTATTAAAACAGCTGCCGAAATGTCTGCACCTGAATACATCGACCCCTTGTGGCGTGATGAAGCGAATCACCTTTATGTGCCTTTAATACCACTTGTGGCATCAATGTATACTTCAGATCGAAACGAAGCTTACCCCCAGGCTTTAGAGCAAGCTATCCGGACTTATCGAGCTTACTTCGATTTACCTGCTCCAGATGATGATCCTAGTTTCGGTTGGAGTACATCGCAGTGGGTATCTTTTCCCATAACCGCTTTAGCGTCGCTCGCGTTTCAACGTTATGGTTTGGAGCCGCAAGTAGAGAGTTACTACTTACCTCTTTGGTGGGTTAAGGGAGATATTCCAAATCACAGACTGAGAGCAGAAGACGTTTTAGACAATTTATAGCTATTACTTTCTAGTTATCTAGGCGGTCGTGATCGAAATATTTATTCTGATAATGAATTTTTCGATCACATTAGATTAGTGCCCAGCAATATTTTTTGTGCTTTTGGGGAATATAATAAGTGTGCAAGTTAACCAAATTTTTATTAATTCTCGCTTAACTTCCAGTTATTTCTGGAAAAGATATATTTAATAGCTGTTTATCTTCAACACTGTTTAGGTAGTTTCAATGAGATTGTTAATATTTATCGCTATAGTTTTATTCAGTTTAAATGTTCAAGCATCACCTTCTGTTTGTAAAAAAATTTCCTTATCACTTTGTAACTGCGGATGGAACGCTTGGCTTATATCAGGGAGCTGTGACGAAATTAATAGTTCGAAAAGTACCACAAAAGGTTTCTTATGGCTTGGTGTTTATTGGTAGTTTACTCTGAACTATAAATAGCTCTATTCATTCACTGAGATCAACGACTCAGAATGAAAAAATGAGGCGTTGATACTAACGCCAAATATATTCTATACATCAATGCCTAAATTTCATTGTTTAGGCGGGTTAAAAAGAGATTATTATGAAAAAAATACTTAGTTGTTTAGTTTTAAGTGCTGCCGTTTTCTCTTCCAACTTATTTGCTTGGGATGGCGTTCAAAAAGGGAAAATTGGTCAAATTGGGTAGTTCTTCTTATCGAGTTAAATACCCAAACGAAGCAGTCACGAACCTCTAATTGTCAGTGGTTCTAACGGCGTTTACAAGCAATTTTAATTTAGCATTTCATAATACTGAAGTTTGTGAAGGCATTCGTTCTGTGGTTGCCTAGAACAGAGTTACTAAATGGCAATGATTTGCTTAATTTAACTAACATCCAGATTAACCCATATTATATGGAACACAAATAGGAATACATTTTGATTATAAGGTTATTTTTGTTCTTAAGCATATTTGTATGCTTTAGTGCTAACGCTTCCGCGCCCGTATGCAGCGCCAGTCATGGTGGATACTGTCATTACTCAGGAACGGTGACCAACTTATACGTCAATTCGGGTGGATTAATTTTGATGTATTTTGATACAGCCATGCCTTCAGGAGAGCCCAGTAAGGCGGGAATAAGTTTAAATTATTATACCGCAGGCAGTGTGAAGATAAGTGACAACCCAGACTTCGCTAAGCTTTTCTATTCTACGGCACTGACTGCTTTATCGACTGGAAAAAAAGTGTCAGTTCAGATGCGCGGTAATGAAGGCGGTTACCCGAATATTGACCGTATTTGGTTAGAGCAATAGTCATATGTTCACTATTACTTTGTCATCAATATTTTATACGGGTTAAACTAAAATTATTATGAAAAAAATACTTAGTTGTTTAGTTTTAAGTGCTGCCGTTTTCTCTTCCAACTTATTTGCTTGGGATGGCGTTCAAAAAGGGAAACTTGGTCAAATTGATGTTGCAGATGAAGAAAATTTTGGTTTTCGAGTTACTTTGGCTAGTGGCATTACACTGTGTGGAAACCATCAGTGGGCGTACCTTAACAAGTCGCATAGCAACTACGAGACCTATGTTAGTGCCATTTTGTCTGCTAAGTTCGCAGGTGCAAATGTAACTATATATACCAATAAAGATGGTAGTAGCCAGGGCTACTGTCGAGTCGGATACATTGTTGTCGAGTAGCGTGTAATTTAACAGTGAAATCTATATGAAATTGAGTTGGGTCGGGTAATTGCTTTTTGACTTTAGAAATTGGGGATACGCAAGAAGTTCCCGCTAAACAAAGGCGAGCGAAGCCACTGTCTTTAGAGGAATATGAACATTCAGAGCCTAATAGAGACAGTGCGATAGTCGCTGCATTTACGAGTGGTGGTTATACCCAAAAATAAATCAGACACCACTTGGAATTAATTATTCACGGGTCAGCCGTATTGTGTCAAAACGCAAGACCTGACCCTGATGGTTTACGTTGTTAAATAAAATAATATTTATAGGTACTATATGAAGGCATTAACTTTCTTAATGGCATTCTGGTCAAGTTTCACTATTGCTGATGAATGCGCAAGTTGGGGATGTATCTCCAAGATTGAACAGCTTTACGTTTCTACTTCTGGAGATATTTATGTTAGCACGCCCTTTAATGAGAAGCTGGCAAATTGCACCCCTGTTTCTGATGTGTACTTCACCTTGAATCCATCATCTTCAAATGCCTCTCAAGTATACTCAGCACTGCTTTCTGCGTATATGTCAGATAAAAGAATTCAAATGAGAGTTGTAGAAGGGCATCCTAGGTGTGAACTTGAGTATGTATTGCTAAATGCTGCTAATAAATAAAAAATATTTCTAGTTAGTCAATCTAATTAGACCTGACCCCAAAAATTAAGTTATTGTTAGATAATATAGGTTTAGCATGTTTAGAAATACATTTAATTATGTAGTCTTGATTTTATTTCTGGCTAGTGGCTACTCTGTGGCAGGGACCTCTGTTGAAACTAGTTTGGTAGGTAAAAAAATACAAATTATTTCTACTGGTACACCAAGGGTTTATATTTACGATCTTCCTGTTAATGATGGGTGTAAAGATAGTACGCCAGTTTTAATAATGTCTGGGTTACAAGCTAACCCTCTAGCCAAAGAGATCTATTCTACTTTATTGGCTGCTAAAGCTTCGGGAAAAAGAGTGTTAATACAAACAACGGGCTGTTGGTCTGAGTACTCTACACCAGTAATCACGTCAATGTATTTGTATGATTAGCTTCGAAAGTTAATATGTGTGGGGTCAGCCGTATTATGACTAAGGCTCCGCTGATTTTCGTTCTGATGCTGAGAGGTGGAAGGGAAGTAACACAGGGCATTTTTGCAAGCTGTATTCCCTAGACCTAAGAGGCTGAAATATGTCGATGAACAAAAACCGCCACATCATGTGGCGGTTATTGTTTTAAAGGTACTGATCTTCTTCTAGGCAGCGCTGCTCGTCGTAAGCATCATAGCGACCACGCGGACCTTTAAAGTGGATGCTGACAACCATGCCTTTCTCTACAAAGTAACGTAGATTATCGCACGATACTTTTCGTCCCCAAGTTTTTACTGTGCTAGTAAGCCAGTAGTACCCAGAAGGAAGTGATTCCTGAGTTGAAATGATGCCATCATCAGATACTTTAAACCCGTCCCATTCAGCTAGGGCTTTCTGTGCTTCGTTAATAGTTTCCTTGCTAGCTGTCGGTGTCGGAACCTCTGGCGATAGAGTTTGGCAAGCTGATAGAGTTAGCACTGATAGGGCGCTAACAAGTAATGCTTTTAGTTTCATTTGAATCTCTTAATTGTATTTGAATAGACCTAGCCCATAATGAGCGTGCGAATTATATTACAAATGTGTTTTTTGTATATAAGTGCCAGTGGTATTTGTGCGTTCTATCAGTTGTTGTTTGACAGTTGAAGATGAAATTATCTTGTCGATACCGCTTGCCTTTCTTGTCCTGTATTGCACAATACCGCCCCTAACCAAGAAATTTATCAACGCTAGTCTTCGAGTAATGCTGTTAATCATCGATAATTACGACTCTTTTACCTACAACCTGTACCAGTATTTTTGTGAGCTGGGGGCAGAGGTTAAGGTAGTGCGTAATGATGAAATCACGCTTGAACAGATTGAAGCGTTAAATCCTTCCCATTTGGTTATCTCCCCGGGGCCGTGTACGCCCAACGAAGCGGGTATTTCTTTAAGCGTGATTGAACACTTTGCTGGAAAGTTGCCAATTCTTGGTGTTTGTTTGGGCCATCAGGCGATTGCGCAGGTGTTTGGTGGCGAGGTAGTACGTGCACGTCAGGTTATGCATGGTAAAACCTCACCGATTTGTCACAATGATAGCAGTGTGTTCTCAAAGCTTAATAATCCGCTAACGGTAACGCGTTACCACTCATTGGTGGTTAAGAACGGCACCTTGCCAGATTGTTTTGAGCTGACCGCTTGGACAGAGCTTGAAGATGGTTCAATGGATGAGATCATGGGCTATCAGCACAAAACCTTGCCGATTGATGCGGTGCAGTTTCATCCTGAGTCGATTAAAACAGAGCAAGGTCATCAGGTCCTCGCTAACTTTTTGGCTCGAAAGCCACTTTAAAACGCTACCTTTGACCGTTTTTTGTTTGGTTAAAGCCTGACTTAGATCACCTTTCTTAACATTTCTTTCATAATTCACCATGCGGATAGTTTGTGAAAAAGTATGCGCAGAGTTTGTCTTGCCTACGCCGCAGCCCTTATCCAAACTATGATTAACCATAGCTTATCTTAGCTATAAGAATATATTGCTTCATAAAACAAGTGGCGTGATGCATAAATACTCAGAGGTAGTGACTATCAGACTCCATAGCGGGCACTAAAAAGAATAAATCACTATTGAAATGGTTAATTAAATGTAAATACAATGCCGTGGTTGCTTTATAGCAAGACAATATCTTATTTCATTGAATAGAAGTAAGGACACCATATTCGCTATGCATGCGGTATCAAGAGGGAATGTGCAATGACTGTAGAAAATAACGTAGAACGCGGTTTGTTTGATGAGGTAATGGTACCTTGTTATAACCCAATGGAAATGATTCCGGTAAAAGGCGAGGGTGCTCGTGTTTGGGATCAGCAAGGTAAGGAATACATCGACTTTGCCGGTGGTATCGCCGTGAGCTGTCTAGGTCATTGTCACCCAGCAATGGTAAATGCGTTAACTGAGCAAGGTCAGAAGCTTTGGCACCTGAGTAACGTAATGACCAACGAACCTGCTCTTCGCTTAGCAAAAAAGCTCACTGAAGTCAGCTTTGCTGAGAAAGTCTTTTTCGCTAACTCGGGTGCCGAGGCAAATGAAGCAGCGCTGAAATTGGCGCGTCGTTATGCGGTAGATAAGTTTGGCCCTGAAAAATCTGAAATCATTGCATTTAAACAAGGCTTCCACGGCCGTACTTTCTTTACCGTAACCGTCGGTGGTCAAGCGGCGTACTCTGACGGTTTTGGTCCTAAACCAGGTGATGTGACTCACCTACCATACAATGATGTTGAAGCGCTGCGCGAGCATATCTCTGATCGCACTTGTGCCATCATGATGGAGCCACTGCAAGGCGAAGGCGGTATTGTATCTCCAACTGACGAATTTGTTCAGACGGTTCGCGAGCTATGTGATAAGCACAATGCCCTACTGATTTTTGATGAAGTACAGACAGGTAACGGTCGTACTGGTCAGTTCTACGCATACCAAGGTTTGGGTGTTACGCCAGACATCCTAAGCACGGCTAAGTCTTTAGGTGGTGGTTTCCCTATCGGCGCAATGCTAACCACTACTGAGCTTTCTAAGCACCTAAAAGTCGGTACTCATGGTTCGACTTACGGTGGCAACCCACTAGCGTGTGCAGTCGCTGAAGCCGTGGTTGATGTCGTCAGTGCACCAGAAACATTGGCTGGCGTTGCAGAGCGTGAAGCCCTGTTCCGTGACGGTTTAGCTAAGCTTAATGATAAGTACAACATGTTCGCGGAAGTTCGCGGCAAAGGTCTTCTTTTAGGTGCTGCGCTTAATGATGAGTGGCAAGGTCGCGCACGTGATGTGTTAGTGGCTGCTGGCAAAGAAGGTCTCATGGTTCTAGTGGCTGGTGCAAACGTGGTTCGTTTTACCCCATCACTAGTGATCAGCACGGAAGAAATTAATCAAGGATTAGCGCGACTAGATAAAGCTCTAGCGACGCTAGTTAAATAAGAAATACCTAGTCTAGTACTCATATCGATATAAACAGTGTCATCCTCAAGAGGGAGGCACGACCGAGTTGGGGATCTCTCGCATCGTGTTGAGAGATTCCCTATCACGTTCGTTCCTTAGTGTAGGGAATGACAAAAGTGAAAGTAAAAAACGATAACCAATGAGTGCTAGCGCTCACTACATCAGGAGGGAGTTTTGATGCTGGTTGTTCGCCCTATCGCAATGTCGGATTACGATGCGTTACATACATGCGCAGTAGAATCAGGTCATGGATTTACATCTCTACCGGTTAACGAAGAACTGTTAACCAATCGCATTACCCATTCAGAATATAGCTTTACCAAGCCGGACGTAAACGAGCCGGGTGATGAAGGCTACCTAATGGTTGGCTTTGATAGCGAAACTGGCGAAGTTGCTGGTTGTACCGGTATTGAAGCATCCATTGGTTGGGATGTGCCATTTTACTCTTACCATATCAGTACCATTGTTCACTCATCGGCTAAGCTGGGTGTTAACAATGTGGTTAAACTGCTGACATTTGGTAATAACTACACCGGCTGCAGTGAAATCTGTACTCTGTTCTTAAGACCGTCTTTCCGCCAAGGTTTGAACGGCAGACTGATGTCGAAGTGTCGTTTTCTAATGATGGCAGAACATCCAGAAAGATTCTCTAAAACCGTTTTTGCTGAGATGCGCGGTGTATCGGATGAAGAAGGTAACTCACCGTTTTGGCAATGGCTGCAAGAGCATTTCTTCTCGATTGATTTTACTATGGCGGATTACCTAACGGGTATCGGTAAGAAAGGCTTTATCGCGGATCTTATGCCTAAACTGCCAATCTACATCAACCTATTGAGTAAAGAAGCTCAAGCGGTGATTGGTCAAGTTCATGAAAACACCAAACCTGCTTTACGCCTATTGGAAAAAGAAGGTTTCACTTGCCGTAACTATGTCGATATCTTTGATGGCGGCCCAACGGTTGAGTGTGATGTACGCAATATCGAGTCGGTTCGTCATTCATTCAGAGCGAAGGTGACTGTTGCGGAACACACCAGTTCTCAAGACTACCTAATTTCAAACACGTCGTTTGAAGACTTCCGCGCAACTGCTGCGAAAGCGGCTTACGATCAGGCTTCAGATTCAGTGATTTTGTCTCCTGAAGTGGCGAATGCCCTCAAAGTTAACGAAGGCGAATTCGTTCGCATGTTGGCTCAATAGAGCTTTGTATTAAGGAAAATGTCAAGGAACAAGCTATGACACATTGGATTGCGGGCGAATGGGTTGCAGGCCAAGGTGAGTCGATGAACTCACAAAGCCCATACAACAATGAAGTTATCTGGCAAGGCGACAGCGCAACACCGCAGCAAGTTGAGCAAGCGGTATCGGCGGCACGCAGTGCATTCGTTGGTTGGAAGAAATTAAGCTTTGCTGAGCGTGAAGCGATCGTTCTCGCTTTTGCGGAAAAGGTAAAAGAGAACAGCGAGCAAATTGCTGAAATCATCGCTAAAGAAACCGGTAAGCCAATTTGGGAAACACGTACTGAAGCGGCGGCGATGGCGGGTAAGATTGCGATTTCAATTCGAGCTTACCATGACCGCACCGGTGAAGCTCAGCGTGAGGCAGCAGGTAACCAAATCGTCCTTCGTCATCGCCCATTAGGCGTAATGGCGGTATTTGGCCCATATAACTTCCCAGGACACCTACCAAACGGTCATATCGTGCCTGCGCTACTGGCAGGTAATACCGTGGTATTTAAGCCGTCAGAGCAAACACCGTTAACGGGTGAGTTTGCGATGAAACTGTGGGATCAAGTTGGTCTGCCGAAAGGGGTGATCAACCTAGTGCAGGGTGCTAAAGAAACTGGTATCGCGCTGGCTGATTCTAAAGGCTTAGATGGTGTGCTATTCACAGGTAGTGCCAACACGGGCCATATTCTGCATAAGCAATTTGCAGGTCAACCGGGCAAGATGCTAGCGCTCGAAATGGGCGGTAACAACCCTATGGTGATCTCTGAAAATTACGGAGAAGTAGATGCGACCGTCTACACCATCATTCAGTCTGCGTTTATCAGTGCAGGTCAACGTTGTACTTGTGCACGTCGCCTGTATGTTCCAGTGGGTGACAAAGGTGACTTAATGGTCAGCAAGCTAGTTGCAGCAACCAATAAGATTCGTGTCGATCAGCCATTTGCTGAGCCTGCACCATTTATGGGGCCTCAGATCTCTAAAGCCGCTGCTGACTTTATTCTTGCAGCTCAAGCAAATCTACAAACGCTAGGTGGCGAGAGCTTAATTGAAGCTAAAGCCGGAGAAGCCGCGTTTGTAACACCAGGCATCATTGATGTTACCGCGATTGCAGAGCTGCCAGATGAAGAGTACTTCGGCCCGCTATTGCAAGTGGTTCGTTATCAAGGTTTAGAGAAAGCGGTTGAGTTAGCCAACGATACTCGCTTTGGTCTATCAGCAGGCTTAGTTTCTACTGACGATAGCGAATGGGAGTACTTTGTTGACCATATTCGCGCAGGCATCGTAAACCGCAATCGCCAGTTAACAGGTGCAAGCGGTGACGCGCCATTTGGTGGCCCGGGTGCATCGGGCAACTTACGCCCAAGTGCTTACTACGCAGCAGATTACTGTGCTTACCCTATGGCTTCGATGGAAGGGGGAGAAACACTTCTTCCTGCGACCTTAAGCCCAGGTGTAGAACTATAAAATATAATTAAATTTTAGGGATTTCCCTTCTAGCCTCCCCGAGCCGGGAGGCATTTTAAACGTCACAGGTTGAAGGCTATCTAATCAAACTTTCTGGACACATTTGGTTAGATGGCCTTTTTTATAATTAGACATATAACTACTGATACTCCATTTACGTAAACCACCCTTACAAGGAGGCGTTATGACGCCAGATGTTTTATTCCAACAGTTATGGAATGACTATATTCAACGCTTATGTCCCTCTGCTGAACAAGTCCACCAACTTCTGCAAGAAGATGAAGCGCTGATCAATGATCACATTGCTCTGCGTACTTTCAATGTAGAACCGCTGGGCATTGCTACGCTTGCACAACCATTCTTAGACGTAGGCTACAAGCCATGCGGTGACTATGTGTTTGAGAGTAAGAAGCTGGTGGCTAAACACTTTGAGCACCCAGATCCAAAACAGCCGAAAGTATTTATCAGCGAACTGAAAGTTGAAGAGTGCTCTGCACAGCTACAAGCTATCGTCGCTAAACTTGTCGAGCAGTTAGACTCCAGTAAGCTAAAAGGTCATGAGTTCTTGTATGGTGGTCGTTTGTGGGACATTAGCTTTGCTGACTTCCAGACGCTAGCTAAAGAGAGTGAGTACGCTTCTTGGCTGGCAGCGCATGGTTATGGTGCTAATCACTTTACCGTAAGCGTCAATCAGCTCAATGCGTTTGAAGAAGTAAAAGGTGTCAATGACCATCTACGCGATTCCGGCTTTACCATCAATGAGTTTGGTGGTGAAGTGAAAGGCTCTCCAGATGTGCTGCTAGAGCAATCGTCAACTATGGCTGATAAGGTCGAGGTGACCTTTACTGAGGGCAGTGAGGTTATCCCTGGTGGCTTCTACGAGTTTGCTAAGCGCTACCCAATGAGTAATGGTGAACTTTACCCAGGGTTTGTTGCAGCCTCTGCTGATAAGATCTTCGAAAGTACTAACGGGTAGAGATAAGAGTCGAGATTCGGGCTTCGCCCTGCGAGAGTTTAGAACGGGCTGCGCCTTTCGAGAGGGTGGGGTCTAATGGTGATGCGATGGAGCCTTAAGTCCTCAAGGTTTTGACAAAACGAGCCCTTAATAAGCCATAATTTTCTCGATTCTCGATTCTCGATTCTCGATTCTCGATTCTCGATAAACAAAAAGCCACCAATGTCTCCATTGGTGGCTTTGAAAATTTTAGCGGTTAATCGAAATTAACGAGTGCCGTAAACAACGATTGTTTTACCGTGGGCAGAAATTAGGTTCTGCTCTTCTAGCATCTTCAGAATACGACCTACTGTTTCACGAGAACAGCCAACGATCTGGCCGATTTCCTGACGAGTGATCTTAATCTGCATGCCATCTGGGTGAGTCATCGCATCTGGTTGCTTCGCTAGGTTTAATAGCGTTTGAGCAATACGGCCAGTTACGTCTAGGAATGCTAGGTCACCTACTTTTTGGCTAGTCACTTGTAGGCGACTTGCCATTTGCGATGAAAGGCGCATTAGGATGTCTGGGTTTACTTGGATAAGTTGACGGAATTTCTTAAACGAGATTTCCGCAACTTCACAAGGAGATTTAGCACGAACCCATGCTGTACGCTCTTGGTCTTCTTCGAATAGACCAAGTTCACCGATAAAGTCACCTTGGTTTAGGTAAGAAAGGATCATTTCCTTACCTTCTTCGTCTTTAATAAGAACCGCTACTGAACCTTTAACAATGTAGTACAAAGTTTCAGCCTTCTCGCCCGCGTGAATAAGCGTGCTTTTTGAAGGGTACTTATGAATATGACAATGTGACAGAAACCACTCTAATGTTGGGTCGGTTTGAGGTTTACCTAGAACCATAATATCTCACTTCCTCTGCAGGGTACGCTTGCCGCTTTCCATATTTTAGCTAAGCCTTAATCAAGACCTACTAGGATAAGAGCACTTTACAAATGCTGCAAGCCAACTTGTGTTTCGGTAAGAAATAGTATCCTTTTTCGAAAACGATTTCTTGATTTTAATCGGGTACAACTGGGGTTTTAGTACGCAAAACTGTGCACATGATCACGGTATGAAAAGTAATCGTGTTCTAGCTGTGAGTTTTAGCCAATTTTACCCGTTTCAATGAGCTGTTGGAGTATCGGACGTACGATAAGCTCCATTGCAAAACTCATCTTGCCGCCTGGCACAACAATTGTGTTGTGACGTGACATAAATGAACCATCAATCATTGCCAGTAGATATGGGTAATCGACGTTTTTAATTCCTCGTAATCGGATTACAACAAAACTTTCATCTAAACTCGGAATACCTTTGGCGTTGAGCGGGTTAGATGTATCTACGGTCGGTACGCGTTGAAAGTTAATGTGAGTGCGAGAAAACTGCGGTGTGATGTAGTTCAGATAGTCATCCATTGAGCGAACGATAGAGTCCATCACAGCTTCACGCGAATGACCTCGATCGCGCGTATCGCGGACGAATTTCTGAATCCATTCAAGGTTAACGATAGGCACCATGCCAATCAGAAAATCAACATGCTGAGATACGTTGACCTCGCCATCGACGACACCACCATGCAGGCCTTCATAAAACATCACGTCGGAGTTTTCTGGTAGATCTTGCCAAGGCGTAAAGGTGCCTGGCATTTGGTTGTATGGAACAGCTTCATCAAACGTATGTAGGTAACGACGAATTTGCCCAATACCTTCTTGGCCGTATTTTCGGAAGAATTCCTCAAGGCCATTGAAGTCGTTCGCTTGGGGGCCAAAGTAACTGATATGGCGACCTTGCTCTCGTGCCTTACGGATTTCGACATCCATCTCAGGGCGCGTGAAGCGGTGAAAGCTGTCTCCTTCAACCCATGCGGGTTTGACGTTCATCATGTTGAACATCTTGCGGAATGCTTCTGAAGTGGTTGTGGTACCGGCGCCTGATGAACCAGTCACCGCAATAATTGGGTGTTTTGCTGACATGACAAACCTTGTCGTAATCTAATCCTTTAAACGAAAACCACTATAGCACGCTTTAGTGGCTAATCACTGTATGCGATGCGTTAAAGTTTTCGCTTAAGTTGAATATCGACGGTTTCATGCAGCTCTGAAAATACCACAACTGCTTCACCAGACTCCAACTGTGTGCGTATCTGGTCAATTTTATCTTGCAGTGACACTTCAACATCTCCGTAGTCTGTCCCTTCGCGTAGTACAAACTCTCGAATGAGATTTTCCAATGTCTCTGGCTCGATTTGTTGCCATGGAATGATCATAAATACCTCTTTATTTTATGATTAAGACGCAGGTGATGGGTTAGGCCGAAACAGCCAAGCTTTCATAGTAAGATGGAAGAGCTTCTTCGAGCCAAAACCTTGGTTTTAGTGCACTGCCAGTGACAAATCCGACATGCCCACCTTGCTCGAATAGTCGATAGTCAATGTTATCGGGTAAGACGTATTTAGGGATGACAGCGTCAGTCATAAACGGATCATCTTTCGCGTGGATGATCTGGGTTGGTAGGGTGATTTCCTTAAGGCGATGGATTCCCGAGCAGCGCTGGTAATAATCTTCGGCATCTTTGAAACCGTGAAGTGGGGCGGTAATCAGATCATCAAACTCGTACAGCTTAGTAACACGTTTGATGTGCTGATAACTCAAACCAAGCTCACCTTTTAACAGGTGGTGTTTTTGCAGCGCACTTTTTTTCAGTGACGACAGCAGGTAGTTTTTATACAGCTTGGAGAAACCCTGTTCGATACGCTCAGAGCAAGCAGAAAGATCCAGTGGGGCAGAGACTATGGTCGCAGCATCAATCAAAGGCTCTTGATTGAATTTAGCTAGGTAGTTCGCCAGCATATTACCACCCAGAGAGATCCCGACTGCCACTTTGGTTTGTTGTGGGAACAGCGAATCAAGCTGCTCAAGGAACAAACGTGCATCTTCTACTTCACCAGAGTGATAGGCGCGGGCAAGCTTGTTCGGTTTACCGCTACAGCCACGAAAGTGCATCATCACAGACAGCCAACCCTGTTTGGCAAACGCATCCATCAGTCCATTAGCGTAAGGGCTGTAAAAGCATCCTTCTAAACCGTGGAATAAGACAAAGATGGGCTTGTCTTTTACTGACTTGTCATTGATATCTTCACTCCAAGCGATATCGAGAAAATCCCCATCTGGCGTATCTAGGGTTTGCCAAATCGGTTCAAACAACGCTTTTTTACGAATAAAGCGCGGGGCAAGAGTTTGTAGATGCGGATTGGCTAACCCTTTAGCGGCAACAAAATGAGTCATAAAGGCTCTCTAGAGATTGGCGATATTATCGATAGGCTCAGCAAAAGCCTCATACAGTTGCTCACCGCCCAATTGGCGGCAGTAACGTAAGGTAAGAGGTTCGGCATGATTGAGTTCTAGTTCTATTCCATTGATGCAATCGACAAGATCAGATTGCTGCTGTTTTTCTAATTGCAGCTCAAATTGTAGCGATTCACGATACAAGGTATCTGGAAGGTGGAGCTTTAGTTTACGTCTTAGCTCGCGGTAACTGTGCAGTAAGGCTTCTGAGCGGCCAAGGCACTCTTCGACCTTGTGCCAGTCTTGTTCTTGAAAGCAGACCTGCTGCTCATCAAGCCATTTGAGCAGCAGCAGAAGATTGACGTTACCTTTGAAATGGTTTTGCAGGTGAAGGCACGCCTCTTTTACTTCTCGCACACTGTAGTACTGCAAGCTAAATTGCCACAAACGTTCCAGTGTTAAAGAAATAACGACGTGCTTTGAACTCATTGGCTATTGAACTCCTGCTCCATATTCTCTAGCTCTTCTTGCAGAGCCATCCATTCCATTTCGACGTCTTCTAGCTCACTTTTGCTATCGGCCTGAATCGCTAACACTTCGTTAAGTTTAGCTTTATTTTCGGCATCATAAAGTGAGTTGTCTGATAATTGCGTTTCTGCTTCCGCCAGTTTAGTGCCCAACTTATCCATTTTTGTTTCAAGTTTTGTCAGGTTTTTGCGAATTGGTGCTGTTTGCTTGCGGAACTCCGCCTCACGACGTTTTTGATCTTTCTTTGCCGCGGCACTATTCTCTGAGCTTTTTTCTGGTTGTTGAGCTTGTGCTTCTCGGCGCTCTGCTTTTTGTTGTTCTGTCAGCCATTTGTAATAATCATTAAGGTCACCATCAAACGGTGCGACTTGGCGGTCGTGAACTAGGTACAAGTCGTCGGTTGTTGCGCGTAACAGGTAACGGTCATGCGATACAATCACCATTGCCCCTTCGAAGGTTTGCAGTGCCATCGTCAGTGCTTGACGCATATCCAGATCAAGGTGGTTGGTCGGTTCATCGAGCAGTAACAGATTAGGCTTTTGCCATACAACCAACGCCAGTACTAAGCGAGCTTTTTCGCCACCAGAAAAGGGTGCTACTTTCTCTAGCGCTTTCTCACCTTGGAAGCCAAAGCTACCCAGATAGTTACGCAGTTCAAGCTCGTTCTTATCTGGGGCTATTTGCATCATGTGTTGAAGCGGCGTTTCTTCTGGGTGCAGAGTTTCCAACTGGTGCTGAGCAAAATAGCCAATCTTAACCCCTTGTGAATACGTCAGATCACCACCTTGAGGGTTAAGCTCGCCAGACAGCAGCTTGATTAGGGTTGACTTACCCGCACCATTGCGACCCAGCAGACCGATGCGGCTGCCAGGGACTAGGTTAAGGCGAATTTTGTCTAGAATCAGGTTATCACCATAGCCTGCCGAGACTTCATCCATCATGAGAATGGGGTTTGGTAACGCATCTGGCTGTCTAAACTGAAAGCTAAATGGGTTATCAAGCTGAGCAGGAAGCACTTTCTCCATTCGTTCCAGCGCCTTAATTCGGCTTTGTGCTTGGCGAGCTTTGGAAGCTTTATAGCGGAAGCGGTCAATATAACTTTGCATATGCGACATTTGCTTTTGCTGCTTCTCAAACTGAGCTTGTTGTAGAATCAACTTTTGTGCACGCTGTTCTTCAAATGAAGAGTAGTTACCAGTGTATTCATTGAGCTGTTGGTTCTCGACATGAATGACACGAGCCACGATAGGATCTAAGAAATCGCGGTCGTGTGAAATAAGCATTAGTGTGCCCGGGTAGTTTTGTAGCCAACGTTCTAGCCACATTACGGCATCAAGATCTAAGTGGTTGGTCGGCTCATCGAGGAGCAAAAGATCAGAGCGACAAAGCAGCGCTTGTGCAAGGTTTAGACGCATACGCCAACCACCCGAAAACTGAGTCAGGTTCCAGCTCATCTGTTGTTGGCTAAAGCCTAAACCGTCAAGCAGCTCAGCGGCACGCGCGCGGATACTGTAGCCGCCGATGGTTTCTATCTTGCCGTGGATTTCTGCAACTAACGTCCCGTTGTCTTTCTCTTCTGCTGTCACTAGATCCGCTTCAAGACGGCGATACTCGCGATCACCATCAATAACGTATTCTATCGCGCTGCGTTCTAAAGCAGGGGTTTCTTGCGCCACCCACGCCATCTCCCAATGGGCAGGCTTACTAAAGTTACCTGCATCAATAGAGAGCTCGTCTTTAATTAAGGCGAAAAGGGTCGATTTACCACAACCGTTTTTGCCAACTAGACCAACTTTATCGCCTGGGTGAATGGTCGCAGAAGCTTGGTCGAGAAGTGGCTTGCCACCTCGAAGAAGCTGGATGCCAGAGAAGGTAATCATAATCTTTTGCTTTGTCTTTGCTCGTATTGCGACGAATAGTAGGGTAGTTAACGAGCTATGTCGATCATTGCGTTATTTGTGCTAACCACGTATAACAAACTGATAACCTATAAAAACAACATAATACGTTCTTAATACAAGGATTGCTGTCGAAGGAATGCAGACTTTATCATCCGACAAACCTAAGGTGTTGGTGCTGTATGCCCACCCAGAGTCACAGACGTCAGTGGCCAATCAAATGATGATCAAGAAGATTGAATCGCTTGATCACGTCACTGTGCACGATCTTTATGCACACTATCCCGATTTTTTCATTGATGTCCCAGCCGAGCAGCAGTTACTCAACGAGCATGATGTGATTGTCTTTCATCACCCCCTCTATATGTATTCTTGTCCAGCGTTGCTTAAAGAATGGTTAGATCGTGTTCTAGGTAAGGGGTTTGCGTACGGAAAGGGAGAAGCGCTTAAAGGAAAGTACTGGCGTAGTGTGATTACCACTGGTGGAAAAGAGGAAGCCTATGGCAAGAGTGGCTACAACCGTTATCCACTCGATGAAATTCTTCAGCCGTTTGAGTTAACTGCAGCACTTTGTCAGATGGAGTGGATAGAACCATTGGTGCTCTATTGGGCGCGTAACGTCAGTGAAATGGAGCGCTATCAACATGCAGAGACCTACCGTCAATGGCTGAATAATCCATTGCTAATCTATACTGAACAAGTAGTAGGAGGTGGCAATGGCGCTTGAAAGTGATTTTCTCCAGAGTAGTGTGATCTTTCTGACGGCTGCAGTTATTGCAGTGCCGCTTGCTCAGCGACTGGGTCTTGGTTCTGTACTGGGCTATTTACTTGCGGGTGTTGCGATTGGTCCTTGGGGACTCGGCTTGATCCGTGATGTAGAAGCGATTCTCCATTTTGCTGAATTTGGCGTTGTGCTATTGCTGTTCCTGATTGGCTTGGAACTAAATCCAAAGAAGCTGCTGCAGATGAAAGGGCCAATATTGGGATTGGGGGGCGCTCAGGTTGTAGTGACAACTCTTATTCTCGCCAGTGTTGCCTATATTGCCGGTACAACATGGCAGACCAGCTTAGTAATAGGTATGGGCCTAGCACTCTCTTCTACGGCGATTGCCCTACGTGTGATTGAAGAGCAAGGGTTAGCAGGCGGTGAAACTGGCCAATCTGGTTTTGCTGTCCTCCTGTTCCAAGATATTGCAGTGATTCCCATGTTGGCGATTCTTCCTATATTGGCGGGCAATACAGCGGGGGACTGGCTTGACGCACTATGGATGCTTGGTGGTGTTGGAGGCTTGTTGGTTGGTGGCCATTTCCTATTGAGACCGCTGTTTCGTTACGTGGTGTTAAGTGGCGTAAGAGAACTATTTACCGTCGCGGCTCTGCTGTTGGTTATCGGTATTGCTCTACTCATGAAACACCTTGGCTTGTCTATGGCACTTGGCACCTTCTTGGCGGGAGTGTTACTGGCAGAGAGTGAGTATCGTCATGAGCTCGAAATTGCCATAGAGCCGTTTAAAGGTTTGTTGCTCGGCTTATTCTTTATTGCTGTCGGTATGGCTGTTGATTTGGGCTTACTCGCATTAGAGCCCTTTGCAGTAATAGCGGCCGTTGTTGGTCTAGTTATTGTAAAAGGGTTAATCCTCTATCTACTGGCGCGCTTAGCAGGTAGCAGTGCCAAAGTACGTAGTAAAATGGCGGCGATACTAAGTCAGGGCGGTGAATTTGCTTTTGTTATCTTTACTGCGGCAAGCAGTGAAGGCCTGATAAATCACAATCAGACCGCTTTTCTATTGGTGGTGGTCAGCTTGTCTATGGTCACGACCCCTCTATTATTAATGGCGCAGAACAAATGGTATGCCCGTGGTCTGAACGCAGATTCGGTTGAGGCGCTTAAAAGTGATGTGGTCAACAAACAACCACGAGTCATCATTGCCGGATTTGGTCGCTTTGGGCAGATCATTGGCCGTTTGATGTACGCCAACAAAATAAAAGTCACAGTGTTAGAAAGTGACGCGAGTCAGATTAAGCTGTTGCGTAAGTACGGTTACAAGGTGTTTTACGGTGATGCGACTCAACTAGACCTGCTACGAGCTGCAGGTGCGGATAAAGCAGAGGCGATGGTGATCTGTACTGACTCTCCTGATGAGATCATGAAGATTATCGAGCTGTGCCAAACACATTTCCCTGCTCTAAAACTGCTCGCTCGTGCCCGCAGTAGAGTCGAGGCTTATCAGTTACTAAGTCATGGCGTAGATAACTACTCGCGCGAAACCTTTTTGGGCGCTCTAGATCTTGGCCGTCAAACCTTGATCAATTTAGGCATGCACCCGTATCAAGCAAAGCGAGCTGAGGCGCATTTCAGAAAGCTTGATAATGCTATGCTCAAGGAGTTGCTCCCTCAGCACAATGATGACAAACAATTGGCCCAAAGAGCCAAAGAAGCCCGTAAAGAACTGGAAGAGATATTTGGCCGAGAGCTCGAGAGCGATCAGCAAGCTAAAAACTTCTGGGATTAGCCCAATAACTGAGTTGTAAGATGAAAAAAAGATTTATCGCAGGTGCCAGCTGCCCCAAGTGTTCTGCACAAGACACTTTGCGCTGGTGGATAGAGAACAATATTGAGTTAGTAGAGTGTGTTGAGTGCGGTCACCAAGACCAGCGTCAACCTCAGTCCGTTGAGAAAACGGAGCATGGCGGTCAGGAAATGATCGGCATTTTTAAGCCTGATTGATTGAGTTTCTACAAATCATCCCCATAATACCCCGATAGAAAGTTTATAGACCTTAGTTTGGGCTAAGGTCCTTTATTCTCCTTGGAGTAAATATGAAAATTGAAAAGAACGTAGTTGTAAGCCTTGCTTACCAAGTGAAATTGGAAGATGGTGTTGTTGTTGATCAGTCTACTGCAGATGCGCCACTAGATTATCTACACGGCAACAACAACCTAATCACTGGTCTTGAAACAGCACTAGAAGCTAAAGAAGCAGGCGCTAAGTTCTCTGTAACTGTTTCTCCAGAAGAAGCATACGGTGAGCACAACGACGCACTTGTACAGCGTGTTCCTGCAGACGTATTCCAAGGTGTTGAGCAAATCGAAGTAGGTATGCGTTTCCTAGCGGATACTGACCAAGGTCCAATCCCTGTAGAAGTAACAGAAGTAGATGGCGACGAAGTCGTTGTTGATGGTAACCACATGCTTGCTGGTCAAACACTAACTTTCGACGTAGAAGTTGTTGCTGTACGTGAAGCTACTGCTGAAGAGATCGAGCACGGTCATGTTCACCAAGCTGGTGGCTGTGGTCACGACCACGATCATGAAGGCGGTTGCTGTGGTGGCGAAGGCCATGACCACGGTGAAGAGAAAAAAGACGGCTGCTGCGGTGGCGGTAGCTGCGGTTCTCACTAATCTGTTAGCTTATAGCTAGATTGTAAAAGGCGTTTCCCGCTGTACGGGAAACGCCTTTTTTGTTACCAATAAGGTCGTTAGATATACGGAGACCAACCAATGAGCCAACCATTCTCAATCGCCATTCATGGCGGAGCCGGAACCATATTACGTGATCAAATGAGCGAAGAGTTAAAGGCTTCCATCCTAGCCGATCTTGAAGTTTCGGTTCGCGCTGGGCATAGCATTTTAGCTCAGTCGGGAGATGCGCTGGATGCGGTCGTTGCAGCGGTCAAAGTATTGGAAGATTCGCCTAACTTTAATGCTGGTAAAGGTTCGGTATTGACCAACAAGGAAATGGTTGAAATGGATGCATCTGTTATGCATGGCAAAGACAAAAATGCTGGTGCCGTAGCAGGCGTTCGTCATATTAAGAACCCAATTGATCTCGCACGCGACGTGATGAATAAAAGTGAGCATGTGTTAATGATTGGCGAAGGGGCTGAAGAGTTTGCCTTCGAGCACGGCTATCAATTTACTGAGCAAGATTACTTCTTTACTAACCGCCGTTATGAGCAGTTACTCTCGATGAAAGAGAAAGGTCTGTTTGCATTATCGGAGTCTAGATACCCTGATGATAACAAATATGGCACGGTTGGAGCGGTGGCGCTCGATCAACATGGTAACCTTGCTGCCGCGACCAGTACTGGCGGCGTCACCAATAAGAAATATGGTAGGGTTGGTGACTCTTCGATCATCGGGGCAGGGACATTTGCAGAGAATGGCAATGTTGCTGTCTCAACCACAGGAATGGGTGAGTTCTTTATTCGCCAAACGGTGGCAGCCGATGTAGCAGCGAGGATGCGTTACTTAAAAGAAGAGCTGCATACCGCATGTAATGCCGTTATTCAAGGTGAACTAAAAGAGATGGGCGGAGAAGGCGGTCTGATTGCCGTTGATGCTCAAGGGCAACTTCATTTTTCGATGAACAGCACGGGGATGTATCGAGCAGGCATCGACACAAATGGAGATTTTAGCGTGAAAATCTACGCAGATGAGTAGTTTGCTCGAGATTCATTCTGCTAAGACTACAGTTAAGTGGCTGATATAGTTCGCTGTTGTTTAAAACCCCCTCTGATTTAAACGGTATTACACTTAGATGATTAAAAAATGACTGCAAGAAATGTGATTCAGTGCTAGAATCCATTTTTAACTAGCAACAGATACTGGAAAGATGGGAAATAACGTAGTCGTTCTGGGCACCCAATGGGGTGACGAAGGTAAAGGTAAAATTGTTGACCTTTTAACTGAAGATGCAAAGTATGTGGTTCGCTACCAAGGCGGTCACAACGCAGGTCACACTCTTGTAATTGACGGTGAAAAAACCGTTCTTCATTTAATTCCATCAGGCATCCTACGCGATAACGTAAAATGTGTTATCGGTAACGGCGTTGTATTATCGCCTGAAGCACTTCTTAAAGAAATGAAGCCTCTTGAAGAGCGTGGCATCCCGGTTCGTGAGCGTCTTTTCGTTTCTGAAGCTTGTCCTCTAATTCTTCCTTACCACATCGCTATCGACAACGCGCGTGAAATCGCTCGTGGCGCGAAAGCTATTGGTACAACCGGTCGTGGTATCGGTCCTGCTTATGAAGACAAAGTTGCCCGTCGTGGTCTACGCGTTGGCGATCTTTTCGATAAAGAGATGTTCGCTGAGAAACTAAAAGAAGTGATGGAATTCCATAACTTCCAGCTAGAGCACTTCTACAAAGCTGAAACAGTAAGCTACGATGAAGTTCTTGAGCAATGCATGGGTTACGCTGATCTACTAACTTCTATGGTTATGGACGTAACTGACGAACTAGACGCAGCACGCAAGCGCGGCGACAAGATTATGTTCGAAGGTGCTCAAGGTACGCTACTCGATATCGACCATGGTACTTACCCATACGTAACTTCTTCTAACACGACTGCTGGTGGTGTTGCTGCAGGTTCTGGTTTCGGCCCTCGCCACATCGGTTACATTCTTGGTATTACTAAAGCTTACTGTACTCGTGTTGGTTCTGGTCCGTTCCCAACTGAGCTATACGATGGTCAAGACAAGCAAGACCCTATCGGTAAGCACTTAGGTACTGTTGGCCACGAGTTTGGTGCAACAACAGGTCGCCTGCGTCGTACAGGTTGGTTCGATGCCGTGGCAATGCGCCGTGCAATCCAAATCAACTCTCTAACAGGTATCTGCCTGACTAAACTAGACGTCCTTGATGGTCTAGAAGAGATCAAAATCTGTACTGGCTACAAGATGAAAGACGGTTCTATCCTAGAAGTGTCTCCAATGGCGGCAGAGTCATTTGAAGAAGCGACACCAATCTACGAAACAATGCCTGGTTGGTCTGAGACTACATTTGGTGCTAAATCACTAGATGCGCTTCCAAAAGCCGCTCTTGACTACATCAAGCGTATCGAAGAGCTAACGGGTGTGCCAGTAGATATCATCTCTACAGGTCCAGACCGCAACGAAACAATTATTAAAGCTCACCCATACGAAGCTTAATCTCTGATTGTTAAAGTGTTTTAAAAACCGGCGTTTATCGCCGGTTTTTTTATAACCAATTTTCCTTGCGATTCTCATAACTTACGGCAACAATTTGCCATAGAGCGGCAATTTTGATTAAAGAGTTAGCGCTGATTGCCGATACTAGTATCAAGCTTGCCGCGTTTGCGGCAAATCTGGTGTTGACGAAAAGTTGATACCTATGGTCGAAGTTAAGAGTGCAGAAAATGAAGCTAAGAAAATTAGCTGCTTCGATGGTGTTGGCGTTAAGTGTCTCATGGGTTCAGGCAAACGAGTTGTCTGAAATCGGTGAGCCGATACCTATATATACCGAAGCCGAATTAATTAAACTCATCAACAGCAACCAACATTTAGAGCGTGTAAAAGCCGATAACTGTCAACTTGTTGAAGATATTGTGGCGCGTGCGACTCGAATTAGCTTACCTGCGTATGAATTTCTATACGGAGATATGCTGGCATGGGGCGTGTGTGTCAATCAGGATGTAGAGCTGGGTCTTTACTATATGGAAAATGCTGCCCACCAAGGTTTGCCGGCTGCTCTTGAGCAGATTGGTCGTTATTACTCGCGTGGCACCTTGGTTCAGCAAGATAAAGAGCGTGCAATTCCTTATCTTCGTGAAGCGGCGGCTATGGGCAATATAAATGCTCGTATTCACCTAGCAGAACTGCTGCTGCGTGATTACGGTAGCCCGCTCGATTATGAAGATGCCTACCGCTGGTTGTATAACTCGGTCACCGCTGACCAGCGCGTACACAAACGCATTAGTGTTCTACGGCAAGGCCTAGAGAGGCGAATGCCACAAAATATTATCGCCAGAGCGAAAAAGCGCGATACCTTCTGGTAACTTGTTAACGTTTAAAACCAACTGGCTTCCTGCACTCGGTCGGTTGCGATAGAAACTAAAATGCCCAGCACTTGCTGGGCATTGTTATTACGAGCCTTTTACTGAACCACTTCACCTGATTCAATTACTGTCTCGCGAACCACTTTAGTGAACTCAAGTGCTTCTTTTCGAATCGCTTCTTCATCGACAGTGAGCATTTCACGATCTTGCATCAGTACGTTTCCATCAACAATAGAGTGACGTACATTGCCTGAGTTTGCTGAGTAAACTAACGCTGAATATGGATTATAGACTGGCACCATGTTTGGTGCTTTCGTGTCGATTACAATGATATCTGCCAGTTTGCCAGCTTCAAGAGAACCTATTTTGTCTTCCATATGCAGAGCCTTGGCAGCCCCCATGGTCGCCATATCAATCACTTTGATTGGCGGCATTGCCGCGCGATCCTTGTTAACAAGTTTATGTACTTTAGCCACTTGGTTGAATTCATCAATAGTACTCAAAGTGTTGCCCGACATCGGCCCATCTGTACCTAAACCAATACGCACTTCTTCATCGTACATCTTAAGGGCAGGAGAAACGCCTTTTGCAGATTTAATGTTGGCACTCATGTTGTGTGCGACACCCATGTCTGCTTCTTTTACCAGCTTAATATCTTCATCATCGACCAAGATCATATGAGCACCGACGAGATTCTTGTTTAGTGCGCCAATGCTATGCATATACTGAACTGGTGACATTCCGTCAGCACGCTGCGCGATCTTCTCTTCTTCGCGGTGTGATTCTGCTAAGTGAATCATCACAGGCACATCGTGTTCAAGCGACAGCTTAGCCACTTTTTGCAGTGTTTCAGTGGTGTTTGTATATGGCGCGTGTGGAGCAAAAGCTGGCGTGATTCGCGGGTGGTCTTTGTATTCTTCGATAAAGTTAAGTGCGTACTGAATGCCTTCACCTGCATTGGCAGCGTCAGCAACCGGGAATTTAATCACTGTTTCGCCCAAAATTGCTCGCATACCAATTTTATCGACGGTCTTTGCTACTTCATCTTCAAAATAGTACATGTCTGCATAAGTGGTTACACCGCCTTTGACCATCTCGACATTGCCAAGATTGGCACCTATACGTACCATATCACGTGAAACAAGCTTGGCTTCTAGTGGGAAAATATAGCGGTGGAGGCGATCAGGAACATCGTCTGCAAGAGAGCGAAATACCGTCATTGAAACGTGAGTGTGGGTATTGATAAGGCCAGGCATCACTATATCGCCATTCACATCCAGTACTTTCTCCGCTTGATATTGTTTCGCCAGTGATTGATCGCCAACTGCGATGATTTGATTGCCTTTAACCACTACCGTTCCTTTTTCATACACGGTTTTGTCTTGGTTCATAGTAAGAACCATGGCATCGGTGATCATTAAGTCAGCTTTCTCGGTAGCGGACGCCTGAAGCGAGAATAGACCAAGGCTAGCGATAGCCGAAGCAATTAAGGTACGTTTGATACTCATGGCAACACCTGTAGTAAAAGGAACGGTAAAATTTTCCTAAATCATACCCCCTTCTTTACTGGGTGCAATCGTTTGCTCGTTAACTTGCAATGAAGTGTGATCTTTATCGTGCGATGTTATGAGTTGTGAAGAGTTGAGATAAGTGATGAAAAACAGGAGGAAAAACTGCGAAATTAAAGCGACTTACCTGTAGCTTAACTCGCTAGTCAGATATACTAGTTTTAATTCCCTTCCTTTGTTAATTAGGCGTGCCTATGTCAGACAATATCCATAATGACCCATTTGCAGCTCGTGAATCGGAAAATTATGACAATCCGATCCCAAGCCGTGAGTTTATCCTTGAGTTCCTCAGCCAAGCTGGCGTTCCGATGAACCGCAATGATCTCTTTGAAGCATTAAAGCTGAAAGGAGAAGATCATTACGAAGGCTTACGTCGTCGACTACGCGCCATGGAACGTGACGGGCAGTTGGTCTTTACTCGCCGTCAATGCTACGCCCTGCCAGAGAAACTAGAAATGATCAAAGGCTATGTGATCGGTCATAAAGACGGTCATGGTTGGGTACGCCCTGAAGGAAGTGTCGGTAAAGACAATGATATCGTTCTTCCTCACCATCAGATGAAAAATATCATTCACGGTGACTATGTCTTAGTACAGCCAACTGATAACTCGAAGCGAGGCCGTAAGGAAGGGCGCTTGGTTCGTGTGCTTGAAGAACGCACGACGCAAATCGTAGGCCGCTTCTTTCTGGAGTATGGTTACTCATATGTGGTGCCAGACGATTCGCGCATCAGCCAAGATATCTTAATCCCGAATGAACTCCGTGCAGGGGCGCGTATGGGTAATGTTGTGGTGATTGAAATTACTGATCGTGGCTCTCGTTCTCGTGGCATGATGGGCAAAGTGATTGAAGTCTTGGGTGAAAATATGGCACCAGGAATGGAGACTCAAATTGCCATCCGCACTCACCAAATTCCTCATGAGTGGCCTGAAGCCGTCGATAAGCAAATCGAAGGGCTTGGGGAAGAAGTACCGGAAGAAGCAAAAGTAGGCAGGGTAGACCTGCGCGAACTGCCACTAGTGACTATCGATGGTGAAGATGCCCGCGACTTTGACGATGCTGTTTTCTGTGAGAAGAAAAAGAGCGGTGGTTGGCGATTATGGGTTGCGATTGCGGATGTGAGCTACTATGTTCGCCCTGATACCGCACTCGATAAAGAAGCGATCAACCGTGGTAACTCTGTCTACTTCCCATCGCAAGTGGTTCCAATGCTTCCGGAAGTATTATCTAACGGCTTATGTTCTCTTAACCCGCAAGTCGATCGCCTATGTATGGTGTGTGAGATGACCATCTCTGAGACGGGTAAGTTATCTGGCTACAAGCACTATGAAGCGGTGATGAACTCTCATGCTCGCCTGACCTATAATAAGGTACACCATATCCTTGAAGGGGATGAAGAGCTGCACCAAAGATACGAACCGTTAGTTCCTCACCTAGAAGAGCTGCATAAGATGTATAAAGTGCTTAAGCATGCTCGTGACAATCGTGGTGCGATTGAATTTGAAACGGTGGAAACCAAGTTCATCTTCAATGCGGAGCGCAAGATTGACAGTATTGAACCCGTGATTCGCAACGATGCGCATAAGATTATTGAAGAGTGTATGATCTTAGCCAATATCGCTTCTGCTTCTTTGGTCGAAAAAGCAAAAGAACCGGCACTCTACCGAATTCACGAATCTCCGGGTGAACTTCGTTTGCAGGGTTTCCGTGACTTCTTAGGTGAGCTTGGTCTGCATTTAAATGGTGGTTTAGAACCATCACCAACCGATTACGCTGATTTGGTTAAGCAAATTGGCGAGCGTCAAGACAAAGAGCTGATTCAAACCATGTTGTTGCGTTCGATGAAGCAAGCAGTCTACAACGCAGATAACTGTGGCCACTTCGGTTTGGCATTGAAGCGTTATGCGCACTTTACCTCGCCAATTCGTCGTTACCCAGACTTGTTACTTCACCGCGCAATTAAGTACCTGATTGCGAAAGAGAATGGCACGCTAAAAGATCGCTGGACACCAACAGGTGGTTACCATTACTCATTTGATGATATGGACTTCTACGGTGAGCAATGTTCGATGACTGAGCGCCGTGCAGATGATGCGACGCGTGAGGTGTCTGATTGGCTTAAATGTGAATACATGCAAGATCATGTTGGGGAAGAGCTAGATGGTGTGATTGCTAATGTCACCGGTTTTGGCTTCTTTGTTCGCTTGAGTGATTTACATATCGATGGTCTAGTTCATATTTCGGCTCTCGCCAATGACTACTACCAATTTGATCCGATTGGTCAAAGACTTATCGGCGAAAGTTTTGGTGCTATCTACCGACTTGGCGATGCCGTGAAAGTTAAGGTACTTTCGGTCAACCTCGATGATCGTCAAATTGACTTTGAATTAGTCGAAACAAGTCGTAAGCTACGCGGCGAAGGAAAGACGGCTAAGAAGCGCGTCGCAGAGGCGAAGAGAAAAGCCAAAGAGAAAAAACGCGCAGCGACTAAGGGTGATAGAGCAGCTAAAGCAACGGCTGAAGTTGAACCAACTAAGCGCCCAGAATCTAAAGAGGCAGCTAAGAAGCCTAAGGTCACTAAAGCTCGCAAGAAAAAGGCTGGTAATAAGCCTAAGAAAACCAAGCGCAGTAAAAAAGCAGCGCAGTGATTTAAACGAACAGGTTTTTAAATGAGTAACGAATTTATTTATGGTATCCACGCAGTCAAAGCTGTATTAGAGCGTGAACCTGAGCGCTTTATTGAAGCGTTCGTGCTAAAAGGTCGCCAAGATGACCGTCTAATGCCGATTTTGAATGACCTGCAAGTGTGTGGTGTTTCAATTCAGCAAATGACACGCAAAACGCTAGATGACAAAGCACGTGGTGCAAACCACCAAGGTATTATGGCTCGCGTTAAGCCGACCAAGCAGCTTAACGAAAACGACTTAGACGACATTCTGGCTAAGCATGAATCACCACTCTTGTTAGTACTTGATGGTGTCACCGATCCGCACAACTTGGGTGCTTGTCTACGTAATGCTGATGCGGCGGGTGTTGCTGCCGTGATTGTTCCAAAAGATAAGTCAGCCAATATTACCGCAACAGTCAGTAAAGTGGCCTGTGGCGCAGCCGAAACAGTGCCTTTGGTGCGTGTGACTAATCTCGCGCGTACTATGCGAGCTTTACAAGAGCAGGGCGTTTGGTTTGTTGGCACTGCAGGTGAAGCAACACACGATATCTATCAAGCTAAACTAACAGGCGCTTTGGCTATCGTCATGGGGGCAGAAGGTGACGGTATGCGTCGCCTCACTCGCGAAACGTGTGATGACTTGATCAAGATCCCTATGGCGGGTAGTGTTTCAAGTCTGAACGTGTCTGTAGCGTCGGGCGTATGTCTGTTTGAAGCGGTGCGTCAACGCTTAGCTTAATACAAAGATAGAGTTGAGAACGGACTCCGTCCTAAAGAGCGCTTCGCTACGAGATACGAGAGGAAGATTGTAGAGTTTTTGGGAAATTACGTTTTTTTCTTTTGAAACAATAACCTTGTGTCTCCCAATGCGAAAAGGGTTGATGTTCTAACGTCAACCCTCAACATTACTCTCTCGTCTTTCGTCTTTCGTCTCTCGTCTCTATCCCTTTCACCGTTTATTTTTCAAACAGCACTTGCAAGTGAAACTGTGATCTGTATAATGCGTCGCACTGGTTAAGCCAGTTGTGAACCAATGAGCGAAGAGGAGCTAATAAATCATCGATTTATTAGGTAATGTAAACTCAGCTTATGTTCGCGGTTAATACAATTAGCTACTTATTCTTCGGAATAACTATCCCCAGACGTGATTCTGGTATGTAGGGGTAGTTGATCGAAAATTAACTGACAATACTTCCTAATCTTGGAAGTTACGGTTTCACATAAATCAATCGGCATTCTCTCGTCTTTACGAGTCTGAGTGGCGATATTGTTTGTGTAATTTTTAATATTGGAGCTCTGTCTCATGCAGAACCAACGTATCCGTATCCGCCTAAAAGCTTTCGATTACAAACTAATCGATGCTTCTACAGCGGAAATCGTTGAAACAGCTAAGCGCACTGGCGCACAGGTTCGTGGTCCAATCCCACTACCTACTCGTAAAGAGCGTTTCACAGTTCTTATCTCTCCACACGTTAACAAGAAAGCTCGTGACCAGTACGAAATCCGTACTCACAAGCGTCTAATCGACATCGTTGAGCCAACAGACAAAACTGTTGATGCTCTAATGCGTCTAGACCTTGCTGCGGGCGTTGACGTTCAAATTAGCCTAGGTTAAGGGAGATTAGAAGAATGATTGGTCTAATCGGTCGTAAAGTGGGCATGACCCGCGTATTTACTGAAGAAGGCGTTTCTATCCCAGTAACTGTTGTTGAGGTTGAAGCTAACCGTGTTTCTCAAGTTAAAACACTTGATACAGACGGCTACGCAGCAATCCAGGTTACTACTGGTGCTAAGAAAGCTAACCGCGTAACTAAGCCAGAAGCTGGTCACTTTGCTAAAGCAGGTGTAGAAGCTGGTCGTGGTCTTTGGGAATTCCGTTTGGAAAACGGTGAAGAGTTTGCAGTTGGCGCTGAGCTAACAGTTGAACTATTCAACGAAACAAAGAAAGTAGACGTTACTGGTACATCTAAGGGTAAAGGCTTCCAAGGCGCTGTTAAGCGTTGGAACTTCCGCACTCAAGATATGACTCACGGTAACTCATTGTCTCACCGTGCTCCTGGTTCTATTGGCCAATGTCAAACTCCAGGTCGCGTATTTAAAGGCAAGAAAATGGCAGGTCACATGGGTGCTGAGCGTGTAACGACTCAAAACCTAGAGATCGTACGTGTTGACGCTGAGCGCAATCTGCTTCTTATTAAAGGTGCAGTCCCAGGCGCAACTGGCGGTAACGTGATCGTTAAACCAGCTGTTAAAGCATAACGTCTCAGGAGTAAGTAATGGAACTAATGGTTAAAGGTGCTGATGCACTAACTGTTTCCGAAACTACTTTCGGACGTGAGTTTAACGAAGCTCTTGTACACCAAGTAGTTGTTGCATTTGCAGCAGGTGCTCGTCAAGGTACTCGTGCTCAGAAAACACGTTCAGAAGTTTCTGGCGGTGGCGCTAAGCCATGGCGTCAAAAAGGTACTGGCCGTGCACGTGCTGGTACAATCCGTAGCCCAATCTGGCGTACAGGTGGTGTTACTTTTGCTGCGAAACCACAAGATCACAGCCAAAAAGTAAACAAAAAAATGTACCGTGGTGCTATGAAGAGCATTCTTTCTGAGCTTGTTCGTCAAGAGCGTTTAATCGTTGTTGATAACTTCTCAGTAGAAGCACCAAAGACTAAAGAACTAGTTGCTAAGCTTAAAGAGCTTGAGCTAACTGACGCTTTAATCGTGACTAGCGAAGTAGATGAGAACCTATTCTTAGCTGCTCGTAACCTATACAAAGTTGACGCACGCGACGTTGCTGGTATTGATCCAGTATCTCTAATTGCGTTTGACAAAGTTGTAATTACTGCTGATGCAGTTAAACAAGTAGAGGAGATGCTAGCATGATCACTGAAGAGCGTATCCTAAAAGTTCTACGTGCACCGCACATCTCTGAAAAAGCAACTATGGCAGCTGAGAAAGCGAACACTATCGTTTTCAAAGTAGCTAAAGATGCAACTAAAAAAGAGATCAAAGCAGCTGTAGAAAAGCTATTTGAAGTTGAAGTAAAGTCTGTAAATACTCTTATCACTAAGGGTAAGACCAAACGTCAAGGTCTACGCCAAGGTCGCCGCAGCGACGTTAAGAAAGCGTACGTTACTTTGAAAGAAGGTCAAGATCTTGACTTCGTTGGCGGCGCGGAATAACAGGAGTAGTTAAGAATGGCTATTGTTAAATGTAAGCCGACTTCCCCTGGTCGTCGTCACGTTGTTAAAGTTGTTAACGCTGACCTACACAAGGGCAAGCCATACGCACCTCTTCTAGAGAAAAACTCTAAGAACGGTGGTCGTAACAACAACGGTCGTATCACAGTACGTCACATCGGCGGTGGTCACAAGCACCACTACCGTGTAATTGACTTCAAACGTACTAAAGACGGTATCCCAGCGAAAGTTGAGCGTCTTGAATATGATCCAAACCGTAGCGCTAACATCGCTCTAGTTCTGTACGCAGACGGTGAGCGTCGTTACATCCTAGCACCTAAAGGTGTTAACGCAGGTGATGCTATCCAGTCAGGTGTTGATGCACCAATCAAAGCTGGTAACACTCTACCAATGCGTAACATCCCAGTAGGTTCAACTGTACACAATGTTGAACTAAAACCTGGTAAAGGTGGTCAGCTAGCTCGTTCGGCTGGTGCATATGCTCAAATCGTTGCTCGCGACGGTGCATACGTAACTATCCGTCTACGTTCTGGCGAAATGCGCAAAGTACTTTCTGAAGGCCGTGCAACAATCGGTGAAGTTGGTAACTCTGAGCACATGCTACGTGAACTTGGTAAAGCTGGTGCTAACCGCTGGCGCGGTGTTCGTCCAACCGTTCGCGGTGTGGTAATGAACCCAGTAGACCACCCACACGGTGGTGGTGAAGGTCGTACTTCTGGTGGCCGTCACCCAGTTTCACCATGGGGTCAGCCAACTAAAGGCTTCAAGACTCGTAAGAACAAACGCACTGACAAGTACATCGTACGTCGTCGTAACAAGTAATCTATATAAAGAGGAATCGCCATGCCACGTTCTCTCAAGAAAGGTCCATTTATTGACCTACACTTGCTGAAGAAGGTAGAGAAAGCGGTGGAAAGCGGAGACAAAAAGCCTATTAAGACTTGGTCCCGTCGTTCAATGATCATCCCTACGATGATCGGTTTGACCATCGCTGTCCATAATGGTCGTCAGCACGTACCAGTATTTGTAACTGAAGAAATGATCGGTCACAAACTGGGCGAATTCGCACCAACACGTACTTACCGCGGCCATGTCGTGGATAAGAAAGCTAAGAAGCGTTAAGGAGTAGATGATGGAAGCATTAGCTAAACATAACTTTGCTCGCATTTCGCCTCAGAAAGCTCGCTTAGTTGCGGATCAAATTCGTGGTAAATCTGTAGACCAGGCTCTAGAAATTCTAACGTTCAGCAACAAAAAAGCTGCTGATCTAATCAAGAAAGTTCTTGAGTCAGCTATCGCTAACGCGGAGCACAATGAAGGCGCAGATATTGACGATCTAAATGTCGCAAAAATCTTCGTAGATGAAGGCCCTATCATGAAGCGTATTATGCCTCGTGCTAAAGGTCGTGCGGATCGTATCTTGAAGCGTTCAAGCCACATCACTGTTGTTGTAGCAGACGCTTGAGACTAGGAGAGTAAGCAATGGGTCAAAAAGTACATCCTAATGGTATTCGTCTAGGCATCGTTAAGCCTTGGAATGCTACATGGTTTGCTAACACCAAAGATTTCGCTGACAACCTAGACGGCGACTTCAAGGTACGTCAGTTCCTTACAAGTGAACTGAAAAAAGCATCTCTTTCACGCATCGTTATCGAGCGTCCTGCTAAGAGCATCCGTGTGACTATTCACACTGCTCGTCCAGGCGTAGTTATCGGTAAGAAAGGTGAAGACGTAGAAAAACTACGCACAGCTGTAGCTAAAATTGCAGGTGTACCAGCGCAAATTAACATCGCTGAAGTACGTAAGCCTGAACTTGATGCACAGCTTGTAGGTGATAGCATCGCGTCTCAGCTAGAGCGTCGTGTTATGTTCCGTCGTGCTATGAAGCGCGCGGTACAAAACGCTATGCGTCTAGGCGCTAAAGGTATCAAAGTAGAAGTAAGCGGTCGTCTAGGCGGCGCTGAAATTGCACGTTCTGAGTGGTACCGTGAAGGCCGTGTGCCTCTACACACTCTACGTGCTGACATTGATTACGCAACTTCTTCGGCTCACACTCAATACGGTGTGATCGGCATTAAGACTTGGATCTTCAAAGGTGAGATTCTTGGCGGTATGCCTGCAGCTAACGCTGTAGAGCCTAAAGGCGACAAGCCTAAGAAGCAGCGTAAAGGCCGTAAGTAAGGAGTCGACAGATGCTACAACCTAAACGTACTAAGTTCCGTAAGGTTCAGACAGGTCGTAACCGTGGTCTAGCTAAAGGTACTGATGTAAGCTTCGGCGAATTCGGTCTTAAAGCTACTGGCCGTGGCCGTCTAACTGCTCGTCAAATCGAAGCGGCACGTCGTGCAATGACACGTCACGTTAAGCGTCAAGGTAAAATCTGGATCCGTGTGTTCCCAGACAAACCTATCACAGAAAAACCACTAGAAGTTCGTCAAGGTAAGGGTAAAGGTAACGTTGAGTACTGGGTAGCCCAAATCCAACCTGGTAAGGTTATGTACGAAATGGGTGGTGTACCTGAAGAATTGGCTCGTGAAGCGTTCCGTCTAGCGGCGCGTAAACTGCCATTCAAAACTACATTTGTAACTAAGCAGGTGATGTGATGAAAGCACAAGATCTACGCGAAAAAAGCGTTGAAGAGCTTAACGCTGAGCTTTTGAATTTGCTACGTGAACAGTTCAACTTGCGCATGCAAGCTGCAACTGGTCAACTACAGCAAACTCATACTCTGAAAGCTGTACGTCGTGATATCGCACGTGTGAAAACCGTATTGACTGAGAAGGCAGGCGCATAATGAGCGACAAAATTCGTACTTCATTTGGTCGTGTAGTTAGCAACAAGGCTGACAAGTCTATCACTGTTGCTATCGAGCGCATGGTTAAACACCCAATTTACGGCAAGTTCGTAAAGCGCACGACTAAAGTACACGCACATGACGAGAACAACGAGTGTGGCCTAGGCGATACTGTTGAAATTCGTGAGTGTCGTCCACTGTCTAAGACTAAGTCTTGGACTTTGGTAAAAGTTGTAGAAAAAGCGAAAGGTTAATCCCTAGCTAGTTCTATGATATTAAACGGCTCCAAAATTATTTTGGGGCCGTTTATTTTTTGACTACCCAATCACAAAAAAGGGTGGTACAATTCGCGTCCCTTTTAAAGAGGCAGCCCGACCCGTGATGGGTCTAGTTATTAATATTTAGCGGAGCACTAACAATGATCCAAATGCAAAGTACACTTGACGCAGCTGATAACTCAGGCGCGCGCAAGGTAATGTGTATTAAGGTCCTGGGTGGCTCACACCGCCGTTATGCACATATCGGTGACGTCATCAAAGTTACTGTTAAGGAAGCAATTCCTCGCGGTAAAGTTAAGAAAGGTGATGTTCTGAAGGCGGTTGTCGTGCGCACTCGCAAAGGCGTTCGTCGTCCAGACGGTTCTGTCATTCGCTTCGACCGTAATGCTTGTGTATTGCTTAATGACAATACTGAGCAACCAATCGGTACACGTATCTTTGGCCCTGTGACGCGTGAACTTCGTGGCGATAAGTTCATGAAGATCGTTTCACTGGCTCCAGAAGTTCTGTAAGGAGCACGTAGAAATGGCAGCTAAAATCCGTCGTAATGACGAAGTAATCGTTCTTGCTGGTAAAGACAAAGGCAAGAAAGGTAAAGTAACTAAGGTTCTAGCAACCGGTAAAGTTATCGTTGAAGGTATCAACCTTGTTAAGAAGCACCAAAAGCCGGTTCCGGCTCTAGGTCAACAAGGTGGCATCGTTGAACAAGAAGCAGCTATTGATGCTTCTAACGTTGCAATCTTTAACGCAGCTACTGGTAAAGCTGACCGTATCGGTTTCCGTTTTGAAGATGGTAAGAAAGTACGTTTCTTTAAATCTAACAACGAAATCGTTTCTAACTAATAGAAGTAATTTGGAGTTCTACTATGGCGAAACTGCATGATTACTACAAGTCGTCTGTAGTCGCTGAACTGACCAAACAGTTTAGCTACACAAGCGTCATGCAAGTCCCTAGAATCGAGAAAATCACCCTTAACATGGGTGTTGGTGAAGCAATCAACGATAAGAAACTGCTAGAAAACGCAGCTGCTGATATGGCAACGATCTCTGGTCAAAAGCCACTTATCACTAAAGCGCGTAAATCTGTTGCAGGTTTCAAAATCCGCGAAGGCTACCCTATCGGTTGTAAAGTAACCTTGCGTGGCGAACGTATGTGGGATTTTCTTGAGCGTTTAATTAACATCGCTCTTCCACGAGTACGTGACTTCCGTGGCGTTAGCGCTAAGTCTTTTGACGGACGCGGTAACTACAGCATGGGCGTTCGCGAGCAAATCATCTTCCCGGAAATCGACTTTGATAAAGTTGATAAAGTACGCGGTCTAGACATCACTATTACGACGTCTGCTGGTACTGATGAGGAAGGCCGTGCTCTGCTGGCTGCCTTTAACTTCCCATTCCGTAAGTAAGGTGAAGGGTTACTGTTATGGCTAAAAATTCAATGAAAGCACGTGAAGCAAAACGTGCGAAGCTAGTAGCTAAGTTCGCTGAGAAGCGTTCTGCGCTTAAAGCTATCATTAGCGATGTAAACGCATCAGAAGAAGATCGTTGGAATGCGGTTCTTAAACTGCAATCTCTTCCACGTGATTCAAGTGCATCACGTCAGCGCAACCGTTGCAACCAAACTGGTCGTCCACACGGTTACCTACGTAAGTTCGGTCTAAGCCGTATTAAGGTTCGTGAAGCTTGCATGAAAGGCGAGATTCCGGGTCTTCGTAAGGCTAGCTGGTAATTGCCACTTAATCATTTGGAGTAAATCATATGAGCATGCAAGATCCGATTTCGGATATGCTGACCCGCGTTCGTAACGGTCAGGCAGCAAACAAAGTTGCTGTTAAAATGCCTTCTTCAAAGCTTAAAGTTGCAATTGCTGCACTACTAAAAGCTGAAGGTTACATCACTGATTTCGCTGTTGAAGGCGAAGTTAAACCTGAGCTAGAAGTTACACTTAAGTACTTCCAAGCTAAACCGGTAATCGAGCAACTTAAACGTGTTTCTCGTCCAGGTCTACGTGTTTACAAGAAGAAAGATCAACTTCCTTCTGTAATGGGTGGTCTTGGTGTTGCTATCGTTTCTACTTCCAAGGGTCTTATGTCAGACCGCGCTGCACGTAAAGCAGGTCTTGGTGGTGAAATCATCTGCTACGTAGCTTAATAGGAGTAGACTATGTCTCGTGTTGCTAAAGCACCTGTCGCTATTCCAGCTGGCGTAGAGGTGAAACTAAACGGCCAAGAAATCACTGTAAAAGGTGCTAAAGGCGAACTATCACGCGTTCTTAACGCTGCGGTAGTTGTTGCTCAGGAAGAAAACAATCTTACTTTCGGTCCACGCGAAGGTGTTGCTAACGCATGGGCACAAGCAGGTACTGCTCGCGCTCTAGTTAACAACATGGTTGTTGGCGTTACTGAAGGCTTTACTAAGAAGCTAACTCTTAAGGGTGTTGGTTACCGTGCTGCTATGAAAGGCAACGCTGTAGGCCTAACTCTTGGCTTCTCTCACCCAGTTGAGCATGAATTGCCAGCGGGTATTAAAGCTGAGTGTCCAAGCCAAACTGAAATCGTGATCACTGGTTGTGACAAACAACTTGTTGGTCAGGTTGCGGCTGACATTCGTTCTTACCGTGAGCCTGAGCCTTATAAAGGCAAAGGTGTTCGTTACGCAGATGAAAATGTGCGTACTAAAGAAGCTAAGAAGAAGTAAGGTAACACTATGGATAAGAAAGCATCTCGCATCCGTCGTGCTACACGCGCACGTCGTAAGATTGCAGAACTGGGTGCAACTCGCCTAGTAGTACACCGTACTCCTCGTCACGTGTACGCTCAGGTTATCGCATCAAACGGCTCTGAGGTTATCGCATCAGCTTCTACTGTAGAAAAAGCGATCCGTGAGCAAATTAAGAACACTGGTAACATCGATGCAGCTAAAGCAGTAGGTAAAGCTGTTGCTGAGCGCGCTCTTGAAAAAGGCGTTGAGTCAGTTGCATTTGATCGTTCTGGTTTCCAATACCACGGTCGAGTGGCGGCGCTAGCAGAATCTGCTCGCGAAGCCGGTCTGAAATTCTAAGGTAGGGTTGGAAGATGGCTAAAGAACAACAAGTTCAAGCGAATGATTTGCAAGAAAAGCTAATCGCAGTTAACCGTGTATCTAAGACGGTTAAAGGTGGTCGAATCATGAGCTTCACTGCACTAACAGTAGTTGGTGACGGTAACGGTCGTGTAGGTTTCGGTTACGGCAAAGCTCGTGAAGTACCTGCAGCGATCCAGAAAGCAATGGAAAAAGCGCGTCGTAACATGACTACGATCGCTCTAAACGAAGGCACTCTTCACCACCCGGTGAAAGGTCGTCATTCGGGCTCTAAAGTTTACATGCAGCCTGCTGCGGAAGGTACTGGTGTTATCGCAGGTGGTGCGATGCGTGCAGTACTAGAAGTTGCTGGTGTACACAACGTACTATCTAAAGCATACGGTTCTACGAACCCTATCAACATCGTTCGTGCAACGATCGATGCACTAGGTAGCATGAAGTCGCCAGAAATGGTTGCTGCTAAACGTGGTCTAACTGTTGAATCTATTTCGGAGTAAGAACACCATGGCAACTATTAAAGTAACTCAAACTAAAAGCTCAATTGGTCGTCTACCTAAGCACAAAGCGTGTCTTAAAGGTCTAGGCCTTCGTAAAATCAACCACACAGTAGAACTTGAAGATACTCCGTGCGTGCGCGGTATGATCAACAAGGTTTACTACATGGTTAAAGTTGAGGAGTAATCAGAATGCGTTTGAATACTCTATCACCAGCTGCTGGTGCTAAGACTGCTGCTAAGCGCGTAGGTCGTGGTATCGGTTCTGGCCTAGGTAAGACTGGTGGCCGTGGCCACAAAGGTCAAAAGTCACGTTCTGGCGGTTCAGTTCGTCCAGGTTTTGAAGGCGGTCAGATGCCTCTAAAACAACGTCTACCAAAATTCGGTTTCACTTCTCGTAAGAGCCTAGTGTCTGCTGAAGTTCGTCTAGCTGAGCTAGCGAAAGTAACTGGTGACGTAGTAGATCTAAACAGCCTTAAAGCTGCTAACGTTATCACTAAGAACATCGAATTTGTAAAAGTTGTTCTATCTGGTGAACTTAACAAAGCAGTGACTGTAAAAGGTCTACGTGTGACTAAAGGCGCTAAAGCTGCAATCGAAGCTGCAGGCGGTAAAATCGAGGAATAATCTCGAGGAACGAGGTACAGATGGCTAAGAAACCAGGACAAGATTTTCGTAGTGCTCAGAGCGGCTTAAGTGAACTAAAGTCGCGCTTGTTATTCGTAGTGGGTGCACTTTTAGTATTCCGAGCCGGCTCTTTTGTGCCGATTCCTGGTATTGACGCTGCTGTACTTGCCGAATTGTTCGAACAGCAAAAAGGTACCATCGTAGAAATGTTTAACATGTTCTCCGGTGGTGCTCTTGAGCGTGCATCTATATTAGCGTTGGGCATCATGCCGTATATTTCGGCATCTATTGTTGTCCAACTGCTAACTGTAGTTCATCCAGCGTTAGCTGAACTCAAAAAAGAGGGTGAAGCAGGCCGTCGTAAGATCAGCCAATATACACGCTACGGCACGCTTGTACTTGCAACATTCCAAGCTATTGGTATTGCAACAGGCTTACCAAACATGGTCGATAATCTGGTTGTTATCAACCAAACCATGTTTACGCTTATTGCTACCGTAAGTTTAGTAACCGGTACCATGTTCCTTATGTGGTTAGGTGAACAAATTACAGAGCGTGGAATTGGTAACGGTATTTCGTTACTAATCTTTGCAGGTATTGTTGCTGGATTGCCTTCTGCAATCGGTCAAACAATCGAGCAAGCGCGTCAAGGTGAATTGCATGTACTTCTTCTGCTGCTGATTGGTGTACTTGCTTTTGCAGTTATTTACTTCGTTGTTTTCATGGAGCGTGGTCAGCGTCGAATCGTTGTTAACTACGCAAAGCGTCAACAAGGTCGTAAGGTATTTGCTGCGCAAAGCACTCACTTGCCACTTAAAATTAATATGGCAGGTGTTATTCCAGCAATCTTTGCATCGAGCATTATCTTGTTCCCAGGAACATTGGCTCAGTGGTTTGGTCAGAATGGCGAGAGTAGCGCGTTCGGTTGGTTAACTGACGTGTCTTTGGCTCTTAGCCCAGGTCAGCCTCTGTATGTAATGCTATATGCAGCAGCGATTATATTTTTCTGTTTCTTCTACACGGCGTTGGTTTTCAACCCGCGTGAAACAGCAGATAACTTGAAGAAGTCCGGTGCATTCGTACCCGGCATCCGCCCAGGTGAGCAGACAGCTAAGTATATTGATAAAGTAATGACGCGTTTAACCCTAGCAGGTGCGCTATACATTACCTTTATCTGTCTGATTCCGGAGTTCATGATGGTCGCGTGGAACGTACGTTTCTACTTCGGCGGTACATCTCTACTAATCGTAGTAGTTGTTATCATGGACTTTATGGCACAGGTACAGACTCATATGATGTCTCAACAGTATGATTCTGTGTTGAAGAAAGCGAATCTGAAAGGCTATGGCCGTTAATCCGGCGGTAGACTCAGATTTCATTTACGGAGTTTAGCAATGAAAGTTCGTGCTTCCGTTAAAAAAATCTGCCGTAACTGTAAAGTTATCAAGCGTAACGGTGTCGTTCGCGTGATTTGCAGTGAGCCAAAGCACAAACAGCGCCAAGGCTAATTAAGCAGAAATTTTTACTTGAAATATAAGGTAGTGTCGAGTATATTCCTCGGCCTACCTTTTGCGTGCAAAAGAAGTAGTATTCCGCAGCGTATCCTAGACGGGCTTTGCTGCGGCTAATTCTTTTATGAAACACTAGGAGTGAATAATGGCCCGTATTGCAGGCATTAACATTCCTGATCAAAAACATGCTGTGATTGCACTAACGTCAATCTACGGCATCGGTAAAACTCGCTCTCAAGCTATTCTAGCTGAAGTGGGTATTGCTGAAGATGTTAAGATCAGTGAACTAACTGAAGAGCAGATCGATCAACTGCGTGATGGTGTAGCTAAGTACACTGTAGAAGGTGATCTACGTCGTGAAGTATCAATGAACATCAAGCGTCTTATGGACCTTGGTTGTTACCGTGGTCTTCGTCATCGTCGCAGTCTACCACTACGTGGACAGCGTACTAAAACCAATGCTCGCACCCGTAAGGGTCCGCGTAAGCCGATCAAGAAATAATCGGGAAGGTAGAGTACAATGGCTAAACAACCAACTCGCGCTCGTAAGCGCGTACGCAAGCAAGTTGCAGATGGCGTAGCGCACATCCATGCATCTTTCAATAACACAATCGTAACCATCACTGACCGTCAAGGTAATGCTCTTGCATGGGCTACTGCAGGTGGTTCAGGTTTCCGTGGTTCTCGTAAGTCTACTCCGTTCGCTGCACAGGTTGCTGCTGAGCGTTGTGCTGAAATGGCTAAAGAATACGGTCTAAAGAACTTGGAAGTTATGGTTAAGGGTCCAGGTCCAGGTCGTGAATCTACTGTTCGCGCACTGAACGCTGCTGGTTTCCGCATCACAAACATTGTTGATGCTACACCAATCCCTCATAACGGTTGTCGTCCACCTAAGAAACGTCGCGTATAACGTTTTTTAGATTACTGGAGAAAGATCATGGCAAGATATTTGGGTCCTAAGCTGAAGCTTAGCCGTCGCGAAGGTACTGACTTATTCCTTAAGTCTGGTGTACGCGCGATCGATACCAAGTGTAAAATTGATAACGCACCAGGTGTACACGGCGCTCGTCGCGGTCGTTTATCTGAGTATGGCGTTCAGCTTCGTGAGAAGCAAAAAGTTCGTCGTATGTACGGCGTTCTAGAAAAACAATTCCGTAACTACTACAAAGATGCTGCTCGCCTAAAAGGCAACACTGGTGAAAACCTACTTCAGCTTCTTGAAGGTCGTCTTGATAACGTAGTTTACCGCATGGGCTTTGGTGCAACTCGCGCAGAAGCACGCCAGCTAGTTAGCCACAAAGCTATCCTAGTTAACGGTAAAGTTGTAAACGTTCCTTCTTTCAAAGTTGCGGCTAACGACGTTGTTTCTATCCGCGAGAAAGCTAAACAGCAATCTCGTATCAAGGCTGCTCTAGAAGTTGCTGAACAACGTGAAAAACCAACTTGGATTGAAGTAGATGGTGGTAAGATGGAAGGTACGTTCAAGCGTATGCCTGAACGTTCAGATCTATCTGCTGACATCAACGAACAATTGATCGTCGAGCTTTACTCTAAGTAAGGTTTAAACTAAAGAGAGGACACAATGCAGGGTTCTGTAACAGAATTTCTTAAGCCACGTCTTGTTGACATCGAACAGGTTAGCACGACTCACGCAAAAGTAACTCTTGAGCCATTAGAGCGTGGTTTTGGCCATACTCTTGGTAATGCACTTCGCCGTATTCTTCTATCTTCTATGCCAGGTTGTGCTGTAACAGAAGTAGAAATCGAAGGCGTACTTCATGAGTACAGCACTAAAGAAGGCGTTCAAGAAGATATTCTTGAAATCCTACTTAACCTTAAAGGTTTAGCTGTACGCGTTGCCGAAGGCAAAGATGAAGTGTTCATTACTTTGAACAAATCAGGCTCGGGCCCTGTGGTTGCAGGTGACATCACCCATGATGGTGATGTAGAGATCGCTAACCCTGAACACGTTGTTTGTCACCTAACAGATGACAACGCTGAGATCGCAATGCGTATCAAAGTTGAACGTGGTCGTGGTTATGTTCCAGCTTCGGCTCGTATCCATACTGAAGAAGATGAGCGTCCAATTGGTCGCCTACTGGTTGACGCTACGTACAGTCCAGTAGACAAGATTGCTTACTCTGTTGAAGCAGCTCGTGTAGAGCAGCGTACAGACTTAGACAAGCTTGTTATCGATATGGAAACGAACGGTACTCTAGACCCTGAGGAAGCAATCCGTCGTGCAGCTACTATCCTAGCTGAGCAATTGGATGCGTTCGTAGATCTTCGTGATGTACGTGTACCTGAGGAGAAGGAAGAGAAGCCAGAATTCGATCCGATCCTACTGCGTCCTGTAGACGATCTTGAACTAACAGTTCGCTCTGCTAACTGTCTGAAAGCAGAAGCGATTCACTACATCGGTGATCTTGTACAGCGTACTGAGGTTGAGCTACTTAAAACGCCTAACCTTGGTAAAAAATCTCTTACAGAGATCAAAGACGTACTTGCATCACGTGGTCTGTCTCTGGGCATGCGCCTAGAAAACTGGCCACCAGCGTCTATCGCTGAAGATTAATCGATAAAGTTAGAAGGATTAGGTCATGCGCCATCGTAAGAGTGGTCGTCAACTCAACCGCAACAGCTCACATCGTAAAGCGATGTTTAGCAACATGGCTAGCTCTCTAGTACGTCATGAAGTTATCAAGACTACATTGCCTAAAGCAAAAGAGCTACGTCGCGTAGTTGAGCCTTTGATTACACTAGCTAAGACTGACAGCGTTGCTAACCGTCGTCTAGCATTTGCACGTACTCGTGACAACGAAGTAGTTGCAAAACTATTTAACGAACTAGGTCCACGTTTTGCTGCTCGTCAGGGCGGTTACACTCGTATCCTAAAAGCTGGTTTCCGTACTGGTGATAAAGCTCCAATGGCTTACATTGAGCTTGTAGATCGCCCAGCTGCTGAAGAAGCTGCTGAGTAATCAGGTTCGTAAGAACGAAAAAGCCGAGCATTAGCTCGGCTTTTTTGCGTTTGGAGGGTGGAGAAAGAGCGGGCTACGCCCTGCGAGAATTTAGAACGCTTCGCTTCGAGAACGGACTTCGTCCTTCGAGAGCTGCTTGTGATATAAAAGCTGAAATTTGTTGGCAGTTATGGTTCTTGTTGTAGCTAATTGTCTGAATTAAAAAAGGATTGACACTAAGTGCCAACCCCTCAAAATTTTCTCGCTTCTCGCTTCTCGCTTCTCGCTTCTCGCTTCTCGCTTCTCGCTTCTCGCTTCTCGCTTCTCGCTTCTCGCTTCTCGCTTCTCGCTTCTCGCTTCTCGCTTCTCGCTTCTCGCTTCTCGCTTTACTGCCAGACTGTACTCAAGCTACCCAACAACCCGCTGCTTGCGCCTTGGCTTTGCAATGCACTTAAGATGATAGGAGTGAAGGTTGATATTAGAGACGGGTCCATTCCTAATGCTGAAAAAGCGCTCTTAACGGATTCGTTGTTGGCAATCATGGTGCTTAAACCACTCGATTGCAGAGAGTCAAACCCCGGGATAAGACTTGCCATTTCACTGCTTTCGCTGCCACTCAAAGAGTTCTGCGCTAAGGCTAACATTGAGCCGAGTCCGCCCACCGCTTGTTCAGAGGATACATTGGCATTGCTTTGTAGCGCTGAAACTAAATCTGTATCTGCCGCTCCTTGTGAAGACCATGCTTGTACCGCTCCCATTAAAGCTGCATTGGCGATTGTGCCATAATTGCTTTCAGTCGCACTTGCCTGACCATCGCTCGAAGTATTTTGGCATCCTACTAAAGCAAGACTTGCTAAAGTTGCTAGCGCTAATTTCTTGTACATTGTCTCTCCTTGTTTCAATAGTACCAATACGTGTTGTTTTGATAAGTATCATACATAAAAAACGGCGACACAATGGTCGCCGTTATACATGCTTTAATTTCTTAAAAATTAAAGGATGTCTAGAAGTTCTACTTCAAATACTAGAGCAGCAAATGGAGGGATAGCAGCACCTGCGCCACGCTCACCGTATGCTAGGTCTTGTGGGATGTATAGTTTCCACTTAGAACCTACAGGCATTAGTTGAAGTGCTTCAACCCAACCTTTGATTACGCCAGTTACTGGGAATTCAGCTGGTTGACCACGAGATACAGAGCTGTCGAATACAGTGCCGTCAGTTAGCTCACCGTGGTAGTGAACGCGAACTTGCTTGTCTGAAGTTGGGATTTCGCCAGTACCTTCGGTGATGATTTCGTACTGTAGGCCAGACTCAAGAACAGTCACTTCTGGACGTAGAGCATTGTCTGTTAGGAATGCTTCGCCGTCAGCTGCTGCAACTTTAGCTGCTTCTTGACGTGCTGCTTCAACGCGAGTGTGTAGCTCTTGTAGTGCGTTGTTGATTTCGTCAATTTCGATAGCTGGTTGCTCACCAACTAGTGCCGTTGCGATACCAGCAGCGATAGCGTCAACGTTTAGACCTTCAAGACCAGAACCAGCAAGTTGCTGACCCATTTGTAGACCGATACCGTAGCTAGCTTTCTGCTCTACAGTCTCAAATTTAACTTCAGACATGGTGTCTCTCTTTATATGGTGTATAAAGGCTAAAGCATACCAGTTATAGCCTTGTTATGAAACGGTTGACCTTGGATAGTCTCTGGCTACGTTGTGCGATTGAGATCGCCTTTTGATGACTTTTTATCGAAATTTGACCGGGTTATTACCTTCAATGTCGAAAAATCCTATACTCATATGCGCTTGGTTTTTATACTTGTAGCGAAGGACGTTTGGAGACAAGATGCGATGAATCGCAGAAAGAAAAAGAAACAGCAGCGGGTGGATTACGTTGAACTAGCAAAAGTGAAGTTCAACCAAATTGATTGGCAGCAAATTAAACAGGCCATTTTAGCTAAGTGGAATTTGTTACCTAAGCTGCATCAACGTGCGCTTATTATCATTACTCCATTGTTATTAGTGTTGCTTGTGATCCCAGTTCCTGAGGCACAAACCGATACTCAGCCAGTCGTTTCGACTAACTCGCAGCGGGTCCAAGTTGATATCAATACACGTAGCCTGAGTGAGCAAAAAAGCGCCGAGCAGGATTCGCTCGTCTCTAAAGCTTGGAATGAGTATGAGGTCAAAAGTGGTGATACATTGGCTCAAGTCTTTCGTAGTAACGGCTTGGCTATGGCTGACCTTAATGCTTTGGTAAAGGTTGAAGGTTCAGATAAGCCTTTGAGCAGAATTAACAAAGGTCAACTTGTGCGATTTAAACTAGCCGAAAACGGCCAGCTTGATATCTTACAGCTTGAAAAAAGCGATCAGTCAGTGATGTTCTTCCGACTATCAGATGGTGGATTTGGTCGTAGCAAGTAATTGACTCTGAATAGTTTCAGCACCGCTTTCCATGGCATTAGGGGGAGGATAATCATCACTATCCCTAATGCTGTCAGCCAATCTGGCACTTCATCAAACCACATCACACCAAATAACGCGACAAACACTAACCCAGAATTTTCTGCCACTGCGATAGAGCTGGCTGGCGACTGTTGGTAGGCCATCACCGCAAAACCATTGTAGGTCAAGATCAAGGCGGCACTAGCCAAGATTAGCAGTAAGTGGTTATTTGATATCGGCTGCCAGTAAAATAACGCCAGTATGGCTGATATAGGCAGTGAAAGGACTGATGTCCAAAATAAGGTACTGACGACAGTTTGTTGGCTAGGTAGCTTTCTTGCGCTCAAGTTAAACAGGGCAAGAGTAAAGGTTGTTCCGAGTGCAAATAGCGCTGCCCAGTGAAACTCCGATGGCCGTAGCACCACCATTACACCGGAAAAACCGAATATTGTTGCAGCACTACGCTGAAGTGTTGGTTTCTCTCCAAGCAACACAATCGCTAACGGCAGCATGAGTAGGGGGGCTGCGTAGAAAACTGCATTTGCCGTCGCCAAAGTTAAATGGGTGATAGCGACGACCATGCATCCGCTGCCAATTAGAATCAGATGCGCTCTGAGCAAATTTAACTTGGGGCTGTACATCTGTCGTTGTGACTGAGATTGTTTCCACCACAAAGGGAAAATAACCATAGCTGAAAGCAATTGGCGGATGAAGATGTACTGAAAGGTCGATACCTCACCATCAAGCAGCTTCACGGCTACATCGGAAAGAGAAGCTGCGAAGTTACCAATCACTAGCAGTATGATAGCGACGTAGGTTGCAGAGAGAGCCAAGGCTACTTTTCCAATTTCATATCAATGTGTGGGATGTCATCTTCTAAATACATAGCTGATGTTTGAACAAAACCATGTCGTTGATAAAAAGGGGCTAAATGTTCCTGTGCGCCAATTTCAATCGACTCACTTGGCCATAATGATTCACAATCAGCTAATGCTTGTTGCAATAGTTTATGACCTAAACCACCACCTCGATGACTTTCTTTGGTGGCAACGCGACCAATGCTAACTGACGGATAACTGGTTCCTTTCGGTAACAAACGTGCGCAAGCTATGAGCTCATCACCTTGATAACCGAGCAGGTGGAAAACGCCTAACTGGTGGTCTTTATCATCCAACTCTGGGTAAGGACAAGTTTGCTCGACGACGAAGACGTCGACTCTAAGCTTAAGCAGAGTATACAGTTGCTCAGTAGTGAGGTCGGAAAAAGGTTTAAGTTGCCAAGTAATCATTGCTTATCTGTCTTGCTGTTATTGATATCGCCAATGTAGCAAGACAGTTTTCGTTCAGCATTAACAATTGTTAACTTTGGCTGCGCTTTTTGATTCGACTTAGGCTAATTGGAGTAATACCAAGATACGCTGCGATTTGATAATCGTTGAGGCGTTCAAGTAGATTTGGATAGTGTTGGCAGAACAGCTCATAGCGCTCTTCCGGGCTATAAAGCAACATAAAACGCTCTTTGTTTTCTTTGTACATAAGCTGAGTTTCAAGCAGCTTGAGGTAAATACTGTGTTTTTGCTCGCGCCACACCCGTAAGGTGTCAATCGGGAGAGAAAGTAAGGTGCACTGGGTCAAAGACTCGAGCAAGTAAGGGGAGGGTTGTTGATTGACCAAGCTTTCAAAACCTATGATCCAGTCATTCTCCCAATAGAACTCTTTGCTGAACTCTTTGCCTTTATCGGTTAGATACGCAGAGTGGCACATTCCGTTTAACAAAAAGAAAATTTCTTCAGCGATTTCCCCTTGATGTAGCAGAATATGGCGAGTTGGCAGCTCAATCAGTTGTGCTGATTGGCTGAGTTGTTCTATTTCAGGCTGAGTGAATCCGTTTTGTGACAGTTGCTGATGGAAAGCGTCAAACATAGTGGCAGAAATCTTACTTAGATGAAGTAGTGTCATTTTAAGATAAATGTTAACCAATAAAAAAGCCGCAATTTTTATTGCGGCTTTCAGCTAGTTTAATGAAGTGCTACTTCTGCAGGTCGATTTGGTAAACACCAAAACCAACATCATCCGTTGCGACACGTTTCATTGGGTATTGACCTTTTTCGTCAATGAACTTCGCCGCTTTTTCACTTGGTGATGTTTCAAAGCGAATATCAAGTTTCTTATCTGACTTGATTGATGCGAATGACCAGTTGTTATCTGCGCTTGGTGTTACTTCACCTTTTTCTTGGCTAACGCGAGTGATGTAAGCGGCGATAACCGAGCGGTTTTCATCTGGTGAATCAAAGGCAATAAACTCTGAGCCTGTACCAGGGAACTTATTGCTGTAGGCACGGTAGTTGTTGGTTGCGATGAGAAAATCTTGCTTCACATCAATTGGCTTACCTTGGTAAGTTAGGCCAACAATACGCTCGGCATCTTGATTAACTACTTTACAGTTACCATCGTATTTCGCTGGTTGAGTGACGTCGATTTGGTAGTTTACACCGTCGATAACATCGAAGTTGTAAGTACGGAAACCATCCCAGTCGATAAGTTGCTGTGGTGCTGTACTGTTTACGTCGATTTGCTTAAACTGCCCAGCGGTACACTCTAGCCACTCCTTAACTTCTTTACCGGTTACCTTCATCGCTACTAGTGTATTCGGATACAGGTAAAGGTCTGCGGCGTTACGGAACGTTAGCTGACCAGATTCAACTTCCGTGAAGTTTGCTGGGTCATTCTTACGACCACCCGCTTTGAATGGCGCTGCTGCAGAAAGTACCGGAATGTCAGAGAGATCTGGGTCGCCTTGAATGAAACGTTCTACGTAATCTTTTTGCGCTAAGTTAACGATTTGAACCGTTGGGTCATCTTGTACAAGTGCTAGGAAGCTGTACATCACATCATTAGCTTTACCAATCGGTTGGTTAACGAAATCGCGAGTCCCTTTGTGGTCAGCTTCAAGTGCTTTAACCATATCGGCATCGGCATCAGCAAGTGACTTCTTGCTCTTTTTGTCGAAGATCGGACGTGCTTGTGATTGACCATCAACGACAACCCACTTGCCGTCTTTTTCTTTAAGCTCTAGATCAATAACACCGACGTGACTACCCCAGCGACCGGGCATAACTGATGCTACACCGTTGATAGTGCCTTTTTGATTATCAACGCCTTGAATGTTGTCAAAACCTTTACCTGGGAATACGGCGTGCGAGTGGCCAAATGCTATCGCATCAATGCCTTCTACTTCTGCAAGGTAGTAAGTAGAGTTTTCTGCACCATGTTTGTATGGGTCAGCCGCTACACCTGAGTGAGGGATCGCCACGATAACGTCTGCACCCTCTTTTTTCATTTGTGGAACCAGCTTTTCTGCCGTTTCCTTAATATCTTTAGCAAAGACTTTGCCTTCGAGGTTTTTCTTATCCCAAACCATGATTTGTGGTGGAACAAACCCGATATAGCCCACTTTGATTTCATGCTCAGCGCCATCAATGTCTTTGAATGTATGAGACTTAATGATGTAAGGCTTAAAGTAGTGCTCACCGGTTTTTTTATCAAACACGTTGGCGCTGATGTAAGGGAAGTCAGCATCGTTGATGGTTTCTGCTAGGAACTCTAAACCGTAGTTGAACTCGTGGTTACCAATGTTACCTACATCGTAGTTTAGTTGGTTCATCGCTTTGTACACTGGGTGAACTTCACCTACTTTGATGCCTTTCGCCGCCATGTAGTCCCCCATAGGGCTACCTTGGATTAAGTCACCGTTATCAACCAATACGCTGTTTTCAACTTCAGCGCGAGCTTGTTTTACCAAAGTAGCAGCACGAGTCAGACCAATTTTTTGTGATGGTTTGTCTTTGTAGTAGTCATAATCCATGACATTGGTGTGAATATCAGTGGTTTCTACGATACGTAGTTTGATCGTATCTGCCATTGCTGGGCCAGCCATGGCTAACATGCCACCTAGGACAGCAAGAGATAGGGGGTTCACTGCTACTTTCATTTTTGATGCTCCGATAGCGTTTGGGAAGACGCTGCATAATGTAACAAAATGAAATGAAACAATGATTTCATTGAAAGATAAAGTGTGATGTTGAGCAATTACTTTATAGCGTTCTGCTGTGAATCTCTCAAAATCGAGCAAGGGTTGCACAATCGTTGATTAACCGCTTATCAGAAATTGATATAAAAAATGAAATTTTAGAATTTCCGGTAATATGACTGGGGAGCCATAATGCCTTCATAGATTAGGTAAGGGTGACATTATGGCGAGCAAGGATAAGATTTCTCAATTTCCTCTGAGCAATCAGCACGCACAGCGCAGTAGACAAACAGACCTCAATACCGTGGGTCAGAGTGTTTTAAGTCAAGGCGAAGTTGCACTCGTCGGTGCAGGACCTGGTGATGTTGAATTACTGACCCTGAAAGCGATTCGCTTTTTACAGCAAGCAGATGTCGTGCTTTATGACTATTTAGTATCAGATGACATCATGTCTTTGGTGCCAAGTGACACCATTTTGGTCTGTGTTGGCAAACGTGCTGGTCACTACAGTGTGCCCCAAGAAAAAACCAATCAACTACTACTCGACTTCGCTCTGCAAGGTCATCGTGTCGTACGCATAAAAGGAGGCGATCCTTTTATCTTCGGCCGCGGTGGGGAAGAGCTAGAAGTACTTGCAGAGGCAGGTATCTCCTTTCATGTCGTGCCAGGTATTACTGCCGCCGCAGGGGCGACAGCTTATGCGGGAATTCCTCTTACTCATCGTGACTATGCGCAATCGGCGATGTTTATCACGGGTCATCTTAAAGCGGAGCGTGATGAACTGGACTGGTCAACGTTAGCGCGTGGTAACCAGACATTGGTTATTTATATGGGATTGATGAAGTCGGAATACATCCAAAGTCAGCTGATTGAGCATGGTCGTCAGCCTGAAACGCCAATCGCGATTATCGAACGTGGCACACATAGCACACAGAGAGTATTTAAAGGTCAGCTTGGCGAGCTTGCTGATCTTGCCAAGGACGCTCAGTCACCCTCGCTCATTGTTGTGGGGGAAGTGGTCGCCCTGTCAGAAAAACTTGCGTGGTTTGAGCCGCAAGTAGAACAAGGCACAACTCAGCGTCAGTCAGCCTAACGCCATTATTTAGATTAGCCATAGGCTCAATGAGCCATAAAGGAAGCAACTAACATGGATCAAGAACGTTTAACCCATCTTAAGCAGCTTGAAGCGGAAAGCATTCACATTATTCGTGAAGTCGCTGCTGAGTTCGATAACCCAGTGATGATGTACTCAATTGGTAAGGATTCATCGGTCATGCTGCATTTGGCACGCAAGGCTTTTTACCCAGGTAAAATCCCTTTCCCGCTATTGCATGTCGATACCGACTGGAAGTTTAAGGAAATGATTAAATTCCGTGACCGTACCGCTGAGAAGTATGGCTTTGAGCTTTTGGTACATAAGAACCCTGAAGGTCTCGCTATGGGGTGCAGTCCATTTGTCCACGGCTCTTCAAAGCACACCGACATAATGAAGACACAGGGCCTGAAGCAGGCACTCAACAAGTATGGTTTTGATGCTGCCTTTGGTGGTGCGCGCCGCGATGAAGAAAAGTCTCGTGCGAAAGAGCGTGTTTATTCGTTTCGTGACAAGAACCATACTTGGGACCCGAAGAATCAGCGCCCTGAGCTATGGCGTACATACAACGGCCAAGTCAACAAGGGTGAGAGCATTCGTGTCTTCCCACTTTCAAACTGGACTGAGCTAGATATTTGGCAATACATCTACCTGGAAAACATTGAGATTGTACCGCTTTACCTTGCGGACAAACGCCCTGTCGTTGAGCGTGATGGCATGCTGATCATGGTTGACGATGACCGTATGGAGCTTCAACCAGGTGAGAAAATCGAAGAGAAAAGCGTTCGCTTCAGAACACTTGGTTGTTACCCACTGACTGGTGCCATTGAGTCTGAAGCCAATACGCTAACAGGCATTATTGAAGAGATGTTGGTTGCGACATCTAGTGAACGACAAGGCAGAGCGATCGACCACGATCAGTCTGGATCGATGGAACTTAAGAAACGCCAAGGTTACTTTTAGGGCCTATTGGCCTATAGAGATGAGTTTTGCAGCAGCTTGTAGGTTCTTTATACAAGGCAGAGGTTTTGAATTGTAGTTTACCTACATGATAAGCCGATAACGCAGTAGAAAGGAACTACAAGCGCTGCCCGAAGGGTTCGGCTAAAAGCGTTTGATGCTTTGTTGAGAGCTTTTTACTTAGACCCACTAGGCTACAAATCTCTCGCCGCGCCTAAAACGCTTTTATCTCGAACAAAATTTAATCTCAATAGGTCAATAGACCCTTTGATCTAAGGAAAGAACATGAATAGCGCAGTTGAAGCTCAGCTTGAAGAGCTTGGTATTGAAGGATACCTAAAACAACACCAATACAAATCACTACTTAGATTCCTAACTTGTGGTTCAGTCGATGACGGTAAAAGTACCTTGATCGGTCGCTTACTGCATGACTCTAAGCAAATTTATGAAGATCAGTTGGCTGCGGTACACAACGATAGTCAACGTGTGGGAACAACTGGAGAACGCCCAGACCTTGCTTTGCTTGTTGATGGACTTCAGGCAGAGCGAGAACAAGGGATCACTATCGATGTGGCTTACCGTTACTTCTCAACGCAAAAACGTAAGTTCATCATTGCAGATACTCCGGGGCATGAGCAGTACACGCGCAATATGGCAACCGGGGCATCGACCTGTGATCTGGCAGTGATCTTGATTGATGCACGTAAAGGCGTACTGGATCAAACTCGCCGTCACTCATTTATCTCCAACCTACTTGGTCTTAAGCACTTTGTGGTTGCGGTAAACAAAATGGATCTTGTTGACTATTCACAGCAGCGTTTTGAACAGATTCGCGATGAGTATCTTGAGTTCTCCAAAAACCTGCAAGGCGAAACCGATATTCAAATCATCCCGCTTTCTGCACTTGAGGGGGATAACGTTGTTGAGCCGAGCCCGAAAATGGCTTGGTTCGAAGGTTCGCCGTTACTTGAGATTCTAGAAAACGTGGATGTTGACCAAGACAAAGAAATTGGTGAGTTCCGTTTCCCTGTCCAATACGTTAACCGTCCGAACCTAGATTTCCGGGGCTTTGCTGGCACGATTGCTTCCGGTAGCGTCAAAGTGGGTGATGAGGTTAAGGCATTGCCTTCTGGGAAAACCTCAAAAGTTGCACGTATTGTGACTTTTGACGGTGACCTTGAACAAGCTCAGGCTGGACTAGCCGTCACCTTAACGCTCGAGGATGAGATTGATATCAGCCGTGGTGATTTGATTGTGCTAAAAAATGCACAGGTTGAGTCGAGCAACCATTTACTGGCTGACGTTGTTTGGATGACTGAGCAGCCACTTCAGCCTGGTCGCGATTATGATGTAAAAATTGCTGGAAAGAAAACGGTCGGCCATGTCGAGGCGATTCGTCACCAGTATGACATCAACAATCTATCAACGCACAGCGCAGTTGAGCTACCTCTTAATGGTATTGGTCTATGTGAGTGGACTTTAACAGAGTCGGTGGCGCTTGATGATTACCTTGCCAGCCAAGATACCGGTGGTTTTATTATCATCGATCGCCTAACTAATGTAACAGTTGGTGCAGGTCTTGTGCGCGAAAGCTTATCTCATGTAGAAACTAAGGCCTCTGATATCTCTGCATTTGAACTAGAGCTGAATGCATTAGTTCGCAAGCACTTCCCACACTGGGAAGCAAAAGATATTAGTCAGCTACTCAAATAGCTGATTAGCGAGTAGGGAAGCGTTATGTGGCAGCAAGGATTTGTGTTGGCAATTTTACTCGGCATCGTTGCATGCTTGATCACAACACGAATTAAACCAAGTTATATCTTCGCCGGAGCAGCATTTGTTACTTTCCTTGGTGGCATGATAGAGCTAGGTGAAGTGGCTACTAATTTCACCAACTCTTCGCTACTCACTTTAGTGCTGCTGATCTTAGCATCAGCAGCACTAGAAAAGACTCGCCTGATTAGCTGGGTAAGCCGCTCACTTTCAACCGGAAGGTTGGGTACTGTTGTTGCCAAGCTTGGTGTATCAACCGCATTGCTTTCTTCTTTCACCAATAATACAGCAGTGGTCGTTTCACTTATTGGTGCGATTAAACGTAATCAGCAACATGCCCCTTCAAAGCTATTGATCCCGCTCTCTTACGCAGCGATCTTAGGTGGCACACTGACCTTGATCGGTACGTCGACCAACTTGATCATTAACAGCTTTGTTGAAGATGCAGGGCTACCGAGTCTTGGTTTTTTTGCACCAACCATGATCGGTTTGTCTGTACTGCTTGGGGGGATGTTGATCCTGATCCCGCTCAGTTACTTACTACCTAACTATGATGATCAAAACCAAGATGAGTTACCTTACTTTCTAGAAGCGAGGGTTGAACCGGGGTCTCCTTTGGTCGGACGTAGCATTAGCGAGAATAATCTACGAGCTTTGCGTAAGTTGTTCTTGGCTGAAGTGGTTCGTGACGGCGAAACCATGCCGTCTGTTGAGCCTGACTTTGTGCTTCAGGCTCGCGACCGATTGTTGTTTTGTGGTGATATTGAAAGTGTGGCGACTCTGCAAGAGATCCAAGGCCTTACCTTGTTTGGTCAGCATCACCTCAATGGGCAAGGCTTTGTTGAAGTGGTTGTCAGTTCTTCGGCGAGCTTTTGTAATAAAACCCTTAAATCGAGTCACTTTCGTGATCGATTTGATGCTGTTGTGGTAGCAATACGCCGAGGGCATGAACGTTTGCAAGGTGGTTTAGGTAACATCACACTTAATGCGGGGGATACCTTAGTGCTTGTACCCGGCAAGCGTTTTGAGCAAGAACGTCGTGCTCACCGTAAAGAGTTCGTACTGGTCAACGATTTAGATTCAAGTGCGCGCTTAGATGCGAATAAATCTGCTCTGGTTTTAATCGGTTTTGCTAGTGTTATTGCTCTTGCATTGTTAGAGATGGTACCACTAATTAAAGGGCTGTCGGTTTTTCTTTTAGCTGCGCTATTTTTTGGCGTTGTTCAACTGGGTGAGCTGCGCAGACGTTTTCCGGTCGATATTGTAGTGATTGTTGGCTCGGCACTCTCTATCGCTCAATTGATGTTGTCGACTGGCCTGTCCGTTAGCTTAGGTCAGATGTTTATTGAAGCTTTCAATGGTTGGGGTGTGTTTGGCGCACTGGTTGCGACTTACCTTTTGACCCTTATTCTGACAGAACTCGTGACCAATAACGCTGCCGCAGCGTTGTCATTTCCTATCGGCTACAGCATGGCGATTGGCTACGGAGTGGATCCTATGCCTTTTATCATGGCGGTACTTTTTGGTGCGAGCGCAAGTTTTATTTCCCCCTACGGTTACCAAACGAATCTCTTGGTTTATAGCGTAGGTAATTACAAATTAAAAGATTATGTTCGAGTGGGAATTCCTCTATCTATTGTTTACTCCGTATTGGTGTTAACGCTCATTCCACTCTTCTTTCCGTTTTAAAAGGACTGAATTATGACTACGGAAACGCCAACTAAAGATGAAAATGTTGTCTGGCACGAACACTCAATTGATAGGGCTTTCCGCTCACAGCTAAAGAAGCAAAAGCCTGTGGTACTTTGGTTCACAGGGCTTTCTGGTGCGGGTAAATCGACAGTGGCAGGCGCCTTAGAAACTCGCCTTGCACAAGCTGGCTATCATACCTACTTACTTGATGGCGATAATGTTCGTCACGGATTATGTAGTGACCTTGGCTTTTCAGAGCAAGATCGCAGAGAGAATATTCGACGTATAGGTGAACTGGCTAAGCTGATGGCAGACGCAGGCTTGATTGTCTTGTCGGCGTTTATCTCTCCGCATCGAGTGGAAAGGCAACTGGTTAGAGAAATGCTACCAGAGGGCGAGTTCCTTGAAGTGTACGTTAATACTTCACTAGACGTTTGTGAGCAGCGTGACCCCAAAGGCTTGTACAAAAAAGCTAGAGCAGGAGAGATTGCCAATTTTACGGGTATTGATTCTGAGTACGAAGCGCCTATCGATCCAGAAATAGATTTACGAGCTGGCGAAAAAACGATTGAAGCTCTGGTAGAAGATTGTCTTCAAGCGCTAAAGGCAAGGCAAGTTATTGCTTAAACTTAAAAAACGCTTCCGAGAGAAGCGTTTTTTAATTCAACCTATCGATGTTGCTTGAGCGATTACTCGAAACAAATCTCGATAAAGGCATTACCCCATTGAGAAGTGAAAGGCATGATGATGATAGAGCCTTCACACTTGTGACGAATGGTGTGACCTTTACCTGAAACTACGACTGGCGTCGCCATATCAAAATCAAAGCCACTTTCTGCAAGAATACGTTTTGCACCACCTGTCACCATGTTGGTGATTTCACCCACCATGTCAGTGACTTCGTCGTTCAGGCCATTCGGGCGCTCACCAAGCATGTTTTGCATAATTTCTAACGCGAGGCTTTCATCAAAGGTAATAGACATAGAGCCTCGGCTTTGTGTGCCAACCATCCCTATTAAACCTGATACATCCCCACGTGCGATTTCATCTTTCTTCACACGAGGCTTCTGTGGCTTCAATTCCAGCGAAGCCATCGTTTTTAATACGTTCATCAATGAAGCTAAAAACGGGTTTACAAATTCAGCGCGCATAATCTTCTTCTATATCGTTAATTCACATTGTCAGTGGAACATGTCTGACAAATACCGTGTGACTCAATTACGTGATTATTGATGGTAAAGCCATGTGTTTCCGCATTGTTAGCCAGTAAGGCTACCAAACTATTATCTTGGAGTTCAATAACGCTGCCACATTTATCGCAAATCAATAGGTGCGAGAAATGCTTGTGAGCATTGCATGAAACGCATTGAATGTAGCTATTGGTTGACTCCACTCTATGAATAAAGCCCTGTTCAAGTAAAAAATCCAACGCTCTATACACAGTTGGCGGTTTTGCCTGAGGTTCACTCTGTTTCAACTCTTCTAAAAGCTCGTAAGCACTTGATGCCTTTGAGCTTGCGCATATCAGCTCGAATACACGCTTGCGTTGAGTTGTAAGGCGTACACCTCGTGCAGAGCATATGTCTTCAATTTGCTTCACTAAATGCTGATCCAAACCTATCACCATTACCATTGGACATTTTAATAATATACCATTTCTTGCGGTTTATCGTCGCTTAGTAGGTAATATCTTATAGCTTTGTCAGTAAGTTACTTATTCATAATGTGAATAAAGTCTAACTTAACGAAAGCGCTATAACTTACCTTATCTACATAAAAAACGATACCAATAACAGCGTTTTAGCCATTTCTTATCGCTGAGCTGTGTCCAAGATCTGCAATCCGCGCTCAAAATCGAACTCTTCAACCACTCTGGAAAGCTCAGACAGCTGAGCGCTGGTTAAGCCGATTTGCTTGCCTGAGTCAATGTCACTGATGATGGTTACTGCCTCGGTATCGCTTTGTTCTATTGCCGAATAGAGTTTTTCGTACGTCACTTGATCGTAGTGTTGAGTCGGCGTATCCGAAGCTTCAATGACGGTTTGTGAAGTTGCAAGCGCTTCTTCTATGTTGTTAATTAACTGCTCAAGCTGTTGGAGTAGTTGGCTTCGTACAGTGTCGTTGTCTAGGTCTTGTTCCAGTGAAGCGCTGAGCTGGTGGACTTCGCTAGCACCAATGTTACCAGAGACTCCTTTGAGAGAATGAATGTTACGTTTTCTCACCTCTTTATCTTGGTCCGAAAGCGCCAATGCCACGGCGCCGGTCTCGCGGTATGTGGTAGCAAAACGCTGTAACAGCTTCTGGTACAAGTCACTGTTGCCACTAGAGCGAATGAGACCAGCCTGGGTGTCAATACCTTCAATTAGCGGAATATTGATGTTGTGTTGCGCGGATTGAGCAACAAACTGCTGAGGGTGTTTTGGTGTAATCCATTTGGCCAGCGTGCTGAACATCGTACCAACGTCAATGGGTTTAGCGATAATGTCATTCATACCAGAGTTGGTGGCTTTAATTTTGTCACGTTCCATGACATTGGCAGTCATAGCAATAATCGGGATTGAGTGGTCTTTGAGTTGAGTTCGAATAAATTGAGTGGCTTCATAGCCATCCATGATTGGCATTTGGCAGTCCATCAGAATGCCATCGAATTCATTGGTCTTATACAGATCGATAGCGACCTGCCCGTTTTCAGCTACGGTGACATGAATTTGCTGTCCTTCAAGAAGCTCGATAGCTAACTCTTGGTTAATTTCATTATCCTCAACTAAAAGAAGTTGAGCCCCAGCTAGTTGCTGAACATTAGCTAACTGGTGCTGTTCTTCAGCTTCACTGCGGCTTAATCGTGAATGGCTAACACCATAGAGAGAAACAATGGTATCGAACAAGTGAGAGGCAGTGATCGGCTTATCTAATATACTTGGAACCGCAATCTCTCTTTGTTCGATGATCTCAGTTAACTCTTCTCGTCCAAAAGCGGTCAACATCAGGGACTTTGGTTGCTGGGACTGAGAAATCTGAGTACTTATCATCTCTAGTAAATCAATGCCATCCTTGCCCGGCATCTGCCAGTCTGTCACAAGCAAGTCATAAGGTTGATTATTGCCGATAGCTTGCTTGAGTTCGTTAAGGGCATCATCCGCATTATTCACGCTATGCGCGTCAAAGGTTAATGATTCAAGAATATCTTCGACGATGATTCTAGCGCTGGCATTATCATCCACGATTAGGACTTTGAGCCTGCCTAGCTCGACAGGTAAAGTAATTTCTTCTTGTTTCAGTGCATGGCTGACTGTAGAGGCGACGGTAAAGGTAAAACATGAGCCTTTGCCCGCCTCACTTTCTACACGAATATCCCCGCCCATTAGCTGGCTCAGCTCTTTGCTGATCGCCAAACCTAAACCTGTACCACCATATTTACGAGTGGTAGAGCTATCTGCTTGAGTGAACTTACCAAATAACTTAGCCGTTTGTTCAGTGGTCATCCCAATACCACTGTCTTCAACACTAAACTCAAGTACAAGATTGTCACCATGACGTTCTGCGACTCGGATTGATATTTTGATCTCTCCCTTTTCGGTGAACTTCACTGCGTTGTTGGCAAGATTAATTAGAATCTGCCCCAGACGAAGCGGATCGCCAACTAAGGTTGTTGGTACGTCACGTTCAATATGGATCAATAGCTCAAGGCCGCGGTCGGAAGCGCGCAAGCCAACTAAATTGGAAATATTATCGAGCACATTTTCTAAATGAAAGTCGACGTTTTCGATATCTAGCTTGCCCGCTTCAATTTTAGAAAAGTCGAGGATGTCGTTGATAAGGCCAAGCAGAGAGTCAGCAGACAGCTTCACTTTATGAATATAATTGCGTTGCGCTTTGGTTAGATCCGTTTTTAGAGCCAAGTAACTCATCCCAATAATCGCATTCATTGGCGTACGTATCTCATGGCTCATATTGGCTAGAAAATCCGATTTAGCACTGTTCGCAGAATCTGCTTCATCACGAGCTATGGCAAGCTTTTCAGCGAAACGCTCTAACGCAGAGTGAGATTTGTTGGCTAAGAAACCAAGTAGTAACAAGGTCACTAAGAAGATAGCACCACCAATCGCTAGATTACGTGCGATGCTCGCAGAGTCCTCTACGGTGGCTAGCTGAGCTTCATATCCTGGTAGAATTAAATCGATGATGGCTTGATGTTGCTGCTCAAGAGTTTGGATTTGACGGCTCTTGTTGCTACGCAATTCAGTCAGCTTATTAAACAGATCTAGGTAGTTCTGCGTTGCTCCTTGCAGAGCACTGATTTGAATTTGTTCATCCTCAGTGACGACTTGTTCATAGAGGTTTTCTAACAACACTAACGCTGCATTGAGGTTATTCTCAACTTCTGTTTTCAGTTGCAGTTGTCGCTCAATATGTTGCGTAATGGCATAGTCTTTGTCGCTTTGCTGAGCATTACTAATTTCTGTATGCAAAACCAATAAATTAGTACTGATGGAAAGTTTATCACTGATAGATAGTTGAACACTGGTAACCGCTTGTTGGGCAATCTTAAGGCGCTGTTGGAGGTGTGAACGTAGCTCAATTGAGACCCGAGTTAGCTCTGTTACTGACCTTTCTATCTGAGATGAAATATTGGCTTGGAGAGGTTTAGATAACTTTGTCCAACTACGCAGTTGCACCAATGCAGAATGGTAACGGTTTTTCGCATTTTTGATTAAGGCAATTGTCTGTTGGCTCTGAGTGTCTGTTGTTTCACGTTCAAGCTTGTTGATTATCTGCTCTGCTTTCTTCAGCTCAAACTGCGCAAGGTTTAGCGACTCTTGTTGGTTGGTAACGAGATAGTTTTTTTGCTCAGCTTGAGAGTTGGCGATCAAACTGACTAACCAGTGCGCTTGAATTGCAAGATCGGATTCGCGATCGACTTTGTCTCGAAGTTCATCAATGGAAACAATACCTGATTCAATAAACTGCTCGTGCTCAAGCTGAATCTCTTGCACTAAGCTTTCGACATTATCGCCGGTTTCAGATAGCTGTGTGCGTGCTTTCCCCGATTTTTCACTTAGTTCGACGTAATGTTCAAATTGTTGGTGATAGTGGGCAAGTGTGCTTTGAATTTGAGAGTCTGCGCCATTACTAATGGAGTCACTAGCGAGCAATTGAGCTTTACTCACCGCGCTAGATAGTTGATCGTGTAATCTGTCACTAGGTTGACGAATGTAGCTTTGTTCAATGACCTTAATTCCATCAAGGGTAGAGAGTAATTGCGCGTTGTTTGCGTATTGGTTAACGGTATTGAACCGTTCATTTAAGCTAATCCAGCCAGTAACGCCTGCGATAAGTAGCAAGATTGAGGCGATGACAAAGCCGATAAGGATGCGTTTAGAATCGAGCGCGTAGTTTTTTACAGAGTCCATTCAAGCCTCAGAAGTGAAATTAGAATTCATCTTTAAAAGATTCTTTTATTTTTAAGATTTCGTCGAGTTGCTGAATAAAAAGAGGGACTAACGCAGGATCAAAATGGGCTCCTGCTTCCTCTTCTAGTAATGAGATGGCTTTCTCTATAGGCCAAGCTTTTTTATAGGGTCGTTCACTGGTTAAGGCATCAAATACATCAGCAATCGCGACAACTCTAGCGCTGAGGGGAATTGCTTCACTGGCTAATCCATGTGGATAGCCGCTGCCATCCCATTTTTCATGGTGGTAAAGCGCGATCTCTTGTGCCATTTGCATGAGTTGTGAGTCACTATCAGCGATGATATCAGCACCAATTTTTACGTGGGTCTGCATCACTTTCCATTCGTCTGTATCCAGTTTGCCGGGTTTACGCAGAATGGCGTCGGGAATGCCTATCTTGCCGATGTCATGCATGGGGGAGGCTTGAAACACTAACTCAATCCAACGATCACTGACATCCAGTTGCTGGGCAAGGATTTTCGAATAGTGACTCATACGGATAACGTGCATCCCTGTCTCGTTATCTTTGTATTCAGCTGCTCGACCAAGGCGCTGAATCACCTCAAGGCGTGTTTTTTCTAGCAGCGCAGTGCGTTCTTTGACTTTGTTTGCCAAAGAGAGGTTTTGATCATAAAGCGCAATATGAGTTTTCACCCGAGCTTGAACTATTGGTGGGCTGACAGGTTTGGTAATGTAATCTACGGCACCCATCGCAAATCCTTTTTGCTCATCGATGACTTCTGCCTTAGCCGTAACGAAAATGATCGGTATCTCTGATGTGATAGGGTTACTTTTTAGTTTTTCACATACCTGATAGCCGTCCATTCCTGGCATCATAATATCGAGCAGGATTAAATGTGGATAGGGCTTCGTACTGGCAATTTGTAGTGCTTTAGTACCGTTAGTTGCGGCTTTTATTCGGAAGTCTTCTGAAAGAATCCCAGACAAGGTATGTATGTTGTCGGGGATATCATCGACAACTAGGATCACAGGTTTTTCATACTGTTCAATTGGCATTGCGGTAAATCCTTTACTGCAGAATCATTGACTTATTAACCCATAGAATAGTTATTTTTTATCAATATTGGCACTCTATAATTGAGTGGACGTATAACTAGTCCTAGATAACGTGACCTACGTTTGAATAATCCTTGCTGGCAATGAACTTCATTTATTCTGACTCTTTGCCAACAGCGGTGTATAATCGCGCGATTATTTTTTTTATGCCGCGTTGGAAATAAGGATGTTATTTGAAAGCGGTACTGACTGTGTAGAGGTAGCTTCGTGTCCAACACTGGAACGAACAACAATTTCCAATGCAGCGCTTTTCCATTGCGCCCATGCTCGATTGGATTGACTAACCTTTATTGTCAATTGGTTAGTTGTTTCGAGGGGGTCTATAGGGAACCTTGTCGTTAGTATTAAAGTAAACTCTTGTAAGGTGTGATAGCAAGCAGGACTTGATGCTATTTTACACATAAATGATTTACAAATGGCCAACTATCGTATAATTATTACGTGTAGACGTATCATAATCAGCATACTACCAAGGAGGGATACAAATGACAGATACTGTACATTCAGCAGCTATCGATACTGTTGAACTTCTTCGAAAAGAGTACGATCAGTATATACAGCAAAAGAAAGCTTTGTTTATTAAGGCAACCTATTCAAGCAATAGTGTCTTAGATGTTGATGTTTCCTCTTTAGTCGATAGTTACAAAGTCAAGGCACAGCTCAAAGCTGCCTCTGAAACGGCTGATAACAGCGAATAACACTAACAAATGGAATTAAAGCACTACACGTTAGTGCTTTTTTGTATGTATGATTAAACCTACTATTTTCCTATTTTTTGTTTTTGGTATAGCTGGCTATGCATTTCTTCGCCAGTATCATGGCACCCTTCATAGCTTAAACCGAAGTAATGGATATCATACCTTTTTCGTGGCCTCGGCTGTTGGTATTGTGCTCTTTTCTATTTCAGCTCTCATTTACTTTTTTCTTTATCGTGCTGGCCTGTATTTAGGAGTAACGTTCGATTTAGGGCGTTGGATTCTAACGGATGTTTTCTTTAAGGATGATGTAAAGCAAGATCAAGTTGCACTGATTGATATTTCGATGCTGAGTGTTGCACTTGGGGCCTTGTTGCCCAATATTACATACCTTTTTGGCACGCCAACGAGTCGGTGGAGAAGGCGTTCTGAGCCTGGGGTTCTGAGGTTTATTTTTTTCATCTTAGTTAAGCGGCCGATCAAATTACTCATTCTAGAGCCCTTTGAACGTTTTCTTGAAAAACGAAGAGAAAGTATTTCTAAATCCTATTTGAAAGACTCAGAAAGCACGGAGTTAAGTCGCCTATTGGCTATGTCCCTAGAGCATCGCCTACCTATACTTTTTACGATGTCTGATAATAAAGTATTTATTGGTTACCCGTTGTTTATCCCTGTTAAGCCTCACAATGATATTTACATTTTACCAGTGGTGAGTGGGTATCGATGTAAAGATACTAGAGCTTTTTCAAAGGTTACTGATTACACACCTGTCGTGGAGCTATTGGTAGAGAAAGAAAAAGAAAAGTTTAAAAGAGCAATGACTACAAAAGGTGTGTCTGCTGAAGATGTAGAAGCATTTATGGAGAGCGATGAACGTTTGTTTACGAAAGAAGAGCAATGGAAAAAGTTTACGGTAGCGCTTCCATGTCGAGAAATCGTTCATGCTCATTTACATGACTTAGAGTTAGAAAGTATCTTCCACCAGCAAGAGTCTGAAAGGTTGGGGAATTCAGATGTGGAGAAGTATTTCCCCATATAGTCTCGAACAGAGTATGCTCGATTGGACTCACTTTTAAGCTATACCTAAACTCGCAAGCCCTCCATACGTACTTTTTTAATACTCCCACGCTTAATACCATATTAATACTTGCTCTGATTTTCGTTAGTGACTTTGAGGTTTCTGATAGTCAATTTGCAAGTTGTCACATTTATTGGCTGATCGTCACGGTTTGACGGATGACAGAGTTGATCTCTAACGGTATAACCAGCACAAGATTTTATGCAACTAGAATGGTATCAGTGATGGCGAGTATTGGCGTTTGTGAAATAAGAAACATGCAGCTCAGTAAAAGAAGTAAAAGAGATGTAGCGGATATAAAATCCATCATGGAGTCCGGTAATCTTTTGTCAGGAGTCCTAGCAGCTACGCCGTTTTACTTTATTTTTGGGACGCCAAGTGTGACCAAAAGTCCATTTGAAACGATGATTACTATCCGGGAAAATGACTGGAATACCTTTGGTAAGGCCATGCTAGGGTCGTCTTCATATACTCGAAGTGCAATTTTAAAAATCGCTATGGAGCGCGAAATCTTTACTAATGGGGAAGAGCAAAAATTTTGGGGGTGTGTCGTTGAACTATCGAAGTAAAGTCTTAATCGCTATCACGTTATTGTCTGGTTGCGCTTCTAGCCAAGCCAGTATCGATCAACTGGAAAAACAATGGCTAGATCGTATCGACTTTTGTGTGGATTTAGCCCGCAGTAATGAAGTGCCTTTTCCCAAATCAGATTGGTTTGAATCGTTATCGCTTGAAGATCAAAAGAATGTGGCAGGCTATCTAGCGAACTACAACGATAGGCAGTGTTCTAAAGCCGAAACTGACGCTTTACTGGAAGCTATTGATGAGGAAAATGCAAAAGAGGTGTATGAAAGACATGCTGTCGATCTAATACCACTTGAAGAGCAGGCTGCTGAAAGAATGAAAAATATTGATATGGTCAAACTCATGGACTTGCAGAAGCGCTTTAGTGAACCATTTAGTCTTCGGTATGTTATTGAAGAGCAGGACTGGTATCCCCAATAATAGCTAGAGTGAAATAAACCTAACATATAGAAAAACCACCAGATGGTGGTTTTTTAGTAAGTAAAGGGAGCATTTGAGCTATGTTCTATAAAGCTGAATTATAAGAGAAGACCTCTTCGTTTTGCTTTTTTACCGATGGCGAAAATCTTACCTCTAGGATTTGTTATAACTACGTATGTATGTTTATTGTTCGATTCGATCGCTTTTATCTGTTTCGCAGTCAACTCATAGCTAACTGGTTCAAAGCAGTTCAAAACTCCATGTTTTCCAGTCACTAGCGTTTTATGTGGAAGTTTTCCTCTTTTCCCAAAAATGACGTTCTGTAATGTTGTTTTGAATGTAAGGTCAAGGAACCAGATTTCGTAAAAGTGTTCATTCTGCATACCTTCATTGCAGAGCTCCAGTTTCCATTTTTCCTGTCCATTGAGCTTCTTTATTTTGATCTGATACGTCACGTATCGCCTTAGCTCACTTAGTTTCATTCCGACGTTGTAGGTTAAGGCAATACTTGCAATGAGCAACATGACAAATGGAAATAGATAAGGAATTGACGAGATAAGAGAAGAAGAACGTTTTTCCTCCTTATCTGTAACTTTTTTTAACAAACACCTTATCTCTCTTAGCTCTTTCGTTATGGGGGCCGTTATGTTTTCCAGACTCGTATAGTGGCAGTCTGAGTTCCAAGAGAGCATTGAATTCCATTTTGTACCTGCTTGCTGATCGAGGTGTAAAATATAAAACATCCCCCCAACCAATAGCATTGAATAGAATGTTGTGAACATCCCTCTAACAAAAGATTCTACTCTTGGAGAGTAACTGAACTCCCTAAATACTCGTCTTATAAACAACCACCACTTGTATATAAGTATTTTTAAACTCAACAATTACTTCAAATCCTTTGTCCTGACCAAACTACTTCCCCAATTACCTGGAAGTCTTTGTATTCTATATCGTTCTTTTTTATGTGCCAAGACTCATAGGTTAGGTTGTCACTTGTGGCTTGTATTATTCTTAGTAAGAATTGCAGCGGCTTTGCGCTTTCAGTGCGCAGTGAAACCAAACTGATTGGTGTGCATCACGATTTGAAAAATGTGGTGCGCCGCGCGCTTGAGCTCAGTCCCTTTGATTTTGGTATCACCTCGGGAAAACGCTCTGCAGAAGAGCAGTATGAGCTGTTTCGACAAAAGGCCAGCCAACTCGATGGCTACTCGCGGATTAGCCGTCATCAAACCGGTCACGCGATTGATTACGTGGTGTATGACGAAGACGGCAGGTGACTTGGGGCTTTAGTTACTACGAACAAGTCAGTTGGGCGTTCAAGCAAGCGGCGAGGGAGTTGGGTACACCCATTAAATGGGGTGGGGACTGGACGTCTTTCAAAGATGGCCCTCATATCGAACTCGATAGAGCGGTGTATCCATGATTGGTGCTTTATTCAATCTGGCGATGAAAAGGCAGCGAACCTGGACGAAGTCTCGATTCGAGAGCGAGGCCTAAAAGACGAGTTCATTATGTTGGTGGTGTTCATCCCGATAATCTTGTCTTTCATTCCTGACTATGCCGGTTACGTCCAGGATGGATTCAAAGCGCTCGAGTTCGTGCCGGAATACTATTGGTACATCGTCGGGGCGGTAGTCATTGATACCTTTGGCTTTCGCTCTATGGTGCGCTACCTGCTGGAGTTTTTTTCATTCAGATTTAGGGGGAAATAATGGGGTTAGTGGAAGCACTGGTCATTTCCCTAGTGACAGGTCTGGTCTCGAGTGCCGGTACGATTGCGGCGCTGAAAACGGACATCAATTGGATTAAGAAAGTCCAACAAGACCAGGAACAACGGATCCGAAAACTGGAAGATGGTCATGGCTAGACGACGCAAGCGCAAGCAAGTGCTGTAAATGCAAAGGGCGTAAGCCTAATGGGCGACTCAAAAAAGGCTACACGATCAAAAATAAAAGGGTTGTTAAGGTAAGGTGACTAGGAAGGCTAGGTTAAGGCTGACTCTGATATGACTCAGCCTTTAGGTAGTTAAATGTTCTTAGCTATGGTCTCGATATGGTGCATTATTGAGTTTTCTTTAGCTGGTCCAAGGTTAGGGTAATGTCTTCTTTGGTGAAGGCTCAAAAACTCTTCAAACCCTACTGTAGTTTGGTCAACATCTGGAGTACTTGCGGCGAATTGTACCAGAAGACCAAGGGCTTCTATAAATTTAGCGGCAGTGTTACCAGTAGTTCCACTATCTATTGTAGATACGCAATGCTTAATGAACATGAAGTGGTTGTGGTTTGAATTGAAGTAGGTGATATGGAGCGCAACCGCGCGCGCTGGTCCCCCAGTGTCTGAGAACGGTTCGCCCACAATTTGGTAATCACCAAAACCTACTGCATTGGGTAAATTTCTATAGGTCAAATGAGCGTCAGTGTACACATATGGTTGTGTTGGATAGTCTGCATTTCGTTCTTGTGGCTGGAAACAGTCCTTAATTTTTACCAGGTTAGGCAGGCCAGAAATGAAGTGTTCTGTTGAGTTGTCAGTTGACCGTACTGAGTTTATGTATGCATTTTGAGTAATCTGAGATACATCTACAGTTGGTTCATCTTTGAAGTAGGTAGCGTAAACAACATCGTCAGTAGCGAGCTGATGAGCCAATTGCACAGCCGTTTGAATGTTCTGGTGGCTAAATGCAATACATGGAATAAAATTCAGCGACTCATTCTGGAGAGTGGTAAAAATGTCTGTAGTGTTACCTCTTAGCTCTCCTTCAAGAGGGTTTATAATAACTACTGGAGTCTGTTGATTGCTGTTCAACTCATTAACAGTTCTGACGAGTGTGTTGGTATTGCGTTTTACAGGCTCAATAATTGGACGAAATTTCTCTGGGTTGAGTCGCGACGCTGTTTTTCTGAGAGCTGAAAGTTCGTGTTTCTTTCCTCTCAAAAATGGAAAATACATATTTAACTCCTAGCATATAGATGTGTTATTCATCAGCGAGCATAAGAGATTGTTTTTTTCCTGTCTGCTAAATTGGTAGCTAATACCTATGTTTTTTAGGGATTTAGGGAGTGAGTTGATGAATTTGTGATCGTTGGCACGAAAGAGCTTTAAGCTTTCCTTAAAAAGATCATTCGCTGTTTCAGGGCTGAGAGACTGATACACTTCTTTACAGTGCTCATAGACTTGAGAATTAGGCATCTCTGGAAGTTTGCCAGCTATTTTCTCTGCAATATGTACATATTCCGGTTTGCGGAGTGTATCAAATGTAATTTCTTGGTCGAAGTCACCACTAATTGGAGCTGTGATTATCGGTTTCAAACTATTCCGCTTTGTTAGCTCAATAACTCCAAAGCGAGGGATTTGAGCATGTAATGCCAACACTTCTTCTAAATGGTTAGCATGAGTGACGATATAAGTCTTGTCATACGCTTTCAAATAGGAGCTAAGCTGATCGTGAAATCTCACAAGAGAATCAAATTCTGTCTTGATTTCATAGCAAGTAGAATGACCGTTAAGAATTACGCAGTCAGCTATATTCTTTCCTGTCCTAAGTTCACTCATCATTGCTGTTGTTTTCATTGAGTGGCGACCAAGAAGTATCTTGTTTGCAATCTCATTTTTAACAACATATTCGTTGCGATAGTGCTTTAATAAAAGCCTATATGCTGTGTCATAAAACTCTGGGATAGAACTAGCTGAGTCAAATTCAGAGAACACTTCCCCCACGCGGTTGAAGATCTTGAGGTCTCCTGCTGCGATTTTTTTGAGTTCTGAGCTACTAAAAAGCTTCGCTAGTAATCTATATTCCATAGCCAATTATATAACACTATTTTTAAGTTTTAGCTTAGGGGGAAGTCACGAGACACGAATCCTAGAGAGAAATCGATTCAATCTCAAGTAATCATTTCAAAAGTTTAGAGCGTTTTCTTATGCAATGAGTGAGGAAATAATTGAGTATAAACTTGCCACAATACATTTAGGTTTTTGTGACCGGTTACTTGTGCTACCTCTTCAATTGAATATCCTTTTTCAAAAAATCGGCTTGCTCCTTCACGCCTCAAATCATGATAGCGTAAGTTTTCGATGCAAAGCTCATTTCGAACCCTTTGAAAGCCAGCAGTGACACTTCGAGAATTGTAAGGAAAGATTCGTTTTCCTTTCATCGGTTGCCGCACTGCTATATCAAAAGAATCTCCGAGCAGTGGAACGAGCATATGATTACCAGATTTTTTTCCGAGGGTCTCTTCTATCTCTTACTATTACAATTTTGTTTCCTTGATCTAAATCTTCCCACCTTATTGAGCAGACTTCACCAATTCGCATACAAGTTAGGATGCTAAAATCTAGGATATCAATAAATGGAATACGGGTAGGGCCATTAGGCCGAAAGCTTTCCCTTTTTAGAAGCCCAGTTCGTAACCTATTTAGTTCTTCTGATGTAGGGCGACGTGTACGTTGTTGGCTTTTACCGACCAGTTGCATTTCTGTTAGTACGGGTACGGCTTCATCAAAGATCTGAAAGTTTGGCGCAATGTTGAATACAGGTTTTGCTTTTTTCATCACTGCTCTTAAGTACGCAATATCATGATAGATAGTTGAGAGGCCAGCTCCTGCAGCACGCCTTATTCTACAGTGCTCTATCAAGTCACTTGTTTGTAATGAATTGGACTCGATGTTTGCGATGTCACAATCTCTAAGAAATTTAATAACATAACGTTTGGTACGTCCTGTGTTGTTCCATCAATCTCTGTCATGCATGTAGAGGTCAGGAAGAACTCCAAGGGATACTGACTTCAATTTGTTTAGCACACCTTCAGTTTCTAGCTCTGATACACGTTTCATTCCGTATGAATTAGCAAGAGCTTTCTTTTTTAGAGTTTTGCTTTCCCTGTGTATAATGCGCGAATCTTTTTTACGACTACTGTTACCTTGCTTGGATTCAAGTACGAAGTGCGACACCTCTGAACATAAAAACAGTGAGATGCGATAATCATGAAGTTTGCTCCCGCCAAGAAGTAAAAAACATGAGATACACGCACCTCACTGAGAACGAAAGGTA
>NZ_LBLS01000028.1:0-227410 GCF_001188205.1 Vibrio sp. VPAP30
GACTTATGAAGCCGAACTTAAACGTTTGAAAGATACAATCAAAGTACAATTTGATTTGAGTATCAATGAACTAATTTTAAAGTCAAAATCATATCATATTTGTTTGTTTGAACGTAACAATCTGATTATTATGGATAAGAAATCAAAACCCCCCCCCCCCCCCCCCAAAAAAAAAAAGGACCATCCGGTCCTTTTTTCATTCTTTGTTTTCAGTCAGTTTCAAGTTTGTTCGTTGCGGGCTGTATGTTTAATAACAACGATTTACTTCTTCAGCAAATTGCCTATTCTGATTTTTCTTTGTTGCCAGCTTCGTACCACTGAATAGCGCCATAGTGCCCTGATTCCAAAATAGCCCAGCATTGCAGACAAGATGCCACAGATAAGGCAGCCAAGCAGAAATGGGGGACCAATTGTACTCATCTGGTGGAGAATAAATTCCCAAGAAAGCTCAAAGTGGAAGTGTTGTGGTGGGACATGCATTGCCCAAGCTCCGACTTTATAAGCGAAGTAGAACAAAACGGGCATAGTGACAGGGTTACTAACCCATACCAATGCGACTGAAAGAGGCAGATTTACACCACACGCGATAGCCAAGCCAGCAGACATAATCATCTGGCTTGGGAGCGGGACGAAAGCCATAAATAAACCAACAGCGAACGCGCCTGAGGCTGAACGGCGATTAAGACACCATAGGTTTGGGTTGTATAGCACATTGCCAAAAATCTTTAGTGCCTTTTGACGCTTAATTACTTCGTGGTCAGGCATAAAGCGTTTAATAAATTTTCTTGGCATAGGGAAATGACTCTCTACTTATATTACTGGACGCTAATTTCATTCTCTTTGTTGATCACAACCAGTCCATATTGGCCATTATTGCCGAATATTGAACACCTGCTAATTGCTTTAGCTATATTGGTTGTTTCAACCAAGTATAGAAAAGCGAGGGGTTTTCTGGGACTGGCTTTAGCGTATGTTGTCATCCTGATGCACGGCAACGTATTGCGATATCAAACAGAAACACTTTTTCAAGCTGGTCAGGATATTACCATAATCGCTGACGTTGACAGCCTTTTTAAGCCAATAAATTTCGGCTTTCAAGGGATTGTTGTAGTTAGATCAATCAATGGCGAAGCCTTAACCAAGATTAACCAACCTAAAATCCGCTTAAGCAGTCCAGTATTGTTGAAGCTTGGTGAGCGAATATCAGCGAGAGTACGAGTAAAACCTATCTATGGACTGATGAATAGTACCGGGTTCGACGCTGAACAGTACGCGTTAACCCAAGGTATTACAGGATCTGGAACAATGGATCGCAAGAGAAGTTTCTTCATCGTCAGCCAGCACTCGGTGCGAGCACAGTTGATCGATTCGGTTAGAGACAAAACGCATCAACTCGAGCACCAAGCGATGGTTTTAGCGCTTATGTTCGGAGTGCGAGAAGGGATTTCTGCACAAAGTTGGCTGAAGTTAAAACAAAGTGGCTTAAGCCATCTTGTCGCCATCTCGGGCCTGCATGTGGGGATCGCATTTGGGATTGGTTGGTTGTTAGGTTTTACATTACTTCGGGTTCATTCATTATTTTTACATGCACCAATGCTGGTGGGGTTAGTTGTCGCTTTTAGTTATGCGTGGTTGGCTGGTTTTTCCATTCCAACGCAGCGCGCTGTTATCATGTGCTTTCTAGTGTGCGTGTTTACTCAACTTTCAGGTCGTGTTCCCAACTCACTTAAGTGGCTATTGGTGCTATGTGCACTTCTTACTCTGGCCCCTTTTTCTGTCGTGTCTCCCAGCTTGTGGATGTCGATGAGTGCGGTCGGGATAATCTTCCTGTATCAAACTAAAAGCAAATCACGCGCGACATTGTTTGGGCAAACAATAGAAGCCCAACTCTTTCTTGTGGTTGTGATGATGCCACTCGTCATTTACCTTTTTCATGGTCTGAGCTTTGGTGCTGTTGTTTACAACCTGATCTTTGTGCCTTGGTTTACTTTGGTGGTTATCCCACTGGTTTTCCTCTCATTTATATGTCAATTACTCGCTCCTTGGATTGAGTTACCTTGGTGGGTCCTTGAGTATAGCCTCAAGCCTGTAAATTGGGCGATGGAGTATTCCCATTGGACTTGGTTTGATATGTCGAATCAGTCGCTATTGTGGCTTGTCACAAGTACGGCAGTGATAACCATGTGTCGAATGGTCGCCAAGCAGTATGTTTGCCTGATCGCTTACTGCGCAAGCCTTAGCCTAATCACTTGGCGAGAGCCGCCTTTATGGCGAATTACAGTGCTAGATGTCGGTCATGGCTTGTCGGTGATTGTTCAGCAAGATGACAGGGCATTTATCTATGATACAGGTGCAGCTTGGCCAACTTCGAGTATCGCTGAGCAGATCATTACTCCAACGATGATTGCACGCGGCATTAGTGATTTAGATTACCTAGCAATCAGTCATTTTGATAATGACCATGCAGGTGGTGTTGAGGCGTTAAAAGAAAGGTGGGCTCCCAAGGTAACGTTAACTAGCCAGACTGGCTATTCGTTGACACCTTGTATCAAAGGGCGCTCTTGGCAATGGGATGGAATTACTATAGAAGCGCTTTGGCCTCCCACAACAGCGGCGAGAGCTTACAACCCTCATTCTTGCGTTTTCAAACTCGTGCATAAAGCTAGCCCGACAACACTCTTGCTAGCGGGAGACATCGAAGCCATCGCGGAATGGATTTTGGTACGAGATGGTCAAAAATTGGATTCAGATATTCTAATCGTCCCTCATCATGGTAGTAAAACTTCATCCGTTCCTGCTTTTGTTAAGGCGGTGAACCCTGAAGTCGCAGTTGCTTCACTGGCTAAAGGAGGACGGTGGCAGTTGCCCGATGAAAATGTGGTAACGAACTACCAAAAAACAGGGGCAAAATGGATGGATACAGGGCAGTATGGTCAAATTGTGTTCGATATTTATCCGCGTAGATATCAGGTAACAGCGCTAAGGGAGATCAAAGGTAAGACTTGGTATAGGCAGATGCTACGGAACGGAGTAGAATAGCCACAATACTGTAAAAGAAAAATAAGCAATTCTATGTCTCTGAATCAAGACGAAACCACGTGGCAAACCTTTCAACGCCTGTGGATTTATATTCGACAGTACAAAGCAGGTCTAACTGTTGCTGTTGTAGCTCTTATTATTAATGCTGCTGCTGATACTTATATGATGTCATTGGTCAAACCCTTGCTAGATGAAGGCTTTGGCGATGCAGAATCTAACTTTCTAAGAATCCTGCCTTTTATTATTTTCGGCATGATGGTGGTGCGAGGCCTGAGTGGGTTCGTTTCAACATACTGTTTAAGCTGGGTTTCTGGCAATGTGGTTATGGAGATGCGACGCTCTATCTTTAACCAATTTATGCATATGCCAGTCTCTTACTTTGATAAAGAATCCGCCGGTGGTCTGCTATCTCGCATTACTTATGACTCTGAACAAGTTGCGGGGGCAACGAGTCGAGCATTGGTGAGTATTGTGCGTGAGGGTGCCAGTATTATTGGCTTACTTATCCTTATGTTCTGGAACAGTTGGCAGTTATCATTGGTATTGATTGTTGTTGCTCCAATCGTGGCATGGGGAATTGGATTTGTTTCGAAACGCTTCCGTAAAATCTCCAAAAATATGCAGGAAACTATGGGGCATGTCACCTCGTCCGCGGAGCAGATGCTAAAAGGCCATAAAGTGGTTTTGAGCTACGGTGGACAGCATGTCGAAAGCGAGCGTTTTGATTCTGTTAGCAATCAGATGCGTCAGCAATCGATGAAAATGGTGGCGGCTCAAGCGATTGCCAACCCAGTGATTCAAGTGATCGCGTCTATCGCTTTGGTTGTTGTTCTGTTTTTAGCGAGTGTCGATTCAATCCGCACAGAGTTGACTCCAGGTACGTTTACTGTCGTGTTTTCTGCCATGTTTGCTCTAATGCGACCGCTTAAAGCGTTGACCAATGTAACCTCTGATTTTCAGCGCGGTATGGCCGCAAGCCAAACTTTGTTTGCTTTGATGGATCTTGAAACAGAGCAGGACAATGGTAAATATCAAGCGGATAAAGTACGCGGTAACATTGAAGTGAAAGGCGTGACATTTACCTATGAAGGCAAAGAAAAACCAGCACTAAGCGATGTTAGCTTTAAGCTCCCGAAAGGAAAGACAGTTGCGCTCGTCGGACGCTCAGGATCCGGTAAAAGCACTATTGCCAATCTATTCACGCGTTTCTATGACGTAGACGCAGGTAATATTTGCTTAGATGAACATGATATCCGTGATTACACTCTAAGCAACCTGCGTTCACACTTTGCTTTGGTTTCGCAAAATGTTCACCTATTCAACGATACTATCGCTAACAATATTGCTTATGCTGCAACTGAGAAGTACAGCCGAGAGCAAGTTGAAGAAGCAGCTCGACTAGCGTATGCGATGGACTTTATCGACAATATGGATAAAGGACTGGATACGGTCATCGGTGAAAATGGCGCGAGTTTATCTGGTGGTCAGCGTCAGCGTATTGCGATTGCGCGTGCACTTCTGCGCGATGCTCCAGTATTGATTCTAGATGAGGCGACATCTGCGCTCGATACCGAGTCAGAAAAAGCGATTCAGTCGGCCTTGGATGAATTGCAGAAAAATAAAACTGTACTGGTTATTGCTCACCGTTTGTCTACCATTGAAAACGCAGATGAGATTTTGGTGGTTGATGAAGGCGAGATTGTTGAACGTGGTAATCACAGTGCCTTAATTGAGAAAGACGGTGCATACGCTCAACTTCATCGTATTCAATTCGGTGCTTAAATTTGATTGAAAAGATCTGGTTTGAGAATCACCCACTAAAATATTTGTTGTGGCCGTTATTGTGGCCATTGAGTGTTTTGTTTGGTTTGATTAGTCGTTCACGACGTAGCAAGTATCAAGCAGGGAAAAGAGCGAGTTATCGTGCTCCAGTGCCGGTAATTGTTGTCGGTAATATCACTGCGGGTGGTAACGGTAAAACCCCCGTAGTGATCTGGTTAGTCGAGCAACTTCAAGCTCTGGGCTATAAACCTGGGGTGGTCTCGCGTGGATATGGCGCCAAGGCTCCTGTATATCCGCTGATCGTGGACAGTGAAACCTCTACCAAACATTGTGGTGATGAGCCTAAGTTGATTTATAAACGCACAGGTGCACCTGTTGCGGTATCTCCAACTAGAAGTACCGCTGTGCAGGCGCTACTGCCTCTTGGCGTCAATGTGATTATAACCGACGATGGCCTTCAGCATTATGCATTACAACGTGATATAGAGATTGTGGTTGTTGATGGGGCAAGGCGTTTTGGCAATGAATCGCTTATTCCTCTGGGCCCGTTACGTGAATCAACAGCGCGGCTGGAAGAGGTCGACTTCATTATAACCAATGGCGGCAATGCACGGAGAAATGAAGCTCCGATGGCTCTGAAACCGACCCAAGCTGTGAATTTGAAAACGAATCAACGAATGGATGTCTCAGAGTTAAAAGGAAGCTTGATTGCTATGGCTGGAATAGGGCATCCACCGAGATTTTTTAAAACACTAGAACAATTAGGAGCAAAGCCAACTTTTCAGCAGGGCTTTGCAGATCATAAAGATTTTGAACTGTCTGAATTAGAACAGTTAGCCGCTAAAGGTGACCATCTAATCATGACTGAAAAAGACGCAGTAAAGTGCGCGCATTATGCCAAAAAAAATTGGTGGTACTTACCCGTTAGCGCGGAATTCAAAGACACCGACAAAGCGTGCATTATTAATAAGATTAAAGAGGTTAAGGAACAGTATGGATCATCGTCTGCTTGAGATTGTTGCATGTCCAGTATGTAAAGGAAAACTAACTTTTGATAAAGAGAAGCAGGAACTGGTATGTAAGCTAGACCGCCTTGCTTATCCAATCAAAGAAGGGATTCCTATGCTTCTCGAACCAGAGGCGCGTAAAGTTAGTATGGACGAGGGCAGATAATGTCTTTCACAGTTGTCATTCCAGCTCGATACCAATCGACGCGCTTGCCAGGCAAACCGTTGGCGGATATCTGCGGCAAACCTATGATTCAGTGGGTCTACGAGCAAGCGATTCAAGCGGGGGCTGACAAGGTAATTGTAGCAACTGATGATAGCCGGGTTGAAAAAGCGGTTAAGTCATTTGGTGGTGAAGTCTGCATGACCTCTCCAGATCACGAATCAGGCACTGAGCGCCTTGCTGAAGTGGTTGAAAAAATGGCAATTGCTGATGACCATGTAATCGTCAATGTTCAGGGTGATGAGCCGCTGATTCCACCGTCAATCATCGCTCAAGTTGCTGAAAACTTGGCCAACAGCAAGGCACCAATGTCGACACTCGCGGTAGAAATCCTCGAAGAGGCGGAAGTATTTAACCCCAATGCAGTTAAGGTTCTAACGGATAAAGATGGTTATGCGATGTACTTCAGTCGTGCGACTATTCCTTGGGACAGAGACAACTTTGCCAATAAAGAGCCAGTCATCAAGCAGCCATTAATGCGTCATATCGGTATCTATGCTTACCGTGCTGGGTTTATCAATACTTACATCAATTGGGAGCCGACCGCTCTAGAAAAGATTGAGTGCTTGGAGCAGCTACGTGTGCTTTGGTATGGTGAAAAAATCCATGTTGAAGTGGCAAAAGAAGCGCCAGCAGCAGGTGTTGATACACCAGAAGACTTAGAAGTCGTTCGTGGTATTATTGCTAAGCTATAGTTTGATAGCAAAAAGGCCCAGAACGGGCCTTTTTGTTTCAATTAAGCTTTAGATTTTCCCATCATAGTCGTTACGCTTTGGGCAGGTTCCAAGGATTTCTCTTCGTCCGCTATCTTTTACCTCTTCAAGGATAACGTCAAACCCCCAAAGTCGATAAAGGTGTTTAAGAACCTCATCATAGCCGTCGTCGAGCGGGATTCTATCATGTGGAATATATTGTAAAGTCATCGAACGATCACCACGTACATCGACATTAAACACCTGGATATTTGGCTCTAGATTACTCAGGTTGTATTGAGCCGCTAGCTTTTCCCTGATTGCTCGATAACCTGTTTCATCATGAATCGCGCTAACCTCAATATAGTTTTTACGGTCGTCATCGACGATGGCGAACAGCTTAAAGTCACGCATTAGCTTTGGTGACAAATACTGGCTAATGAAGCTCTCATCTTTGAAGTTTTGCATAGCGAAATGCACAGCTTCCAGCCAATCTGTACCTGCAAGGTCCGGGAACCATTCTCGGTCTTCATCGGTAGGCTCTTCACAAATTCTACGAATGTCGCGGAACATCGCAAAGCCAAGTGCATAAGGGTTGATGCCACTAAAATATGGGCTGTTATATGATGGCTGCGCGACAACACCGGTATGGCTATGTAAGAACTCAAGAATAAACCTGTCAGTTACTAGACCCTCATCGTATAGATGATTGAGAATAGTATAGTGCCAAAAGGTCGCCCATCCTTCATTCATAACCTGAGTTTGCTTTTGTGGGTAGAAGTACTGGCTAATTTTACGCACGATACGGACGATTTCACGCTGCCAAGACTCAAGCAATGGTGCATGTTTCTCAATGAAATAGAGGATGTTTTCCTGTGGTTCTGTAGGGAAACGGATTTTCTCACTTTCAGGTTCAACCTTCGATTTTGGAACTGTACGCCATAAATCATTAACCTGAGATTGCAGGTATGCTTCACGTTCCTCTTGACGAGATTTCTCCTCTGCAATAGAAATTTTCTCTGGGCGCTTGTAGCGATCTACGCCAAAATTCATCAAGGCATGGCATGAATCGAGGAGATTTTCGACCTCTTGAACTCCATATTTTTGCTCACATTCCGCCATGTAGTTTTTGGCAAATAGAAGGTAATCGATAATTGAACTGGCGTCAGTCCATGTTTGGAATAAATAATTGCCTTTGAAAAATGAGTTGTGACCGTAGCAAGCGTGCGCCATGACTAACGCTTGCATGGTAACGGTGTTCTCTTCCATAAGATAGGCGATACAAGGGTTAGAATTGATCACTATCTCATAGGCCAGCCCCATTTGCCCATGTTTATACCCTTGTTCTGTTTGGATAAACTTTTTGCCAAAAGACCAGTGGTTGTAGTTGATAGGCATCCCGATACTAGAGTAAGCATCCATCATTTGCTCTGAGGTAATAACCTCGATTTGGTTCGGGTAAGCGTCGAGCTTGTAGTGGTCAGCAACACGTTTAATTTCTGTGTGGTAGCGGTCCAAGAGATCAAATGTCCAATCTGGGCCATCTGGCAGTGCCTTGCTTTTTGCTGGCTTTTTCGTTTTTGTTGTCATACGGCCTCCCTAAGCAGTCTCTTTTTTGAAAAGCTCTCTAAATACAGGGAAAATATCCTCAACGTTACGAATGTTTTTCATCGCAAAGTTGGGGAAGGCACCCTCAAGCTTTTCGTACTCGTGCCACAATGTTTGATGAGAGCGGCGAGTGATTTCGATGTATGAATAGTATTGGCAGTTTGGCAATAGGTTTTTTGTTAGTAGCTCGCGGCAACGTGGAGAATCATCTGCCCAGTTGTCGCCATCTGAAGCTTGAGCAGCATAGATGTTCCACTCCCCAACGGGGTAGCGATCGGCTACAATTTCGTTCATCAGTTTTAGAGCACTTGAAACTATGGTCCCCCCGGTTTCTTGAGAATAGAAAAACTCATGCTCATCGACTTCTTTAGCTTGAGTATGGTGACGGATAAACACCACTTCTACATTTTCGTAGGTGCGGGTTAAGAACAAGTAGAGCAGAACATAAAAACGTTTTGCGATGTCTTTAGTTGCTTGATCCATTGAGCCAGAAACATCCATTAAACAGAACATCACGGCTTGGCTTGATGGAACTGGGCGGCGTTCGTAGTTTTTGAAACGTAAATCAAAGGTGTCGATAAATGGCACCGCATCAAGCTTGCGACGTAGAGCTTTGATCTCTTCTTGCAGCCGCTTCTCCTCAAGCATTTGTGCAGGTTCAGACATTTTTACGCAATCGAGTTCTTCTTCAAGTTTGCGAAGCATGCGCTTTTTACCTGCTGTCATTGCTGTTCGGCGTGCGAGTGATTGCTGAAGCGACTTTACGATCGCAATATTAGCGGGAACCCCAGCGGTTTGATAACCCGCACGATGAGTTTTCCACTCAGTGATTTTGGCTATTTGATTCTTTTCTAAGTTCGGTAACTCCAGATCTTCAAACAGAATATCGAGGTATTCATCTTTAGAAATCTGGAATACAAAATCGTCTTGGCCTTCACCGTCTGCGCTGGCCTCGCCTTCACCAGAACCACCGCCTTGACCTCCACCTTTAGGTCGTTCGATTTTATCACCGGTAATGAATTGGTCATTGCCCGGATGGACACGTTCTTTCAGGCCGCCTTTGCCTTGATGAAAGACTGGCTCTTTGATGTCTTTATGCGGAATTGCAACGTCTTCACCAGTTTCAGTGTTGGTGATTGAACGGCGATTTACCGCATCCGCCACAGATTCTTTAATCTGTTCTTTATGGCGGCGTAAAAAGCGCTGGCGGTTAACCGCACTTTTATTTTTGCCGTTCAGTCGTCGGTCAATAAATTGCGCCATGAGTCACCCCTTATCTCTTACGTACCTGCCTTTAAATGTCGACAGACACTTATATATCCAATCTCCTACCAGAGCGTTAACCTCTGGTAGGGATTTCATGGGCTAAAACACTGCTATTACGAAGATTTACGTACGCGTAGATACCATTCAGATAGCAAGCGGACTTGTTTCTCTGTATAGCCTTTTTCCATCATACGAGCGACGAAATCGTCGTGTTTCTTCTGATCTTCAGAAGAGGTCTTAGTGTTGAAGGAGATAACTGGCAGCAACTCTTCTGTATTCGAGAACATTTTTTTCTCAATCACAGTGCGCAGTTTCTCGTAACTTGTCCAAACTGGGTTAGTCCCGTTGTTGTTGGCACGAGCACGAAGCACAAAGTTGACGATTTCGTTGCGGAAATCTTTCGGGTTGCTTATACCGGCTGTTTTTTCGATTTTTTCTAGTTCGTTGTTTAACGCAGAGCGGTCAAATAGCTGACCTGTTTCTGGATCGCGATACTCTTGATCCTGAATCCAGAAATCTGCATAAGTGACGTAGCGGTCAAAAATATTCTGACCGTATTCTGAGTAAGACTCTAGGTATGCGGTTTGAATTTCTTTGCCAATAAACTCGACATAACGTGGTACTAAGTAACCTTTTAAGAATTCGAGATACTTCTCAGCGGTTTCTTGCGGGAACTGTTCACGTTCAATTTGTTGTTCAATGACATAAAAAAGATGAACGGGGTTAGCTGCGACCTCTGTTTGATCGAAGTTAAACACGCGCGATAAGATCTTAAATGCGAAACGTGTCGATAACCCCGACATACCTTCATCCACACCTGCAAAGTCGCGGTATTCTTGATAGCTTTTAGCTTTAGGGTCTGTGTCTTTTAATGTTTCACCATCGTACACTCTCATCTTAGAGAAGATGGATGAGTTTTCAGGCTCTTTTAGGCGAGAAAGAATACTAAATTGCGATAACAACTCTAACGTACTCGGTGAGCACGGTGCTTTCGACAACTCCGAGTGGTCGAGCAGTTTTTGGTAGATTTTGACTTCTTCTGCTACACGCAGACAGTAAGGCACTTTGACGATGTAAACACGGTCGAGGAATGCTTCGTTGTTCTTGTTGTTACGGAATGTCTGCCACTCGGATTCGTTAGAGTGGGCGAGAATCATGCCATCAAATGGTAGGGCAGACAGACCTTCAGTACCATTGTAGTTGCCTTCTTGGGTTGCAGTTAATAGAGGGTGAAGCACTTTGATTGGCGCTTTGAACATCTCTACGAACTCCATCAAGCCCTGGTTAGCACGACATAGCGCTCCTGAGTAGCTATAAGCATCTGGATCGTCTTGAGAAAAATGCTCTAGTTGTCGAATGTCCACTTTACCTACGAGTGATGAGATATCTTGGTTATTTTCATCACCTGGCTCGGTTTTAGCGATCGCAAGTTGGTCTAGAATAGATGGTCTTACTTTCACCACTTTGAATTTAGAGATATCGCCGCCAAACTCATGGAGGCGTTTTGCCGCCCAAGGCGACATAATCGATCGCAAATAGCGCTTTTCAATCCCGTATTCTTGCTTGAGTAAATCACCGTCTTCATTGACATCAAATAAGCAGAACGGGTGGTCATTGACTGGGCTACGTTCGCCATTGGCGGAAAGCACATAAACTGGCACCTGTTGCATTAGTGCTTTGAGCTTTTCTGCCAAAGATGATTTACCGCCACCTACGGGACCGAGTAAATACAGAATTTGTTTGCGCTCTTCAAGCCCTTGAGCTGCGTGTTTGAGGTAGGAAACAATTTGCTCGATGGCATCTTCCATACCATAGAAATCTTTAAATGTGTCGTAACGAGAGATGACGCGATTGGAGAAAATACGACTCAGTTGTGGGTCTTGTGCGGTATCAATAACCTCTGGCTCACCAATTGCCATCAATAGTCGCTCTGCAGCATTGGCGTAAGCGCTCTTGTCGTCTTTACAAAGCGCTAAAAAATCTTGTATTGATAATTCCTCATCCTTTGAGGCTTCGTAGCGCGCTTGGAAATGGTCGAAAATACTCATAATGAATTCCCCTCTGAACCTGTCAAACTGACAATAAACCCGCATAGAAAAGCAAATCCTTTCTTACTTAAGATTAGTTGGTTTTTAGAATTTTGCTTAAAAAATATGTGTTTAATTGCAATTTGTGACCGAGAGCTAGTTGTCAGACCACGCTGAAATGTAACGTTCAAAATTAGATATTTATCTGGTAAATGAATGCCTAATAGAATTGTTAAGTTACGAGCTAGATCATGATTTATTTTTTGCCTCGAAATATAATATGGTTGATTTAAATAGAGTATCCACATAAATAAAACAAAAGTGACGGGAAATGCTAAAAAAATTATCACTGAAAAATAAACTCGCGATCTCAGCGAGTGTTGCCATAGTCATCGGGGGACTGTTGGTTGAAGGACTTTCGTTTCGAGCTTCACTAGAAAGGCTAAATGTTGAAGTAGAGCAGCGTCTTGAAAGCACTGCATCATCATATAACCAATATGTATCAGATTGGATTCTATCAAAAGAGAGAGCGCTAACTTCGCTATCTCAAGAGTCCAAGCAGCAAGATATCGTTACACACCTCAAACAAGTTAAAAGTTCTGCAAGTTTCGATAATGTGTTTCTAGCATACCCGAATGGCGGGCAAGATAACGCCAATGGAGTCGTTCTACCTTCCGGCAATGATGATCCACGTGTGTGGGGATGGTATAAGAACGCGGTGAAGCAACCAAGCAAAGTGTTTATGGATAACCCTACGGTTGCAGCAGCGACAGGTGCGAATGTTGTATCTTTAGGGAAGGCTTTAGATCTTCACGGACAACAAGTAGTACTCGGTGCTGACGTCGAAATTACTGATATCTTGAGTGGTATGGAGAAGGTTATCCTACCTGGTGACGGTTATATGTTTATCGCTAATGATCAAGGTAAGGTTTTTGCTCATCAAGACACCAAGCTGCTCAACAAGTCGCTGCAAGAACTCGGTCTGAATGAGAGTTCAATTAAGCAAGCAGTAGCTTCAGGGCACAATATCAATGTTGAAGTGCTTGGTAAAACGTCAGTCGTTTATGCGAAATCGATTGATGGCAGAGGGCTAACGACGGTCATTGTCGTTGATTATGACTCTTTGGTATCACCTTTATTTAGCGCAGTATGGGGGCAACTCCTTGTTACTGGTATTGTTGTCGTAATCTGTACAATTTTGTTTAACCTATTGTGTAACATACTGTTCCGTCCTCTAAACAATGTTTCCTTAGCGTTAGAACAGATAGCAAATGGTAGCGGTGATTTGACTCAGCGTATTAAGGTGGAGTCACAAGATGAAGTTGGCAAACTTGCACACAATTTCAATACTTTTGTTGGTAGTTTGCAACAATTAATTGGCCATATCCGCGAGCAATCATCTCAGCTCACACAACAGTCTGAATCAAGTACACGTCGTGCCCAAAGCTCTGTTGATGAGATACATCATCAACAACAAGAGATTACAATGGTTGCTACCGCAGTGACAGAATTGGCAAGTGCGACGCAAGAAATTGCATCACATGCCGAGAGAACGGCGCAAGCCGCTCAAGATTCAACAGTAAGTACTGAAAGTGGACATGAGTTAGTGGAAAACACTAAAGGTTCGATAAATAAACTTGCCAATGAACTACAAAGCGCGAGCGATGTTGTGGGTGATCTTGAGCGACACGGTCAAGAAATTTCAACCGTGTTGTCTACGATTCAAGGTATTGCAGAGCAAACAAATTTACTGGCATTGAATGCAGCAATTGAAGCAGCTAGAGCAGGTGAACAAGGTAGAGGTTTCGCTGTCGTTGCAGATGAAGTTCGCGTACTTTCTCAACGTACTCACTCATCAACAGAAGAGATTAAAAACACGATTGCTGTTCTTCAAGAAACAACGAGTAGGGCGGTGTCTATTATGCACAACAGCGCTGATCTCGCAGGGCTTTCAGTAGAAGATGCAGACAGAGCGGCCAATGCGCTGGGTGAAATCAACCAAGCGGTTACACTGATCAGTGACATGGCGACGCAAATTGCTACCGCTGCGGAAGAGCAAACTCACGTCACTAGCGAAATTACTCAGAACATTACGTCAATTAAAGATGTCGCAGACCAATTGGTTGTTGGTGTAAATCAAAGTTCTGAGGAGTCGTTCCAAGTTAAGAGCCAAGCTGAAGAGCTAAGTGCTAAAGTTGCAACATTCAAGTTATCATAACTATTTGTTATTAAAATAAAAAAAAGGGACTAAATGGTCCCTTTTTTCTTGGTCATTTAGGCTCTAGGCATTGAAGATCTGCTTGAGTTCATTTGCACACAAATGATACTGACGCGGGCAGTTACGCCATGTGTTTAGCATACGACGGTACTTGTCTAGCATTGGCATTTGCGCATTAAAGTGGTGTTCACCTTTACTAAATTGTGGGTAAAGGCCTTCTGAGTCAATTAGGAAGCGTACGTAATTTACAAGTTGTGCCTCAGAAGCAATATCGAAACCTAAGAAAGTTAAGCGGCGCTGGTCAACATCTTGTTGCTCCTGTTCAGAAAGCATTTTGTTGGATTCTTGCATCGCGTGATACATCTCCATAATGTCGATAATTTCGCGACACTCAGCTTCAACTAAACAACCAAAATCTTTGTTAAGTTCTCGCATTTGAAGTTCGTATCCGCGCTCGACAATAGTCTGTAGACGCTGGTACTTGGCTGCATTTTCTTGATCTAATTGCGACATCAGGTAGTACTGGTTAGATAGGATCAAACGTTGAGCGTTGGTCATTTCCATGGTGGCCTCACTAAAATAATCTAATACATTTTTAATGTGCTTAGGTTATCTGTTCCTTGTTGAGTGAAACATGATCTCAACACATATTTAATATGAAAAGCACAAAGATTCAGCAACAATTTTGCTTGTTATTTATGATAGTTATTGTAGATGTAGTCACGGTCAGAAAACACCCTTAATAGCTCGGGTTTAAAGACAGCTAAAACGGCGGCAGTCATCCCGTTGAGGAGTCCTTCAGGAAAAGCGAGGAGTGGGGTGAATATCAGGTAATTATCAAATATCGTTTGCCAGTCGTATTCAGTAACAATACTCAAATATACAGAATTAGCGATTAGGTGGAGGGTGCCCGTTAGCCCACCATTGAGAAAGCCCGCGATGAATATAAAGATAAAAATATTCCTCGGTAGGTAGCGATAACTTGCCAAAAATATCGAGTAACTAACCACAATGGGAAACAGGCAGGATAAGACTAAGTACTCAGGGATGGTTTGAAAAGCAAGCTCACCAAATAGGGCCATAAGGACACATATGACGATGGCAAGAGCAAACGCGCTCTGCCAGCCGTACATCAAGGTCAGAGCAGTAATCCCGAGAAAATGGATAGACAGGCCCTCTTTCACCCCTACATCAGCCGACCAAAGCACATACAGTGCAAAGATAATCGCGAAGGAAATATTCTGAAATGAACGTTCGTGTATCAGTTTTGGCAGCAACACCTGTTTGACATCGCGCCATATAAAGAGCACCGCAATGGTCACCACGATGAATGCAAGCAATTCGTCTAATTCCACCTAGACCTCAAAAAAAATACCAACCGAGACGGTTGGTATTTTTTACGAATTAGAGATGAAGTGGTATCAGTATTTAACGTTTGAGTGATACTGCTCAAGAATTGATACGATTTTGTCCATGGTTTCCTTTGAAGGTGGGTTTGTCCCTTCAAGTGGATATTCGATACCAAGTGCTTCCCATTTATGCGCACCAAGCTTGTGGTATGGGAGCAGCTCAATCTTTTCTATATTGTCCATGTCTTTAATAAAGTCGCCAAGCATGTGTGCGGCTTCTTCATCGTCCGTGTAGCCAGGGACGACGACATAACGAATCCAAGTTTTTTGCCCAATCTTATGCAGGTAGCGGGCAAAATCGAGTGTTCGCTTATTAGATACACCGATGAAATCGTGGTGAACTTCGTCTTGCATATGTTTAAGGTCAAGCATCACAAGATCAGTTGCTTCAAGCACTTCATCCACGACATCGGTGTGCTTACGAATGTAGCCGTTTGTGTCTAAGCATGTATGAATGCCCTCTGCATGTGCAGCGCGGAAAAAATCACGGACAAACTCAGGTTGCAGCATTGCTTCACCACCGGAGCAGGTTACGCCCCCTCCTGATGCATTCATAAAATGCCGATAGGATTTGGCTTCATTAATAATCTCTTCAACGGTCACTTCCTTACCACCGTGAGTATCCCATGTATCGCGGTTATGACAGTACATACAGCGCATAAGGCAACCTTGCAAAAAGACAATAAAACGGATACCAGGTCCGTCTACTGTCCCACAGGACTCGAAAGAATGAATACGACCAGTTGTTGACATGTGCTCATCTCGTATTTAGTAATTTGTGCGTTATTTTATTACAAATAGTGGGGTTTAAATAGGGTTTGATATTCAGAGACACAACATTTTGCTAAATAAGAAAAAAAAACATACTTGGGCTAAAATGTATGTTATAAAAATGTTGCAAATATAAGAATATTAATAATAAAAAGAAAAGGTCTGGCTAGACAAGTATTAATGCATACCACTGATGTTAAGGGATTATTTATGGATATGCTTGCATTATCTCAGAAGCAAAAAGTCATGCTATTTCTGGTTGTTTTAGCATTAGGCTTTGTTGCTTTAGCAGGATTCACATCCTCACGACTCACTCAAATGAGCGATCAGTACCACCTCAGTAGTGATGTCTCTACGGGCTCTATGTCCATTTACCAGACTCAGGCCAAGATTCTGACGTTAAGTAGTAACTTAGATAATTTGAATGGCACCCAAGTCTCTCAGGCAAAGCAGGAAATCGCGGAGATTGTTACTGCGGTTAACGAGGACGCGGAGTTTCTCATCAAATTAAGCCTGACTAACCAAGCAGATAACCTTAAGCGTAATGTAAACGTGTTTGAGTCAGCAGCGAATCCTTGGTTGAATCTTAAGCAAGAACTGGGGTTTACTATTGACGAAGGAAAACTGGGTGAGCTTAAGCAGTTGGCCAATACCATTGAAAAGAAAATTGAAGAAACAGGCATGGTAACGCTTAACTCAGATTTCCAAGCCATGGTGAAATCACAGCAAAATTATTTGTTACAACCAAATGAAGAGAATCTAAAGCTGTTCAATCGCGCCATGGGGAGTTTTGAAAGCATGTCTAATGTTTATGCCATGCTTGAACTTTATGAAAAAGAGATCGAACAATACAAATCCACGTTCGTAAGAGTGAGTGAACTTTCACGCCAACTTGGTACCGTTGAGCAGCAGCTACTAAGCTCAAAGTCGCAACTGACCCAATTGATCGCCACTATTACCAACGATTTAGAAGGCATTTCTACTCAGTATCAATCATCTGCGGAGAAAACATCTGAGCAAACACTCTGGTCGATACTTGTTGCGTGTGTAGTGTTAGCTGTATTTACTGTTGCAATTTTTGTAATGCAAAGCACATCGTTGGCTAAATCTTTAGCGAGAACACGTAAAGTGTTGCATGGGCTTTCAAATGGGGATCTATCTCAACGAATGATGATGACGAAAAACCCTAACGATGAGTTTAATCAACTAGCGAACAGTATCAATGAAAGTTGTGAAAACCTAGGTGGCTTGGTCAGAGGAGTGCAAGAAAGTAGTCAAGCGCTATCAGGTAACGCTGTAGAGCTAAATCAAGGGCTTGATATGTTGGTACATCATCAATCTGAAGTGCTAGGGCAAACCCAACTTTTAGCTTCGGCAACAGAAGAGGTGAGTGTAACGACTCAAGAAGTATCAAATTCACTAGAGTTTGTATCAGAGATTTCTCGCTCTTCAACCCATGCTGCAGAAGAAGGGGCAAAAGTAATTGGCGCCGCAATTGGCTCACTTGAAGAGGTCGGTACGATATTAACCTCTGCTGCTAGCCACATTCAGTTGCTTGAACAAGCCTCGTCGAAGGTTGATTCAGTGATGGAAATTATCAACGGTATCGCGGAGCAAACTAATTTGCTTGCTCTTAATGCGGCGATTGAAGCGGCAAGGGCAGGTGAGCAAGGGCGGGGTTTTGCCGTTGTTGCGGATGAAGTCCGTAGCTTAGCCGTTCGAACGGTTGACGCGGTAACAGAAATTTCAGGTACCATCGACACAATGAAAAAAGAGAGCGCTGAGGTTATTCAGTTTATAGGTCAATCTGAAACGTCGATGTCGGCGGGGCGTCAGCGCGGACAAGAAGCGATGGATGCGCTTAAACTGATCACCGAAAAAGCAGACGAAGCTTCACATCAAACGGAAGTGATCTTCTCCTCTATCAAAGAGCTAGCGACAACCAGTCAATCTATGGCCGACAATATGACGCAAATCTCTGCTGCGATGAAAGAACTAGAGCAAAACAATGAACAGCTGAAAAGTGTTAGTGGTGTTGTTGAAGAAAGGTCTGGCAGCTTGAATCTAGACTGCCAGAAATTCACAATCTAGTTATTTAAAAGAAAGCGTATAACGCAAAACCTCCAGTGCCATATACGCTTTCTGGTGCTTCTTTATAATCTGGCGTTTTAGCTGTGGCAGTTAACGTCGCGCCAAAGCTTTGATTGTACCAAGCAAAGCCAGCCACTGCGGTTGCTTGATTGTTTTCTAACGTTACATTGTAGATGCTTGGGTCTTGGCCATTTTTCACCGCATAGTCATTGACACCTGAGCGATCACCTTCGACTGTAATATCGTTAAAGCGATAACGAGCTTCGATACCGGTAAAGATAAACCAGCCACTTTGAGAACCTCCGAGCATACCAGCGCGGAACGGGTTTTCGTTATCGATGTTGGCAGCACCCATGTTACCAGCTAGATCAGAACCCCAGCGGAACATTAAACCTGTAGAGATATCGCTACGGAAATTACCGGCATTTATTTCTGAGATGTTGCTGATTTCCCAGTCTGTGTTAGCGATAAAACGTTGACGTATAAGATTAAAGTGGCTTAGGTAACCGACGCTAGCGGCAAAGCTATCGTCAACCTGATACGCCCATCCATTGGGTTCGTCAGATTTTGTTATTGAATGGACGATTTTCTGTGCGTCTTCAGAGAGTGCTTTATCACCAGTTACACCCAGAGTGACATTAAAGCGCTGAGCTTGTTGTGGATGAAGGCTGATATAGTTGAACTCAGTGTGTAAGTAGCCTGCATATGGCCTGTCATTGACCATGGGCGTTGTCGATTCAATATCCGATGGTGTGTACATCTTGTGACCAAGAACAAACTCGAATTTGTCTAATGAAGCGCCACCCCAAAAAGAAAGGCTGAGAGGGGCAAATATCGGATCAGGTGTTATTGCGCCAGTGGTATAGCTTAGAAACAGTCCGTTGGTGTAGTCTTGGTCAACACCGAAAATGCCATCGTTATCAATAGAGAAAGAAAAAGTCGACTTTTCAGAAGCTAGACTTGCCGCCGAAGCGAGCAGAAGGGGCAGAATAATGGTACGGTTTAACTTCATAGGCTTGTGCTTAACTTAATTGGAATTCTGATAGTACAGGATTAATTGAACTAATGGATAGCAATTAACATACCAGTGAAGTGAATTGTGCACCGTATCTCTCATTTTGCAGTAACTGGTTGATAGAAAAAATAAAGCCCCGCATTGAGCGGGGCTTTTTTAATCATTCATTATGTTGAGATTATAGAGACTCAGTGAATGTACGTGCGATTACGTCTTTTTGCTGTTCAACAGTTAGAGAGTTGAAGCGAACAGCGTAACCAGATACACGGATTGTTAGCTGAGGGTAGTTCTCAGGGTGCTTAACTGCGTCTTCTAGAGTTTCACGGTTAAGAACGTTAACGTTCAAGTGTTGGCCGCCTTCGATGCCTTGCTCATGGTGGAAGTAACCATCCATAAGACCAGCAAGGTTAGCGCGCTGTGAACCTTCTTCTTTACCTAGTGCGTTTGGCACGATAGAGAATGTGTAAGAGATACCATCTTTTGCATCAGCAAACGGTAGTTTACCTACAGAAGTTAGTGAAGCTACAGCACCTTTCTCATCGCGACCGTGCATTGGGTTAGCACCTGGAGCAAATGGAGCACCTGCTTTACGACCGTCTGGCGTAGTACCAGTCTTCTTACCGTATACCACGTTTGAAGTGATAGTTAGGATAGACTGAGTTGGGATTGCATCACGGTAAGTCTTAAGCTTACGGATTTTACCCATGAAGTTAGAAACAAGTTCACAAGCCATGTCATCAACACGTGCGTCGTTGTTACCAAATTTAGGGTAGTCGCCTTCGATTTCGAAGTCGATTGCGACGCCATCTTCGTCACGGATAGGCTTAACCTTACCGTATTTGATTGCAGATAGAGAGTCAGCTGCAACAGATAGACCAGCGATACCACAAGCCATAGTACGACGAACGTCACGGTCATGAAGAGCCATTAGAGCTGCTTCGTAGCTGTATTTGTCGTGTGAGTAGTGGATAGCGTTTAGCGCAGTCACGTATTGCTTAGCTAGCCAATCCATCAGGTTGTCTAGACCAGCCCAAACTTTGTCGAAGTCTAGAACTTCGTCAGTCATTGCTTCAGTCTTAGGACCTACTTGGATTTTAAGCTTCTCATCTACACCGCCGTTGATAACGTACAGTAGAGTCTTAGCTAGGTTTGCACGAGCACCGAAGAATTGCATGTGCTTACCGATAACCATTGGAGATACACAACAAGCGATAGCGTAGTCATCGTTGTCGAAATCTGGACGCATTAGGTCATCATTTTCGTACTGGATAGAAGAAGTATCGATAGACACTTTCGCACAGAACTTCTTGAAGCCGTCAGGTAGCTGCTCAGACCAAAGTACAGTGATGTTTGGCTCTGGAGAAGGACCCATAGTGTATAGCGTGTTTAGGAAACGGAAGTTAGTACGTGTCACTAGCGTACGACCGTCAACACCCATACCACCCATAGATTCTGTTGCCCAGATTGGGTCGCCAGAGAATAGCTCATCGTACTCAGGAGTACGTAGGAAACGAACCATACGTAGTTTCATTACGAAGTGGTCGATCATTTCCTGAGCTTGTTCTTCAGTGATGATGCCAGCTGCGATGTCACGCTCAACGTATACGTCAAGGAAAGTCGAAGTACGACCTAGAGACATTGCTGCGCCGTTTTGAGATTTAACAGCTGCTAGGTAACCGAAGTAAGTCCACTGGATAGCTTCTTGAGCTGTAGTCGCAGGACCAGAAATGTCGTAGCCGTAAGATGCTGCCATTTCTTTCATTTGACCTAGTGCACGGTGCTGTTCTTGAATCTCTTCACGAAGTTGCATGGTCATTTGTAGATCTTCGCCTGACTCAAGTTTCTCTTGAGTAGAGTGGAATTGAGCTACTTTGTCTTTGATTAGGAAATCTACACCGTATAGAGCTACACGACGGTAGTCACCGATGATACGACCACGACCGTATGCATCAGGAAGACCAGTTAGAACACCAGACTTACGACATTTTAGGATGTCAGGAGAGTAAACATCGAACACACCTTGGTTGTGTGTTTTACGGTACTCAGAGTAGATTTTAGAAACTTGTGGGTCAAGCGTACGACCGTATGCTTTACAAGAACCTTCGATCATACGCACGCCGCCGTTAGGCATAATAGCGCGTTTTAGAGGTGCTTCAGTTTGAAGGCCAACGATTGTTTCTAGATCTTTGCTGATGTAGCCAGCGTCGTGAGAAGTGATGGTAGAAATCACAGAAGTATCAAAATCTACAGGTGCGTGAGTCGCGTTTTCCTGTTTGATACCTTCCATAACTTTAGCCCAAAGCTGGTTAGTTGCTTCAGTGCCTTCAGTAACTAGGAAAGACTCGTCGCCTTCATATGGTGCGTAGTTCTTCTGAATGAAGTCGCGAACGTTTACTTCGTTTTGCCAATCACCTTCAGCAAAACCTTCCCAAGCTTTAGCAAATTGCTCTGCCATGACATACCTACCTTTTTAGTAGAAAAAACACGTACCTGTCCGATCCGTTGAGCGAGTCGGATTCCCATTATTGGGGCGGTACACTCTTATGAATAACAATATGTATAGTCTTTAAAATCGAACAGCGAAAGGGCATAAAACTATATATATTGTCACTACTTTTTATATGGTGTTCTATTAACTTGGATTCAAGGATACGCTAAAAAAAAATTGCAAACCTTAAACTAAATCAATAAATGGTCCGTTATTTAAAGTATTTTTTAGTATTAACTGAAATATTAAAAAAAAGTTGAGAGCCTTACGCGGCTCTCAACTCATTGTTGACTACAGGAATGCTGGGATGCCGTATTGGCCTTCAAGCATGCCTACTGCCAACATAGCAACTAGACAGATTACAAGTACTCCGACTGGAATCACAATCTTATCGACAAATGACAGACGCGCCGCGCGCTCTTTATCGCCAATTAGACCGTTGTTGTCGAGTAGCATGGTTAATGCCCAAGCAAGCACTGGGTTTACGACAGCAGAGCCGAAGATACAGATGCCTGCTGCTTGAGAATCTTTTGAATCTTTAACCATCTGCATACCCGCCTCTAGTAGAGGAAGAGATACACCTACAAGCAGAGCAACACGCATCACAGGAGGCCACACTGCGATATCCATAGGAAAGCCTAAGATGGCTATGATCATCACTAGCAGACCAAGAAGGATTGCACCCGCTGGAATTGGGCGCTTAGCGATCGCTGCAGGGATCATGTAAGTCCCCCAAGATGATGTAATGTTACCACCACCGACTGCCGTACCAACCATCTGACGGATAGAACACATGGTCATTGTGTCATCAACGTCCATCAGCACTTTTTCGGTCTTTTTAGGGTAGTTTAGTTCTTGGAAGATACGGTGACCTAGGAAGTCAGGAGACCACATTGCTACCGCAAGGATTGCAAATGGTAGAGAAGCAATAAAGTGCTCTACAGTAGGAAGGCCTAGCATCCAACCTTCTTCAGTGCTACCCCACCAGTAAACTGGGTTTAGGTTTGGTAGACCCGTTTCGGTCACAAATTTAATGTCGAAGCCTGCGCCTAGTACAAGAGCAAGTAGTAGACCAGTAAAAGCACACACAGGAATAGCAAGCCAACGTTTGTTTACTTTTGCCAAGAATGCGTATAAAGCGATAGTGACGGCTAAAACGATAAGACCGACGTAACCCATACTACCTGCGGTAACAGTGTCCGATTGCAAACCAACAGCCCAAGACTGGATCGAGTTGATTTGACTCATGGTCCCCGTTAGGCCTAAGAAGATCAGTAAGCCCCCCGCAGTACCTTGTGACGTCAGATTAACCAGTTTAGAGCCACCTTTTAGGAAGCTAAGCAGTAAACCAAAAATACCAATTAGGATTGCCAATGCAAGGGGGTGGGCACCTGCAAGCGCTATGGTACCGATAAGAGGGATCATTGGGCCGTGGTTACCCGCAAGGTTCGCTTTCGGGTTAATAAAACCGGAAGCCAATACACAGAATAGTAATGCAGGAATAAGCATCTCTACACGTGCTACCTCAATCGCAAACTCTTTACCTAAATTGACGTGATCCCATGCTGCGGTTAGGCCTTCAGCCCAAGACATCATTACAGCAGAGTACATCGCAATGATACCGATAGTGCCTGCTAGTGCAGGAACCAAGTCTTCAAGTTCGAAACGGAAGTCGCGACCAGGAAGGTTTAAACCAAAGCGACGAGGCTTCATGATTTGTAATTCGTGGTCTAGATAGTCTGAACGGCTTTCAAATTCAGAAGCTGGACGATGCAGCTCTTGATAGCTCTTGTTTTCGATATCCGAATCAGAGTGCGGTTTATTGACTGCGTCTGACATAGATTCCTCATATTCTAAAAAGTTAATGATTCTTCAAAGAGTGACCCGATTATTATTCTGTGACGGTCGCTCAGCAAAAACCTGGCGTAGCTTCCTGCAACTGCTCCCTGGTCTACCTCAGTGTAGCGCACTTGCTGTGTGCTATAGCATAGAGGATTTAAAGATAAAACGTACGACTATTGAGGCTTTTATCTTTGACGCGAGTTTAACGTGCTAACCCTTAAGAGTGATTGATTTAGATCACTTTATGAAAGGTTGTGAAAGAAAACTACACAACAAGTTAGCGTGGGGGCTGATAAAGGGTATTCTATTGAAATTCAGTTTCATAATGCGAGTTTTCTTAGCGAAATCACAAGGGTTCAAACGTAAGAAATATTGAATTTGAGATGGTTTGTTGAGATAGATCTTATTTTTATAAAAATGTTAATTAGTGGTTTTGGCTTATAGCTTGGGTGGTAGAGTGTTTTATGCGCATTTTTAAGCTCAAATGACTGAACATTGCATTATTACTCATATAAAGTGGTTAGATATCGCTGTTTTACAGGTTAATAATTTGTTGCAACTTGCACAGGGTAGTGCTAATTTGTATCGCAATGTGGGTGGAACCCAGCAGTCGGCCAAGCGTTTTAAACCAAGCGTTTGGTTATAATAAATACAGGGAGTAAAAGCGCATGAAAGATGTACCAGCGCTGGACATAAAAGAACTGCATAAAACATTTGGACAAAATGAAGTTTTAAAGGGCATCTCGTTAGAAGCTCACAAAGGGGACGTCATTTCTATTATCGGATCATCTGGGTCTGGTAAGAGTACCTTTCTTAGATGCATAAACCTGCTTGAAACGCCAACTGAAGGTGAGATTTGGGTTAACGGCGAATTAATCCAAATGAAGAACAACCGTCAAGGTGAAGCAGTCCCTGCCAATGAAAAGCAAGTTCAGCGCATCCGCTCGCGCCTTGCCATGGTATTTCAAGGGTTCAACCTATGGTCACATATGACCGTGCTTGAAAATGTTATCGAAGCACCTATCCATGTACTAGGTGTGCCGAAAGCACAAGCGCTTGAAAATGCAGAGCTATTGCTTAAGAAAGTCGGCTTATACGAGCGTAAAGACTACTATCCAGGTCATTTGTCTGGTGGCCAGCAGCAACGAGCGGCGATTGCTCGCGCTCTTGCCGTTGATCCAGAGGTAATGCTGTTCGATGAACCAACTTCAGCACTTGACCCAGAGTTAGTGGGTGAAGTACTTGGCGTAATGCGTGATCTAGCAGAAGAAGGTCGAACCATGTTGGTCGTGACACACGAGATGGCTTTTGCCCGCGATGTGTCGAATCATGTGATGTTTTTGCACCAAGGTCTGGTGGAAGAGCAGGGCGACCCAGCCAAGCTATTCACCAGTCCTGACTCAGAGCGTCTGCAACAATTTATCTCGTCGATTTACTAATCGCCGTTTAGCGGCAAAACACAACAAGCAATTAAGTAAAAAATAAGAATCACAATCACAGGAGTATGGAAATGAAAAAGTGGTTATTAGCAGCAACACTGGCAGCAACAGCAGTCTCCGGCGTAGCGCAAGCGAAAGAATGGAAAACAGTTCGCTTCGGTATCGAAGGAGCATACCCTCCATTTAGTTGGACAGAGGCTGACGGTTCGCTTAAAGGTTTTGATGTCGATATGGCGAACGCACTTTGTACCGAAATGCAGGTGAAGTGTAAGATTGTTGCTCAAGATTGGGATGGCATTATTCCTTCCCTACTTGCACGTAAATACGATGCCATTATTGCAGCGATGTCGATTACTGAAGAGCGCAAAAAGAAAGTCGATTTCACTGGTAAATACGCACTTATCCCTAATAAGTTCATCGCTAAAAAGGGTGCGGGTCTAGATTTCGATAACCTCGACGGTCAAAAAATCGCAGTTCAGCGTGCAACAACTCACGACAAATACCTAACTGATAACTACGGTGACAAAGTAGAAATCGTTCGTTATGGCTCATTCGATGAAGCATACTTAGACCTTGCTAATGGCCGTGTTGCCGCGGTACTTGGCGATGCTTCAGCACTCGAAGAAGGTGTACTGAACAAAGCCGGTGGTGAAGCGTACGAATTCGCTGGTCCTTCACTGACTGATCCAAAATGGTTTGGCGACGGTTTTGGTATTGCGGTTCGTAAACAAGACAAAGACCTAACTAAGAAGCTAGACGCAGCAATCCTATCTCTACGTGAAAAGGGCGTCTACCAAGACATCGCTGCTAAATACTTCAACTACGACGTTTACGGTCAGTAATCGTTGCTAAGCGACCGTTGGTTCTTGTTCCTAGGAGTAGTAGCCAACGGTCGAATTTTATAAAGTTTAGGGATCAGGAACTTACCTATGCTGGATCTACAAGGATATGAAGCTTCGATACTAAAAGGGGCCGTAGTAACCATCGAAGTCGCGCTATTGTCGTTATTGTTAGCGATGATTTTAGGCATGCTAGGTGCATTAGCCAAAATGGCCCCATATCGCTGGGCTAGAGCTATCGCGACACTATATACCACAGTTATTCGTGGTATTCCCGACCTCGTCCTCATGATGCTGATTTTCTTCGGTGGACAGATTCTCCTCAACAACAGTTTGTATTCCATCAACGAAACTTTGAATGAGTGGTTCGCATCGAGCGACCCGAATCATGAATGGACAGCTTACTTACCCGATTATATTGATGTCAGCCCATTCATTGCGGGCGTGCTTACGATTGGGTTTATTTTTGGTGCCTATATGGCTGAGACTTTCCGCGGCGCGATTATGGCTGTCGACAAAGGAGAGTTGGAAGCCGCCAAAGCATACGGAATGAGCTCAGTACTCGCATTTCGTCGAATCCTATTACCTCAGATGATCCGCCATGCGTTGCCTGGTTTTGGTAACAACTGGTTAGTACTGTTAAAAACAACCGCACTTGTTTCGATTATCGGCCTTGAAGATATGGTACGTATGAGTTCACTTGCGGCAGGTTCGACCAAAATGCCATTTACTTTCTATATGGCAGTCGCGATCATTTTCTTATTCTTTACCAGTGTCTCGACAGGCTTCTTGAAAATGGTAGAGCGCAAATTCAGTATTCATGCGAGGTAAAGAATGGACTTTTCACTTATTTTAGAAAGCTTCCCAATTTATCTAGACGGTCTGTGGACGACCACATGGTTAGTAGGGTTAGCGCTCATTATCGGATTAGTTGTAGCGATCCCACTAGGTGTGGCACGCAACAGCCATAACTACTTGTTGAATGGACCGAGCTGGGCATTTATCTACTTTTTCCGTGGTACGCCGTTGCTCGTGCAGCTATATCTAATTTATTACGGTATGGATCAGTTCTTCCCTGTGAAGGATACTCCTTGGGAAAATGCTTGGTTCTGTGCACTAGTGGCATTCGTGCTAAACACTTCGGCCTATACTGCTGAAATTATCCGCGGTGCAATCAACGGACTACCTAAAGGCGAAGTGGAAGCTGCGAAAGCCTATGGTATGAGTACATTTAAAACCTATCGACGCATTATTTTACCAAGTGCATTGCGCCGCGCTCTTCCAGCGTACAGTAATGAAGTTATCTTTATGCTTCACGGTAGTGCTGTTGCGGGTATCGTTACTATTGTTGACCTAACAGGTGCTGCTCGACTAGTTAACTCTCGCTACTACGCGCCATTTGAATCGTTCCTAACGGCAGGTCTGTTCTACATGGCACTGACCTTTATGATTCTTGCTTGCTTTAAGTTTGCAGAAAAACGTTTCTTAGCTTACCTAAGACCGTTGAGCTAACATGAAGAATACGAAAAAGGCTTCCTTCGGGAAGCCTTTTTTATGTAAATTTGTCAATAAGATTGGGAGTTTAGCTGAGGATGATAAGAATCGTACCTGCTAAAGTCATCAAAATATTGGCGATGGCGTATGTGCCTGCATACCCAAGTGCTGGAATAGTTGATTTAGCGTAGTCATTAACAATATCCATGGCTGGTGCACATGTGCGTGCGCCAATAATTGCGCCAAATAACAGTGCTCTGTTCATTTTAAGCAGGTAGGCGCCGACTAGGTAGGCCACCACAACGGGGACGACGCTTATTACAAACGCTAATCCGATCACCTGTAAGCCAACTTGTGAGAGGTGTTCAAACATTTTGCCCCCCGCGCTGAGCCCTATACCGACCATAAAAAACATTAACCCCAGGTCTTTAACCATGTTTAGCGCCCCTTGTGGCACATAGCCGAATGTTGGGTGGTTAGCACGTAAAAAACCAAGCGTAATCCCTGAAAGCAATAGGCCTACCGCATTACCGAGGCCAAATGAGACCTGACCGAAAGTCATGGTGATTAAACCAAACATAACGCCAAGAATGAAGAAACTACAGAAAGCAAGCAGGTCTGCCATTTGGCTGTGAATCGAAATGAAACCAATTTTTTCTGCCAGACCATGCACCCGGCTCTTCTCACCACTTACTTGCAGTACATCACCTTTGGCAAGAACGATGTCCAGATCCATTGGCATTTCGATTTGAGCGCGGACCACACGGTTCAAGAAACAGCCGTATTCAGATAGGTTAAGATCTGACAGACGCTTACCAGCGATAGAGTCACTCTTTACGACGATTTCTTCTTCAACAACACGTAGGTCAAGGAGATTGCGGTCAAAGACCTCTTTACCGTTTCTAAAGCTTGGGTCTAGCCGCGCATGGCTATCTGGGAAGCCCACAAGAGCAATCTCGTCACCTTGTTGCAGGATAGCATCGCCATCGGGGTGGGCGAGGATGCCATTACGACGAATACGCTCTATGTAACAGCCAGTTTGACGGTAAATGCCCAACTCACGCAAGTTCTTACCATCAATCCAATCGATCAGCTCTTGTCCAACACGATAGGCACGAATTATGGGTAAATAGACTTTACGTTGACCTGAACTACCTAACCCCCGCTCTTGAGCAATCTGCTCTGCAGAATCAGACAGATTTTGCTTTTGTAGCTTAGGAAGAAGCTTGGCAAACATGATCATGCTGATAAGACCAATCAGATAAGCCATGGCGTAACCGACAGATAGGTTTTCAATAACTTTCGAAAAGTCCATATTATGTGGCGTAGTGGCTAGCCCAGAGTTTAGGGCATCTTGAGCGCCAACTAATACTGGTGTGGATGTTAGCGCGCCTGCCATCATACCGGCGGATAAACCAAAGTCTAAGCCCATCTGATGGCTTGCAAAATAGGTGATAGACAACGCCGTAGAAAGAACGACCAAACTTATGATGAAGTAGTGTTTTCCGTCTCGGAAAAAGATACCGAAAAAGTTTGGCCCTGCCTCGATTCCGACACAATAAATAAACAACATAAAGCCAATAGTTAAGGCTTCTGCGTTAAAGGTAAAACCGAGGTGTCCCATTACCAATGCGGTAATTAATACACCAATTGAGTTACCAAGTTGAAAGTTGCCGAAACGAATTTTGCCAATACCTAGGCCGATCGCAAGTACAACGAAAATGAGAAGAATAGGGTTTTGTTCGAGCAAATGTACTACGTCAATGTTCACGGGCAATTCTTGTGTTGGTGCCGGGGAGTAGGTTAAGTGAGCGAATTGTATCTGAATATTGCCAAATGATAAGTGAAATATTTTATATTTTGCTATTAGCTGACTTAGGCAACAGAACCGACAAACTTATTTAATCTCAGCCACAAAAAAGCCGCTTACTGCTAAGCGGCTCTTATCGAATCTCGATTAATACTAGGCGAATAGCCCTAGGTGCTCTTTCGCGTAAGCTTCAAACTCATCACAGCCACCAATATGATCTTGGTCAATGAAGATTTGAGGAACAGTTTCAACAGGTTTACCGACCGTTTTCTCCAAGTCGGCTTTAGAAATGCCTTCTGCATGAATGTCTACGTAACGGTAGTTGAAATCATCACGTTTTGCTTTCAGCGCTTCAGCATGCTCTTTTGCACGAACACAGTACGGGCAAGCCGGGCGACCAAAGATAACTACGAACATATTCTCTTTCTCCTGTATTTTGTTGATTGCAACTATGCCCGAATCATTGGCGGAAATAAAGTGTCATTTGCCTCTTGATTTGATAGGTAAAATCTATTGAGCAAAAAGTAAACTTGATGGGTGTTGATAAGATCCTTTGGTGTGTGCTTTAGGTCGAGAAAGCCATATAATTATTAAGGCTTTTTCTGACAAATTGCACTGGGTCATGTTTATTTGCTGCCATTAGGTGCAAGCTTATTAGACGGTTGTCACAGGAGTGTGTGTATGTTCCAGTTTATGACCTCTACCCGAATCATATTTGGGGAAGGTGCCTTGCAATCTTCGCTATCTATTTTAAATCAATATGGTTACAGCGTGCTTCTGGTCACGGGCAAAAACACCGATCGGGCTTCCCCGCTTCTTCACTATCTAGTGCAACAAAACATGCGCTATCAACATGTCGCGATCAGCGGTGAACCAAACATTACCATGATTGAAGAAACGGCATTAGTTGGGCGAAAATTCAAACCCGATTTGGTCGTTGCGATGGGAGGGGGAAGCGTTCTTGACATGGGTAAAGCGCTTGCTGCAGTGATCCCTAATCAAGGGGATGTGTATGACTATGTCGAAGTAGTGGGTCGCAATGTTCCACTTAAGTCAAAACCTATTTCGTTTATAGCTATCCCAACGACAGCAAGCACAGGCTCTGAAGTGACGCGGAATGCAGTGCTGCGCTCTGGTCAAGATCAGGTCAAAGTGAGTTTACGCGATCCTGAAATGCTGGCTGACGTTGCGATAATTGATCCAACGTTAACTTACGGGACTGATCAGCTAACTTCGGGCCGTGGAGCAATGGATGCTTTTACTCATTTGATGGAAGCGTATGTCTGTGGTGACCCTAATCCGTTAACTGATATGATCTGTGAAGAAGGGCTGAGAAGGTTAAGCCAATCAATATTGCCGGCGTGTTTACAGGATAATTATGAGGCGAGGGCCAATATATCATTTGCGGCCATGCTAGGAGGAATGGCGATAACCAACGCTAAGCTAGGGGCTGCTCATGGCCTGGCATCTGCTTTGGGCGGCAAGCTAAATGCACCGCACAGTATTATTACAGCAAGGCTTGCTCCGTATGTAATGACAGAGAATATTAAAGCTGCACAAAAGGCAGGAAGAAGTAATGTGCTCGATCGATACAATAAAGTAGCTCAAATCTTGACTGGACGTGTCAACGCGCGCCGAGAGGAAGGCGTTTTATGGGTTAATATGATGTTAGATAAGCTCGCGTTACCAACACTAGATAGTTTCGGTGTTTGCGCAACTTCTTTTGAGGACGTTGCTGATGACGCGCTCAAATCTGTTGCGATTAAAGGCAACCCATTACCACTAACGAAGCAGAGACTAACGTATATTCTCCAGCAGGTTTGCCAGTGTCAGAACCAGTGTGAAAATGTTAACCGCTGGGCTGAAGAGTCAAATGTGAGAGTAGTTGTACAGGTCAACAAGAAAGATCAGGGAAGTTACCAAGACAGTTAATATGGTAAAAGTGATGGTTAGGGGTAATAAAAACGGAGTAACTATGTACTCCGTTTCTGTTTATAGCTGTGAAAGCTTATCGTAGCGAGAATCTTTCAAAACATCTTTAACACGTTTGAGGTTTTCTCTAAAGCCTGTTCCGCGCCGTAGAGTAAAGCCAGTGGCTAATACGTCTATGACGGTCATTTGTACCACTCGGCTTGCCATAGGCATGTAAACATCGGTATCTTCAGGGACATCAAGTGATATAGACAGCGAGCTCGCTTTGTCGAGTGGTGAATCTTTTGCCGTAATCGCAATAACCGTAGCGCCATTTTCACGGGCTAGGTTGGCTATTTCGACTTGACTCTTGGTGCGACCAGTATGAGAAATCAGCACAATTACGTCGTTGTCTGTACAGTTAATACAGCTCATACGCTGCATTACGATGTCTTCAAAACAGGTAATTGGGATGTTAAAGCGAATGAATTTGTTCTGAGCATCTTTCGCAACGGCAGATGATGCGCCTAAGCCGAAGAAAGAGATGCGTTTAGCTTGGGTAAGCAAATCGACGGCGCGGTTGACCTGCATTGCATCTAAGCTGTTTTTGGCTACGTCTAGACACGCCATCGTCGATTCAAAAATCTTATGGGTATACGCATCAGGACCATCGTCCTCTTCAACATTGCGGTTTACATAAGGCGTACCATTAGCCAAGCTTTGAGCAAGGTGGAGTTTAAAGTCTGGAAAACCTTTAGTATCTAAACGACGACAGAAGCGGTTAACAGTAGGCTCACTCACATCAGCCATTTTTGCCAGTGTAGCAATACTAGAATGAATAGCAGTTTGCGGTGATGCCATGATTACTTCGGCAACTTTACGCTCAGACTTACTAAAGTTTTCTAGATTTTTTTGAATTTTTTCTAATGTGTTCATAGTGTTCACGAGGGTATAGAGAACAACTCACTGGATATACCCGTATGTTAATGATGGGGAACAAGGCGTCACCCCAAAAAAGGTAAGTGCAATCCAGCGCCATGGAACCAGTATAAACCTAAGCTAAAGGTTTACCGTAACTTTTCTATTAGGCAATTGGCTAATATATGACAAGCCTCAAACAAAATTTTGGTTAAACTACAGAAATCTTGATTCTGCCGCAGAAAATTTCAATTTAAAGGCTTGTGTTGATAGGCAAATTACAAATTTGGAGAAAGAAAATTTCACTTTATTCGCTTAACGCAAGTATCTGCTGCGCTAACTTTTCTATCCTGCCAAGTAACTTGGGCGCCTGCTTAGCGATCTCTCTCTGTTCTTCGAGTACTGAACTTAGAATATCGCAACTGGTTAGAGGGTTTGCCAACACAACGCGGAAAACGATGGTGTTCAAACGCCCCCACTGCTTAGGGTTTAAACGAGTGCGAGACACAAATGACTTACCAGTCTCTCGTTGACGTTTTTGGATAAACTTGGTCAGTTCATTAAGCAACTCGTTGAGTTGTTCTGTCTGACTTCCTGATGATTTATCGAGAGCAAGACGAATGTTCGCTGGTAAGTAACGATAGGTAAGAAGACACAGTTCTGGTTGTGAAACGAGTTCGAAATCTGCTTGTTGCTCAATGTGGTTAGCAAAGAACTTGGCCTTGTCTATGCTTTGGTCGATCAGTAGCTCGTAACCAGGGCGGCTAATAATATGCATGGCCGCATATACCAGCATAGCCATTCCTGAACGTGAGCCTTCTAAAGTATGGCTGCCTAAGTCTTTAGATCCCTTCCGCAATATGTACTGGGCATGATGCTCAATAGATTTCATTGCATCAGGCTTTTTGAATAAGACCATACCTGCGCCCATTGGGATGTAGAGCTGCTTGTGCGCGTCGATAGTGACAGAGTCTGCAAGCTCAACACCATCGAGTAAGTGTCGATAGTTATTTGACATTAGAGTCGCACCACCCCATGCCGCATCAACGTGGAAATGACACTCTTCCATTTGGCATATCTGAGCCATTTCTTTGAGTGGGTCGATGTTGCCTGTTTCCGTAGTACCGGCAACACCGATCACCGCGAATGGTTTGATGTTTTGTGCCTTGAGCTCGGTGATACGTTGTTGTAACGATTGTGGGCAAATTCGATTGTTGCTATCTGTTTTAACCGCTACCAAGCCTTCTTGACCAATGCCTAGAACATCTGCCGCTTTCTTGAGAGAGTAGTGACCACGCTCGGAGACTAATACGGCTAATCCTTCATAGCCATAATGCTTCATTGCTTTGTACAAGCCTTCCTTTTCTACTCCTTTAAACTCACCGTGCGCTTTTAGTGCATTATTGCGTGCTACCCAAAGCGCGGTAATGTTCGCGATCGTGCCGCCGGAACAGAATGCTCCTAAAGAATGGTTGGCGCTGTGCATCCATTGATTGTAAAACTGGTCTTCTTCTCCATAGATAAGGCGGTGCAACATACCAAGTACTTGGCGTTCTAATGGAGTAAATGCTTTGGAGGTTTCAATCTTAACCAGGTTCTGGTTGAGAGCGATCATGATTTTTGACAGCGGCATTAAGAAGTAGGGTAACGCTGACGTCATGTGGCCAATAAAACTTGGTGCAGAGGTGTGAACCGAATGAGAGACCAGTGTATCGAGCAAATGCTGAGTATGATCCGAGACAAATTCGGGTTGTTCTGGGATTGACGCCTGCGAGAAGTCTTTTTCAATATCACGTAGTGGCTTTTCTTCAGCCACGATGTGTTCGCGCAAAAACTTATTTAAGTTACGCGATAACTTCTCTTCAATTTTTGTAAGCGTTGAGTCTGGCCCTTCAGGGACGGTGAAAATTCGGAGTAAGCTCTCGAAACTCACATCAGCCGTTTTATGTTCCGATATCATACAGCTACATTGCTCTAATCATTTTTGTTGCAGCGGGACAATCTAAACGAAAACGGGAACAAAGTCCCGCCTTAATTACCGAATCTTAGATTTTACCGGGTAGAAGTTTGTTGAAAACATAAAGCCCCTACAACCCTTGTGATTACTTACACTTGATCGATTCAAGCTCTTTGATTGACGCGTTATAGCGCTTTAGTGCGCTATCAATCTTAGTCGGGTGACTGAGTAGGTCGGCAAACGCTGAGCGCAGTTCATAATTTTTGTCGTGCGGCTTAGCTTGACGATCACCAAAGGTCACTTTTGCTAATTGACCCAGTTCATCACTACGTGACGCCAATACTTTGATATCTTTTTGTTCTAACTGCAACCATGCTTCAACAGCTTGATTAGTGGCCACTTTTGCTGGATCTTGTTCAAGATAATAGTGAACGGCTGCGCGGTTGAGTTCGAAATGGTTTTTACGTCCTTTGAGGAACCACTCGCTAACTTCGCTCAATTCAGGGTATTGCTTTGAAGTTAGCTCGGAAAGATCTTCGTACCAATGAAGAGACGCATCGATATACGCGTCATACTTTTTAGATAGACAAGCATTGTCAGCCGCAGTTGCAAATGTAGAGGTTGCAGCAAGCAGCATTGCAATGAGAGTACGTTTCATAGTGATTCCTTTTAAGGCGAATTATTATAGTTTCTAGTTATCTAATTTAGCGTTGGCTAAACTTGTTAGGCTTGTAAGCGCATAATATAGAGGTTTTGCATAACAATTCCTGCGATCTAGCCTGCAAGTGAGACAAAGAACAGCATCAGTACAGGTACGAGAAGACTGAGTATGAAACCACTGACTATTGCGATTGGTACGCATCGAACGCCACCTGTAGTTTGAATCACAGGTAAGGTGAAATCCATCGCAGTTGCACCAGCATAACCAATCGAAGTGCAAGGCTTAGTTCTTATAAATAGTGGGATAAGGACCAATGCAATTAGCTCGCGTAGCAGTTCTATCATAAAAGACGCACCACCATATACAGGTCCAAAGGCATCCCCCATTAGTATGCCTGCTAAAGAGTACCAACCAAAACCAGAGGCCATGGCCAACCCTTGGAAAGGATCTATATCGAGGATCAATGCGGAAACAATCCCCCCAAGCAAAGAGCTAACGATGATCACTATAGCGATCAGCATGCCGTGCTTGTTGAGCAATATTTGACGTAATGTCAGGCCACTGTTACGCAATTGGATGCCAATAAAAAACAGCAACAGAAATAGGATCCATTCACTAGCAGTATCTACCCAGCTCAGATCAAAGGGAACGAGCAAGCCTCCAACGAGTCCACCGCCAACAACCAATATTAGTTTTGCAGACTCCATCGCCATTTCAGACAGAGGCAGTTTTGTATTGCTGGCGTCAGTTTTTATTGGCAGCCATTTATCAATTAATGGCAATACAGCAAGATTCGATAGACTCAAGCAAACAAAGAACACCGCGGTCGTTTTTAGAATCAGTTGCAGGTTTTGCCCCAGATTATCAAGCGCAGCTAAGCTTAGCCCCATCAGGGCCAAAATCACGTAGATCAGGCTAGATGTGCTTGAGTTAATCTTGTCGAGTAGCGACTTATTGGTGATAGAAATGAAATACCCCACAACAAGTGGGGCAAAGATAAATAACATCCCTGAAAACATGGTACTTCCTGTCTAGCGGCTATAAACCACTCGCGCTAATAAGTTCATCTATCTGTGTATTGAACTCAATATCACTTAAATTACTGAGTTTGTACAGTATATCTGCGCCTGTAATATCAAATTCTACAGTGTGTTCAGTGATTTGTTCATCTTGTCGACGGAACATGAGGATATGATTAGCAATTCGAGCAACATCCAAGTAACTCACTGCCACGTCTGTTTTGTCGATAACTTGGTTTGAAGCCACTTCAAGAAAGTCGTTGTCAAACCCCCAGCTTTCGAGGACGAGTTTACTCGCGGTGGAGCACTGACGATCGAAAATCTGGAATGCTATATCTTCATCAAGGTAATTACCTTGCTCTAGATAGTTGTGATACTCATTGACGATGCAAAACAGGCCGATATCAGCGAGAAGGCCAGTAAGCAAGGCTTTGTCTGTCTCTAAATGACTGTAGTTTGGTGAGCCAGATTCTTTGAATCCACGCACTACTAGCACCATGGTTGCCGCCAGCTCTCGTGAGTTTGCAGCACTTTGTACCAAGACGTTGTTGCACGACTGACTGAGATTGACCGAGTGTTTTAGTTGTTCAATCGCTTGGGCTGTGACAATGTCTCTCACACGAAGGATACCTAGACGAGATACAGCGGTAACTAAATCGGTACAAGTGATATTACGACGATTAAAAATAACCGAATTCGCGACACGAATGACAATTGCTGCAAGACCTGGATCTTCAAGTAGGCTATCTGCAACATCTGAAACAGTGGTGGTATCTTGGGTGCAAAGTTGCTGAATCTTTAACACCACGTCGGAAATAGGAGGAAGAGAAATAGTACGCGACTTAATTGAGTGCTCAATTAGGACTGAAAACTCAGACTCGATACCTTTGAGTAATAGCTCGCCATTCTCTGGGAGCCAATAAAAAGATAAGTGGTTCATATACACGATAAGATTGGGGTACTCCATATAGTGTACCGCTTAACGTTATATATTAGCAAATTATTGATATTACTTATTGATAATTCGCGCAGCATTTTATCTGGACGTATTTCCTTGTTCACAATCAGGTTAATACAATAACTTGTGATATTGTTCACGATATGACATCAATTGAGTGTCATTGATGTGACCAATGCACAGACTTATTTTGTTTCGTTAACTATCATTCTTAGTACTTGTTATCAACCAAACTAAACAATAACTAACACTATAGTTGGGTTGTGTTTTAATTTTTCGCTTATTACTGCTGCTATCTGGTGATCATAACTAATCGGGGTATTTGATTAAGGATCAATGGATATGACAGAGCAACTATTTATTCAATACGTAAAAAGGTTTGGCGACTTTCAGAAACGATCTATGTTTGGTGGTACAGGGTTGTTTAGGGATGAGGCCATGTTCGCACTCATCAGTGCAGATAAAATATTCATCAGAGGTGGTGAGAGTTTAGATAAAGTACTCAATCAATTAGGCTGTGAAAAGTACCGTCATGTAAAAAAACAGACCACAGCGACGGTGAATTACTACGACATTACTCAGCTTTTTTCTAGTAACCATCAACAACTGAGTGATTTGGTTGAGCAATCAATAAATTTTTCTGTGTCACAACGAGAATATAAGCGCTCATCAGCGAATAGACGTCTACGAGACCTACCTAATATGCAACTGACGTTAGAACGTATGGTGAAAAAGGCCGGAGTGGAGGATGTCGATACATTTCTTGAACTTGGTGCACCTGCTGTGTTTTCGCGAGTGAAGCAAGCTTACGGTAGTGATGTAGATGTGAAACTACTTTGGAAATTTGCCGGAGCCATCGAAGGTATCCATTGGAAGCTTATCCAAGAGCCACGTAAACGTCAGCTTTTAGCCAGCTGTAATTAAACTCTTGCCACTTCAGAGTTATCGTTAGAAGTGGAATGCTCAAATGCAAATGGATTTGCAATAAAAAACCGAGGTCGTAACCTCGGTTTTTTTACATCTCGACTCGATTAGTACTTAAAGCGAGTAGTGAACATCAATTGATCACCGTAGAAGTCGTTAATGCGAGCTTCCGCACCTATTGAGAAAAGTTCAGTAGAGTGGAAACGAACGTAAGCAGAACCTGCCCATTCTTTATTGTTGTCAATGGAAATGTAGCTACCTTTACCACCGACCTCTAACTGAGGACCAAGCCATTGACGAACGCCAAGGTTTAACTCCATACCAGTTTCTGTACCACGGTCTAACCCGAAGCGGCTTTCATTACCCGTATCAACTAAGCGGACAAGCATCTCACCAGTGAAATCAGCCCAGTTGTTAATTGGTGCATGGAAACCAAAACCCGCGGCAGCATCGTAATCGCCTTCGAATTCAGAATCGATACGACCGAGAACATGTGCGTTGGGGTGAATAGACTTGCTCATTGCAGCGCCGAAAGTGACAGGGCTAGCACCGATTCGAGCCTCAAGGTAGTCATAATTAAAGTTGCTCATTACCGCTGGGCTACCCGGTTCGGTCTGAGCAAATGATTGACCAGATACAAGCACAAGTGCTGCAGCTAAGATTGTTTTACGCATGGGACGATAAACCTATATCTTGTTAATTTCCTTGGTCTTTAGCGACATCAGCGCCATGACATGTGAGTCTGTGACCCCGATACGACATGATAATGCATCATAGCAACAGTCACTATAAAAATGTCATTGTTTTGTCGTTATTTATTCAATTAAGCAATTAATATGCCGTATTTGCGTGTTTACTCACCATAATAAAGGCGATTTTTAGCCATCGCTTCGAATACTCTTTCTGTTTCGAGTGCGGATGCCCAAGGCATTAACTCCGGTTCGTGCTCAATCATATATGTTGTAAGCTGGTTTTTGAGGACCTGGCGTAGCTCATCGCCCTGCCAAGGTTTGGCAATATAGAAATCTAGGCAAGAGTGGTTGACGGCTTCTACGGTGTCTTCTAACCCTGCTTGGCCCGTGAGAAGCAGCTTTCTCGTTGGTTGGGTTGGTTCATCTTGATTAAGTTCGATTAAAAACTGTATCCCGGTCTGCTCCGGCATAATATGGTCACAGAGAATCAGTGCCAATTTTACGTCTTCTTGACGTGACTCCGCGATCAGTTGTTTCGCTTCTTGGACCGATTCGGCTGCCTCGACAATGAAGTGTTCTTCAAAACAGTCAAGATCCTGCATTACGCTGTCCAATACTTCTCGTTCATCGTCAACACATAAAATAAGGTATTTATTCATTTAGGGCTCCTAGACGATAGGGGGACTTGGCTGAACGGCAGCCAAACCGACATTTTAGTAAACTGATTAACGACAGAGTCAACTTCAATTCTCCCACCGTGTTGGAGGACAATTTGTTGACACACAGATAGACCAATACCTAAACCAAAGTTTCCCTCCTTCTTAGTTGTAAAGTTGAGGGTAAACATTTGCTGTTTGATGGCGTCAGGAATACCACAACCATTGTCGGTAAAAGAAACAACCACCCAGTCGATTTGATTTTCAGACACTCTACTTGTTTCAACTCTTAGTTCGCCTTTATTAGGGAAAGCATCGATAGCATTGGAAATCAAATTGGTCCAGACTTGCTGCAAGGCAATAGGTTGGCACTGTATCTGAGGGATATCGGAATAGACACGTTCGACATGATGATATTTAAGGCGGCTTTCAAAGATGACTAAGGTGTCTTCAATACCTTCGTGGATATCGACCAAGTGAAACTTCTCGTCATCTGGCCTTGCATAACCTTTCAAGCTTTTGACCATATCGGCAATTCGACCTGCACAGACGTTAATCGAACGTAATGTCGAACCCGCCAAGTGGTAGTCTTCTAATCGTTCAAGCTTACTTAAGGTGTTTTCAGGTTGAGCCTTGGCTAAATGAATCCATTCATCTCTATCCTCTAGCCCTAGTTTGACCAGTTTTTTTGCAAGGCGTCGGTCATTAAGTTGCTCTTCGAGAACTTTGGCCAGCTCCCTTTCTTTGGCGGTTGAGCGTGGTCTTTGGCTGAGCCCTTCCTGTAGTACTGATACTCCATCTAGACCGACTTGCTGTACCGAACGGCCATCAACCAATTGCTGAATTTTGCTTGTTAGTGTCTCTGTTCCTCTAAGAATTGCTGCTATTGGATTGTTAAGTTCATGAGCAACGCCCGCGACGAGCTGGCCAAGCATTGCCATTTTCTCGCGTTCAATCAGTTGTTGATGAGCAGACTCGAGTGATTCAAGGGTTTTTTGTAGTTCAAGCTTGGTATTGATGCTTCGTTGAAGGCGCCGATTAAAATGCCTAAGCAGCAGGTTAGTAAACAGTGGAAGTAAGGTCATGTTGGAATGCATGACTTTTGAAAAAACATCTCGATCCAACTTAATGACTTCAGTTTTTGAGAGAGTCACAGCCGTTGAAAAAGAAGGCTCTCCGGTGACAAAAGACATCCCCCCGACAATGTTCCCTTGGGTGTGCCTAACTACTTCGCGTTGCATTCCCACGTCGTCTTTTTTGTATAGTGCGACTTCACCTTTGGTAATAAACCAAAGGAATTGGTTTTCTTCACCTTCGATGGTGAGCAAATGTTCAGGAGAGTATGTTCGGCACGCCTGAGTCTCATCCTCTTGTGCGAAGAAATCGAGCAGGGCAGTCGAGACCTTTTCGGCGAGTTTCTGGTCGGACAAACTATGATGATCAGAAATAAAACCTTCACGATAGCTTCGCATTTTTTGCTCGATATGAGCGCGAAGTAACCTGTGCTGGTCAAGAACTTGGCTGTAAGAAAGCAAGTTGTCTTTGTCGTTTTTGAGAATAAACGTTGTCAGTTCTTTCTGTGCAGTTTTGTGAACTAAATTGTCTTGCAAAGGCTTGGTTAAGCAGTGATCTAAGCGGCCATCGTTGACCGCAGATAAAATCGCTTGGATGTCTTGGCCACAGCTAATTAGCACTTTTCTCGCACTTTGTGTATGGGTATTTCTATCTAGCTGAATAAGGAAGTCGGCACCATTAAAAGTCTCGTGATGGCTCGCAATTACAAGAGCGACAGTCTGTTTTTGCTCAAGGCAATATTCTAACGCAGCGTGGGCGTCTTCCAACGTATCTGCGGTATGAAGATCAAACTTTGCAGCAAAAGGACTGAGCTCTCGCCTTAGCTGCTCAATGCTAATGGGGTTGTTATCTAAACAGAGTACGGAAAATGGGTTCACGACTAGGCTACAATTTAAAGATTGACACGTTTTACTCTACCAAGGATGGCAATTGAGTATTGAGAGCTAAGTATGAGAATTTTGTTTGTTTTTTGTAGAAAGACAATACTCTGATTTAACTCAATGTTTTTTGGTGTAGACTTAATGAAATCAATAAATAAGACGTATTTATCATGGATCTAAAAAAAATGGGCGCTATTGGCGGCGCTATTTCGCTTGCGTTATGTTGGCCTTTGGCTGTAGGACAAATTGGACAGACGGTAATACAAGATGGTGTAACACACCTGTCAAATGAGTCAGTCAATGCTGAAGTTGTCGAGTATGATCGCGGCTATTTATCATCGACGGTAAAAACACGTTACACCATTCTCGACCCGGCACTTGCTGAACAGTTAGCGATTGACGGCTTACCATCAGAAATTGTTGTGAGCAGCAATGTCAGTCATGGTTTGTTTAGCTTAAAGGCTGAATCTGTTATAGAGAATGCGCCTGAGCTGCCTTTAACATTAGAAACAGTGACCCAGCTCAACGGTAACACGGATTATGTGTTGAGTCTGGCCAACTGGAATCAGATAACGGATGGGCCGGAAGGTGCGATTGTCTCTGTAACACCGTCGACTTTGAAAGGGCATGTTAGTGTACTTGGCGATGTGACATATGATCTCGATATTCCTTCGGTAGAGATTGACTTCAACTCCGGTGAGAAGATGCTGTTATCGGGCCTAACGGGTCAGGGTGAAGGCAAGAAGATGAATGGCTTCTGGATTGGTGAACAGACGATGAATCTAGATGAAGCGTCTGTACTCAACGTTGATCAATCTCCACTATTTGCTTTGAACGATAGCAAATATACTTTCCTTAGCTCTTTCGATGAAATGGCTAAGACAGTGGGTAGTCAACATATCGTAGATCTCAATAATCTAGTGATGGCAGAGGGTAATGTAGACAGCGTGTCTATCGATCTGTCCTTTGGAGATCTCGACAGTGTGGCTTTCGAGCACTTGATGAATCTATATCAAAACAATCCGATGCCAACCAATTCGGATATTGAACAAGCGCTCCCGTATGTTGAAAGTTTGTTTTCGAAAGGTTTTTACTTTGCCATGAACAAAATGGCGGTAAAACTTGGCCAGGAAAGTGAGTTTGAATCGAAGTGGAAGATTACTGTACCGCAAGGGACAGATAATGTCGCGCAGAATCCAGCATTGATCTTACCCGCTTTGACCGGTGATCTTGATACCTTTTTCTCAAGTGGTTTAGTTACTCAATACCCGTTTATTAAACAGGGCATTGATGAAGCAATGGCGATGGAACTCATTCAGCAAACCGAAAATGGTTACCAGATTCAAGCTGAATTAAAAGAGGGGAATTTGGTATTTGAGAATGGTCAGCAGATCCCTCTAATGGCGCTGTTTTTGCCAGCGTTAATGCAACCATAATTACCCAATTTACATGTTTAACGCGAAAAGAGGCCTTAAGACCTCTTTTCTTGCTTTTTATCATTCATAAAACATGGTATTAATCGAGTAATCTCTTAATCAAGCATGCGCAAGGAAAGACTAGATGAGCAAGGTTTATAACTTTAGCGCAGGTCCAGCGGGCCTACCTAAAGCTGTGATGGAAAAAGCACAACAAGAATTCGTTGATTGGAGCGACTTAGGGACTTCTGTAATGGAGATCAGTCACCGAAGCAAAGAATTTATCAAAGTCGCGGAAGAGGCTGAACAAGATCTACGTGACTTACTTAGTATCCCTGACAACTACAAAGTGCTGTTCTGTCAAGGTGGTGCGCGAGCTCAGTTTGCGGCAGTGCCTTTAAACCTCCTTGGCTCGTCGAAAAAAGCGACTTACATTGACGCGGGATACTGGGCAGAAAGTGCGATTAAAGAAGCGGGGAAGTTTTGTGAAGTTGATACTTTTGACGCTAAAACGGAAGTTGATGGTAAAACGGGCGTAGTCCCTGCGAACGAATGGAAAATTTCACCTGATACGGCGTATGTTCATTTTTGCCCAAATGAAACCATTGATGGCATAGAGATCGGCGAGCTTCCTGATACGGACAAACCTATCGTTGCGGATATGTCATCTAACATCCTTTCTCGTGAAATTGACGTAGCAAAATATGGCGTGATTTATGCCGGAGCACAAAAGAACATTGGCCCTGCAGGGCTATGCATAGCGATTGTTCGAGACGACCTATTAGATCTAGCTAACGACCTTGTACCTAGTTTTATGAGCTACAAAGTCTTGGCAGAGAAAGACTCAATGTTTAACACACCGCCAACTTTTGCTTGGTATCTGTCCGGCCTTGTATTTAAGTGGTTAAAAGAGCAGGGTGGTGTCGCTGAAATAGAGAAGATCAATAAAGAGAAAGCATCACTACTCTATAATCAGATCGATAGCTCGGACTTTTACATCAACAACGTGCAGCAAGCTAACCGTTCTAGAATGAATGTTCCGTTTCAGTTAGCGAAACCTGAGCTTGATGGTGCATTTCTTGAGCAAGCAGAGAAACGTGGCTTGGTCGCTCTTAAAGGACACCGCGCAGTTGGTGGAATGCGAGCTTCAATCTACAACGCTGTTCCTTTAGAAGGGGTACGGGCTTTGGTCGAATTCATGCAAGAATTTGAAGCTCAAAACGCTTAATTTACCTGTTCATTTTTCGCAAGGCTCAACTATAAGTTGGGCCTTTTTAAATGTTGAAGGCATAAAAAATCGCAGCGATGGCTGCGATTTAGTGTGAGGCTTAGCGTCGTTTCGGCTTACGTCCTGCTGGTGGTTTGCCTGAACTATTGTTTGTTGGCTTTCCATTACGGGTATTCGTTGGTTTACCGTTTGGTTTTCCTCCATGAGTAGGTTGCCCCGTACTCGTTCCTTTCGGGTTTCCGCTTCTACTTTTTCCTTTCTGATCGCCATGCATCTTTTCGAATCCAGGCTGGCTTTTAGTATGTTTGGTGGCAAAACGCTGCGAACCGTGACGACCGGACTTACGACGTTGAGCAGGTGTTTTGGCATCAACATCTTCTGCAGGAACTAAGCAGTTTGCCTTGTCGCCAATCAAATGCTTTTTACCCATGCTAAGTAAGGCTTCGCGAATCAAAGGCCAGTTAGCCGGGTCATGATAACGTAGTAGTGCTTTGTGCAGACGACGTTGACGCTCGCCTTTAGCTACTGGAACCTCTTCACGCTTCTTGTACTTCACACGTTTTAGTGGGTTGGTCTCTGAGTAGTACATTGACGTTGCATTGCACATTGGAGATGGATAGAAGTTCTGTACTTGGTCACATTCAAAGTTGTTTTTCTTCAACCAAAGCGCCAAGTTCAGCATGTCTTCATCTTCGGTGCCAGGGTGAGCAGAAATAAAGTATGGAATTAAGTACTGCTTCTTTCCTGCTTCAGCGCTAAATTTTTCGAACATCTCTTTGAAGCGGTCATACGCACCCATTCCCGGTTTCATCATCAGATCCAGAGGGCCTTTTTCTGTATGCTCGGGGGCAATTTTTAGATAACCGCCAACGTGGTGGGTCACTAGTTCTTTGACATATTCTGGAGACTCAATTGCTAAGTCGTAACGAACGCCAGATGCAATCATGACTTTCTTAATACCGTCTACTTTACGAGCTTCACGGTAAAGATCGATCGTGTGTTTGTGGTCGGTGTTGAGTTTGTTACAAATTCCTGGGAAAACACATGATGGGCGTCGGCAGTTAGCTTCTGCTTTAGGATCACTGCAACCTAAACGGTACATGTTGGCTGTTGGGCCGCCGAGATCGGAAATAGTACCTGTAAAACCTGGCACCTTGTCACGAATCTGCTCCAGTTCAGTCAAGATCGATTCCTGAGAACGGTTTTGGATGATACGACCTTCGTGTTCGGTGATGGAGCAGAACGAACAGCCACCAAAACAGCCACGCATAATATTGACCGAGGTTTTGATCATGTCATAAGCAGGAATTTTGGCTTTACCATACATTGGGTGAGGCACACGTGCGTAGGGTAAACCAAAAACGTAATCCATCTCTTGAGTTGAAAGAGGAATCGGTGCTTGATTGACCCACAGTTCACGATCGCCGTGGCGTTGAATCAAGGCACGACCTGAATACGGGTTAGTTTCAAGGTGCATGATGCGACTCGCATGAGCGTACAGAATACGGTCATTGTTGAGCTTTTCAAACGGTGGAATGCGCACCGCAGTGGTTGCCGCATCATGGCGCGATGGGCGAATGCTAATTGGCTGCGCTTCGCTTTCCTGAGTTTTCGTTTTGGTGTCGCACTGTTCCTCAACCGCATACGGGTTTGGAGGAATAAATGCTTCTTTACGTGGCTTCTCAATGCGTGAAGAGTCGATCACCTTGTAGCCTTCAGGCGTCGCAGGCAGATTGACCGCTGTTCCACGAATGTTTGTTAGCGAAGAGATTTCTTCTCCATCTGCTAATCGATGCGCAACTTCAACTAGTGCTCGCTCTGCATTACCAAATAGCAAGATGTCTGCTTTGGCGTCAAACAGAACCGAGCGACGTACTTTGTCAGACCAGTAATCATAGTGAGCGAGACGACGCAGGCTGGCCTCAATGCCGCCCAGAACAATAGGGGCACCTTTATAAGCTTCGCGACAGCGCTGTGAGTAAACTAAAGTAGCACGGTCAGGTCGTTTACCACCTTCATTGTTAGGTGTATAGGCATCGTCATGGCGGAGCTTACGATCTGCAGTGTAGCGGTTGATCATTGAATCCATGTTACCAGCTGTGATACCGAAGAACAGGTTAGGTCTACCCAATGCCGTAAAGGCATCTTTGTTGTTCCATTCTGGTTGAGCAATTATACCCACTCGGAATCCTTGCGCTTCGAGAAGGCGTCCAATAATCGCCATACCAAAGCTAGGGTGATCGACATACGCGTCACCTGTTACGATAATAATGTCACAGCTATCCCATCCTAAGGCATCCATTTCTTTTCTGCTTGTCGGTAGAAATGGCGCAGTGCCGTAGCATTCTGCCCAGTATTTTTTATGCTCATGAATAGGAGTGATATTGCTGTACATATTTTGTTCTCTGTTCCAGGGAGCGCGAATTATAGCGACTTGGGCGGTGACTATCTACCTCAATATGTCTCTGGTTATTACGACTAAATAAACCTTATTCAGTGATTGGAAAGATAGGCAGTACTAAAGTGTTAAGCAAATAACGATCATATACCTCTCAATGACCTATAATATGCATATTATTGTTATGGCGTTGGTTGGCTATCATGGCGACAGTAATTGAAGCTCGGCTTGAAGAGAAAAAAAGTAATGCGCGTAAAACCAAATACGCTACTTATGACTGGTATTTGAACCTAAAAACGCAAGTACTGGAGTTTGATGATGAGGCGAAAGCGGTGCTGCTGGGGGATTCGTCTAAGCAGCTTAGTGCGAGATCGTTGTTTGAGTTACTCCCTCAGTCCCAGAGACCTGTGGTCAAAGAAGCCTTTCAGTCGGCTCTTAGCTCCGGTCTGCGTACGTATACACATTGCTGTTTAATGAACGATAGAAATTTGTTCGCTTATGCTGAAATAGTGATTGACCGCGTGAGTGCCCATGAGCTGAAAGGAACGCTGTCTCCTTGCTTAAATATCTCCTCTAAGCATGAGGCGGCAGAAATTTTTTATTCAGTATTTGAAAACGCCCACCATGGTGTAGTTGTTACAGACTCTGAGACTCGAATTTTAGCATGTAATCGTCATTTTGAATCACTGACGGGTTACCTAAGAAATGAAATTGTTGGCCTAAAAACAAAGCTTTTCAATGCAGGCAAACATTCACAAGCCTATTACCAACAACTATGGGAACAAGTTCAGTCAAGCGGTCATTGGAGCGGAACGATATTATCGCGGCGTGCCGATGGCTCGATATTTCCTCAGGAATTAACTATTCACAAAGTGAAACCGGGTAATGGTGAGTCGTATTTTGTCGGTTTTTCATCAGATTTGTCTGGTCAGTTGGATAGGATAGAAGACATTGAGTCTGGTGGAATTGACCTGTTAACCCAACTTCCAAGCAAAGATACGTTTCTCGCCCAGTCATCACAAGTTTGTCAGTATTTGGAAACAGGACAGGGGGTGGTTGTTTTAGCCATACAACCCACTTTCATGCAAGACTCTGCTCAAGAGACAAAGCGCCAATTTGCTAGCTATCTGAAAGATAACACCAAAGTGCTCTCCTGTGGGTATATTGGACATGATTGTTTTGTCGTGACCTTAGCTTACAGTTTTCAGCAACCAACCCAAGTGGTATCTGGTATTGGTCGTTCAATTAAAAAGCTATTTCATAGCTTTAAGCATGCACCATTGCAAGTCGCCACAGCCTTGAAAGAGGGGATTACCGGTGTATCGGTATTTGATGTCGATGCGAAAACTCCTAACGGAATGGTTTCTCATGCTTACCAAGCGTTACTTGAGCTTCATTCAGGGCAAGCTCGACGGATCAACTTTTATGACCGTAATATCCACAATCAAATTGAAAGGAAAAAAGCCTTAGAAGAGTTCGTCACAAGGACCATTGAAAAGAAAGCGGTAGAAGTCTATTTTCAACCGATTGTCGATATCACTACAAACCAAATAGATAAATTCGAAGCTCTTTGTCGTTTCCCCGTGGAAGGCGGGCTTGAGGCGACAACCCAAGAGTTAATTAGTATTGTAGAAGAACTAGATAAAGTGGTTCAGCTTGATGATGCTGTACTCTCTATTGCCGTTGAGCAGTTGCCAGAGCTACAAAAGTTATTTGGTTCACAGGTTAAGCTTTCTTTAAATCGGTCTTTAAGAACATCAACGGGCTTGAATGAAATCTTAGAGCGAACAGCGATGTTGCTCGATATAGCAAAAGTTGACCCCGAGTCGATAACCCTAGAATTCACAGAGAGTGCCTATTTTGAAAGTGATGAACAAAATAAACAAGTGCTGTCTTTTTTGCGAGATGCGGGTGTTTCGATTGCAGTGGATGATTTTGGTACGGGAAGTGCGTCATTCCGTTATCTTAAGGAGTGCTATTTCGACATCCTAAAAATCGATCGGGCTTTTATTCATAATATTACATTTCAGTCCCGCCAGTACTATATTGTGCAGTCTCTCATTCAGCTGGCCAAGCAGTTAGAATTGAAAGTCATTGCAGAGGGGGTAGAAACAGATCAAGAGATGAAAATTCTGCGCGCCTTAGGTACTGATTATATTCAGGGCTACTACTTTTCAAAACCCTTGCCTCTGGCAGAGCTAAGAGAGGTAAAAGATTTCTGTCAATTGCCAGTAACGCATTCCGATGTTGACGCTGACACGCTTTTTCATCTTGTCGAGCACGGACACCATGTCGATGCAGGAGATTGCCTCTCTCTTGTTTATCAATACTTTGCCGATGGATTTAATGACTACTTACCTGTGGTGGAAGATAAGATTTGTGTTGGTTACATAGACAGAGTCAATATGAATCTTCATTTAACACCTAACATGGGGACAGATCGGGAATCAAACAAAGAGCAAGCTTATTGGAACAAGCCAGCGAATAGAATTATGGTACCTGTTCAAACCACTTTATTGTGGGATACTCCGCAATCAAAAATAGGGCAACTGATTAAGAAAAATACCGCTTTCCCGTGGGTACTTATTGATGACCAAGGTTTGTTCAAAGGTATTATTAGCTCGAAGACTGTACTTGAATATCTTGCTAATAATAATAATGTCACTTAGGGAAACTTGTTCTAACTTTAATACTAGGGCTAGCTAAACTAAAGGATGACCCTATGTATCGGGAGTTAGGCTCCACTGCTCTGTCGTCAGCGAAAAATGACCAAAGTGTTGCCAAGTCTTTAGATTGGGTATGGGACTTAGAGCATCATCAACTCACTATTGATGAAGAGTGCTGTCGCCAGATATTGAATTCTGATCTTCCTTCGCTAACAGGCAATGTATTGCTGCCATGCATGAGCTATCACGATCAAACCGAGCTATTAAACCTCCTTGCCGAATCAAGTAAGTATCATTCTAGTCAGCGGTTTTGTTGTTGTTTACAGCTTAGTGATGACCAATGTTGTTATGTAGAATTACTTTTTAAAGGTGAAGACCGTTATACCGTTAAGGGGAGTGTGACACCTTTGCTGTTTGTCCACGCGACCACGTCAACACTCAGTGCCTTGTTCGAGCAGCTTTTCAACAATCCTCATCATGGGGTCGTTCTCGCAGATAGCTCGCGCACGATTATCGCGTGCAATGATTACTTTCTAAAGCATACCCATTACACCAATCAACAATTGGTGAGTCAACCGATGGATAAGCTCAACTCTGATAAACATAGTTCTGGATTCTATCAAAAAATATGGCAACAAATTGACGAAGAAGGGAGTTGGTCTGGTGTGGTTTTAATTCAAAGCTCATTAGGTAAAACCTATCCGCAGGATTTGACTCTTCAACAGATCAATTTAGTCGAAGGCACCTTTTATGTTGGTGTTTATTTAGATTTATCCAACAATCTTTACCGAATCGCTGATGTGGAGCGGGGAGGGATAGAACTACTGACTCAACTGCCAACAGAGAAACAGTTTACGCGCTCCATTACAAACCAATGGATGGATGCTGCCGAGCCTAATATTAGTATGGTCGTTGCGTTCCATCCAAGTTTTGCACAAGTGGACGACTTTGAGCTTAAATCTATGCTTTCGGAGCATTTGAATAAGAATAAAGTCGTTAAGTATGTTGGCTATTTGGGCAGCAATCATTTTGTCGCCTGTTTGGAGTGTGAAAAGATTGCTGGACCTTCTCAGATAAGATTGATCCACCAAACCATTCGACGCTTTTTTGCCACGTTAAACCAGTCTGCAGGTAAAACTATCCACAATGCAATCATTAGTGGTCGTGTAGGGGTGTCGGTACTTGGGCATGATACACATAGTCCTAAGAAGCTTGTTTCTCATGCTGTTCAAGCCATGTTAGAGCAATCAAGTGCCCAAAGAGGGCAAATCACCTTTTACCACGGAGCATTACACAAAGAGGTGCTAAGACGTAAAGAACTGGAAGAGTGGGCAGAGAAACTGATTAAATCTCAAGAGGTTGAAGTTTATTATCAACCAATTGTTGATGTAAAAAACTGGGATATTGTTAAATTTGAAGCACTGAGTCGCTTTAAAGGCCCTAACGGTAAATTCCTAAACACTCAAGAGATGGTTATGATTGCTGAAGACCTAGATTTGGTGTCTGATCTTGATTGGTGTGTGGGTAAAAAAGCGCTGCAAGATCTCAACAAAATACAAGCTAGGTTCGGCAATGGTTTAGGTGTGACGATCAATCGGTCATTAAATACCAAACTCGAAGTTGATGAGGTGTTACAAAGTGCTGACTCCTTGGTCCATCAATATGCCTCTAGCCCAGATACCGTCACAATTGAACTTACCGAAAGTGCTTACTTTGACAGTGAATCTCGTCAATCGAGTTTAATCCGAAATATTCGGCGCAGAGGTGTGAGTGTCGCCATTGATGACTTTGGAACAGGTTATAGCTCATTTGCATACCTGAGCGATTGTAACTTTGACGTTTTAAAAATTGACCGAGAGTTTGTAAAAGACCTCAAAGAGGGTTCACACAAATATTATATTGTCAAAATGATCACCCAGCTTGCGCATACCTTAAATGTTAAAGTGGTCGCGGAAGGGGTGGAAACCCGCAACGAGTTAGAGGTGATATGCAGTCTAGGTGTGGACTTTATTCAAGGGTATTTTTTCTCTAAACCTTTGCCATTAGAAGAGCTGGAAAATGCTTGGGGATACTATGAGAAACTTGATAGTTTTTTATCGAGCGCTGGGCATGCGAGACAAGTTGGAATACTCAGTATTACTCAAGTACATATTCCAACGTTGGCACCGGACGATACCATAGAAAAAGCGCGCGCACTTTTTGATTCCGGCCAATATCGACTTGATGTTATTCCGATTGTAGATCGAAAAGAATGTGTGGGTATCGTTGGCCGAGAAGAGTTGAATTATCACCTTTCTCCTACCTTAGGCACTAAACTAGAAACCATTAAAGACTTATCAATTACTAAAAAACGACTTAACCAAGTGATGCGTACCAATGTGTATACGGCTTCGTTCCATACCAAAATTTCAAAAATCAACGAAATTATCAAAGCGGGCATCAAACCGCCTTGGCTAGTTGTTAACGATTCAGGAGAGTATTTAGGCATTGTGACCAATCAGGATATTTTAGAACATTTCGCCAATGGCTAAAATTGCCCAATCTGCTATTATCCGCAGCCAACAATTTCATAAATCGATGACGTTATGGTTCAGCAATTACTCGCCGTTTTCGCGCCTATGTTACTTGGTGCGCTGTTTATTCTTACCCTTATTTTAGTCAAAGGTGATATATGCCCTGGTCAAAGAGGGCGCATCCATAAAGTGCTTCCTTCTTTAGCGCTCTTATGGCTGGCGGTTGCGTCACTACGCATTGAAGCTATGATGATCGTATTTGCCATAGCTTACTTTTACACTCAAGTACAAACAAAAAAGACTCGCGACCAAGGTCCAATATGGGTGATGTATCTAGCTAATGGTTTGGCACTTGCTTATGTTGGAATCGAAGTAAGTTTACAAGCGTCGGTTGCTGCTAGCTTAAGTATAATTGTTCAAACTTTCTTACTGGGAGGATTGTTGGCTCACTTACTTCTTACTGTTGCTCGCACTCGATTGCAGGCATTTCACCGAATTCTACCGGTTTCAGGTGTTGTCTCTGCGATGTTGATGAGTCTCGCTATATTGCTTAAAGCTTATGGCCTAGATAACGAAATCTTGATCGCAGTGACACAGTCGCTCTTGGTTGGTGTCGCGTTGATGATTAGCGCTGTATTGGTTTGGTGCTGGCATATGCTGGCAACGAAAGAAATTAATAAAATGCAGTTGGGGATTGCGTTGGCGTTTATGCTAATTGCGAGCACATCCAATCAGGCACTATTTGCTCTTTAAATCTGAATAAAGATTAGATCTGGCTCACTTTCAAAGCGCTTATTTATAGCTACTCTTTTAAGAGCAGTATCATAAAAGGAGGTGTCAATGGATCTCAGTAATGCAGCGAGCTTTGACAGCATTATCTTATTAGGAATAGTGAATGAAAAGCTACGTTTGGAGTGTGACTCTTTTGAAGAGTTAGTTTCTATGTATGAAATGGATGTTGAAGCGGTGACTGGTAAGCTCGACATACTTGGCTATCAATACGACCCTTTAACTAACCAGTTCAAATCATATGACCGATAAACTAAAAGAGGCGTCCAGCCTCTTTTAGTTCACTATGGCTTGCCAATCACACTGTTTTAATTCCATCCAAGTGGCTTTGAGACTGAGTTCTAGCCGTATTAAAAAAAGCTTGTAGATAGCGTTTGTTCTTATCAGCGTTGCGTGTCGCTGCAAATAAACGTCGCCATAGCCCATTGCCTAGTGGAATACTAGAAATAAGCCCTTGTCTTGAAAATTCGCTAATTGCCCAATTAGGTAACGCGGCAACGCCAAGTCCGGCAGAAACCATCTGAATCAACATCAAAGTATTATCCGCCTGTTTCCACCTTGCTGGTTCAATTCCAGCAGGCTGTAAGAAGTGTTTAACTACATCCAAACGAGACTTTTGTACTGGGTAAGAGAGCATGGTTTGTTCAGCAAGATCTTCTGGTTCGATACACTTTTTTTCCGCCAAAGGATGAGAAATTGAAGTGACTAAACGCATCTCAAAATCAAACAAAGGCTCGTAGTGCACTTCCGAGCGCGGCTGAATATCTGAGGTGATGACCAAATCGAGTTCTCCCGCCATCAGGGCAGGCAAAGGTTCGAATCCAAACCCGGAAGAAAAGTCCAACGTTACGCTAGGCCAAGCCACCTGATACTCTTTAAGTGCAGGCATTAACCACTGGAAACATGAGTGGCATTCAATCGCCATGTGCAGTCGACCGTTCACATCCTCTTTCAAGCTCGCAATTTCATTTTCTGCTTTGGCAATTTTAGGCAACACATCATCAGCCAATTTTAGAAAGATCTCACCCTCGGAAGTGAACTTCACCGGGCGAGTTTTACGCAAAAATAGCTGTCCACCAATTCTTGCTTCCAGATCTTTGAGCTGGTGTGACAAGGCCGACTGGGTTAAATGCAGTGTGGTTGCGGTTGCGGTTAGCGAACCAGTATCACGCAAAGTGGTCAATGTTTTCAGATGCTTGAGCTCAATCATGAATTTCCCTCAGATGATGTGTGAACAGCATGAATATTTATAACCTACCTTGTTTTTATAGGGGTGTAAACATCTAGACGTCTATATCATTGGCTGAATATGTTGATGAAGTTGTTGGACCTTGTCTTAAAGACTATGAAATTTTCTAATAAACAAGTTAAGTATTTGGAGATTGTCCAAATTTGATTTTGGCGAGATAGTTTAGCCATCCGGACATCTTGAAGGTGTTCTGCACAGTATTAATAAATTGCAAAATTGAGAATCAGAAGGATCGGCAAGATGACAACGACAACGCATATATTAGGTTATCCTCGCATTGGTAAAAAACGTGAACTGAAATTTGCGCTTGAGAAATACTGGCGTGGCGAAATTGATCAAGCTGAGTTAAAAGCGGTAGGCGCTGAGTTACGTAACAAAAACTGGAATACGCAATCTGAAGCCGGGTTAGAGTTTGTGACTGCAGGTGATTTTGCTTGGTATGATCATGTTCTTACGACTACATTGCTACTAGGACACGTTCCAAAGCGACATCGTGATGGTTTCCCCGATCTAGATACTCTGTTCAAAGTCGGTCGTGGTCAATCTCAAGCGGGATGTGATTGTAGCGGCCATGCGGCCTCAGACATGACTAAGTGGTTTAACACCAACTACCACTATATAGTGCCGGAGTTCAGTCAGGACGATACGTTTGAAGTGAGCTGGCCTCAACTGTTTGAAGAGGTCAACGAAGCTGTGAAAGCTGGTCATAAAGTCAAGCCTGTATTACTTGGTCCTCTGAGCTATCTTTACCTTGGTAAGGAAGTAGAAGAGGGTTTTGATCGCCTGGCTTTGCTACCTCGTCTGTTAACCGCTTATCAGGCAATCTTAGCGAAGCTAGCGAAACAAGGCATTGAGTGGGTACAGATTGATGAACCGATCCTCTCTCTTGAGCTAAATAAGCCATGGCAAGACGCCTTTAAACTTGCGTATCAAGTGATTCGCAGTGATGTGAAGGTTCTGCTCACCACGTATTTTGATTCGGTTAGCGACACGCTTGATAAAGTTGTCGAGCTAGCAGTAGATGGCTTGCACATTGATTTGTCTGCAGCGCCTGAACAACTAGACGCTGTTGTCGAAAAACTACCTGAACATTGGGTGCTGTCTGCTGGTGTGGTTAATGGGCGCAACGTGTGGCGCGCTGACTTGAGCGCTCAACTGGCGTTACTGCAACCGCTTAAAGATAAGCTCGGTGACAAGCTATGGGTAGCGAGCTCGTGTTCACTTCTGCACAGTCCGGTGGATCTAGAATTAGAGCCTGCTCTGACGGAAGAAGTGCGCAGTTGGTTTGCTTTTGCTAAGCAGAAAGTAACGGAAGTGGCACTGCTGGGTAAGGCGCTAGATGGCAGCCAACAAGCTATTTTTGCTTGCGACACCTATAGCGCACCGATTCAAGCACGTAAAACCGCAACTCATGTCAATAAGCCACAAGTTCAAGCGCGTTTAAATAATATTACCAAGTCTTTGGCAGAGCGCAGTGCACCGTATGAAGAGCGTGCAGCTCACCAAAGTGAAGTATTGGGGCTGCCGCTGTTTCCGACTACGACCATTGGCTCTTTCCCGCAAACAAGCGAGATTCGAGTTCAGCGCAGTGCCTATCGCAAAGGTAAATTGTCGCAAACGGAATACGATTTAGCGTTAAAAGACCATATCGCTGATGCGGTTAAACGCCAAGAAGCGTTGGATCTGGATGTCTTGGTTCACGGTGAAGCTGAACGCAACGATATGGTGGAATACTTTGCAGAAAACTTAGCGGGCTTCCAAACTACTATATTTGGTTGGGTACAGAGCTACGGATCTCGCTGCGTTAAGCCTGCCATTGTGGTTGCAGATATTGAACGTGAAAAGCCGATGACAGTGGAATGGTCTATCTATGCTCAGTCTTTAACTGCGAAACAGATGAAGGGCATGCTAACGGGGCCAGTAACGATTCTTTGTTGGACATTCCCACGTGAGGACATCACTCGCAAGCAAATCGCTGATCAACTTGCGCTAGCACTGCGTGATGAAGTGTCAGACTTACAAGGTGCGGGCATTAATATCATCCAAATTGATGAGCCAGCGATTCGTGAAGGTTTGCCACTTAAGAAGCGCGATCATAAAGAGTACTTAGAATGGGCAGTGGACGCGTTTAAGATTTCAGCGGCAAGTGCTAAACCAGAAACTCAAATCCACACTCACATGTGTTACTCAGAGTTTAATGAGATCATTGAATCTGTCGCCGCGCTAGATGCAGACGTGATTACAATAGAAACATCGCGTTCAAACATGGAACTGCTTAAGGCATTTGAAGACTTCAACTATCCAAATGAGATTGGCCCAGGTGTCTATGACATTCACTCACCAAACATTCCAACTAAAGAATGGATCGAAGGCCTACTCAACAAAGCGGCAGAGAAGATTCCGGCGCAGCGGTTATGGGTGAACCCAGATTGTGGACTGAAAACACGTAACTGGGCAGAAACAGAAGCGTCACTGGCCAATATGGTGTTAGCGGCTAAAGAACTTCGCAAAAGCTACAAAGCGTAATTTTGAGCTTTAAAGCAACAAATGCCGACCTCAGGGGTCGGCACTCTCTGTTTACACAATCAACACCAATTAGATTGCTTGGCCATTTACCGTGACTTCTACGTCGATATTCCCGCGTACAGCGTTTGAGTAAGGGCACACTTGATGCGCAACGCGAACCAGTTCGAGCGCTTGTTCTTGAGGTAGATCTATTGAGGCTGCAAGGCTTACCGTTAGCGCAAACCCTCCTTGTTCGTTCGGACCAATCCCAACTTCTGCTGTCACTGGTGCTTCTTTTAGAGCCATTTTACCTTCGCGGGCAACATGCAAAATAGCATTTGAGAAGCAGGCTGAATAACCTGCGGCAAACAGTTGCTCTGGATTGGCAGCAGCGCCGGTGCCGCCCATTTCTTTTGGATAAGCGAGCTCTAGTTCAAGCAAGCCATCATCTGTTTTAACCAAGCCGTTTCTGCCCGCCAGTGCTGTTGCTTTAGTTTTGTATAGTGTCGTCATGTTTGCATCCTTATTTTAAGTTGCGTGCAATTCAATTGCTTGCAATATTAGATCGAAACAAAGCTGGAATGCAAGTATATTGTGCGCAATTTAATTTGAAAGGGTAGTGGAATGAGTTACTGCGATAGTGAGAAACAGCTAACTGAAGAAGAAAGCTTATTGTTAGAGAATCAGGTTTGTTTTCCTCTCTACAGCGCTTCCAATGCGGTGATTCGAACCTATCGCCCGTTATTGGATGCCCTAGACCTCACTTATTCCCAGTATCTTGTCATGATGGTGCTGTGGGAAAGTGATGGGATTAGTGTCAAGGATATTGGTGCAAGATTGCATCTCGATTCTGGTACATTAACCCCGTTATTGAAGCGGCTTGAAGCTAAAGGCTTTGTTCTAAGAGGAAGAAGTGAACTAGATGAAAGAGTTAGGGTGTTAAAACTTAGCGAAGAAGGTAGGAGACTCAAAGAAAGAGCCGTTGCGATTCCCGCAGAGATGAAATGTAAGATTCAGCTCGACCTAGATGAATTAATCCTACTGAAGACATTGTGTGAAAAAGTAATTGTTAAGCTTGAGTAATAACGGGCATTTTAACTGGCTTATCATTAGAAGAAGGAAAATAAATGCTAGAAACGAAAAGACTTCGGCTAAGACAGTGGCAAGATTCAGATATTGAACCCTATTGCCTGATCAATGCTAGCGAGCAGGTGATGCGCTATTTCCCATCCGTTATGACCAAAGAAGAGACCCTAGCTCAAGTAGGACGTGCACGTAGCTATATAGATAACAATGGCTATGGCTTTTGGGCGGTTGAGCTAAAAAGTACTCTAGAGTTTATTGGCTTTGTGGGTCTGCTTGCTCAAAGTGAAGAAAGTGGTTTACCTAACACGCCGTTTGTCGAAATTGGCTGGCGATTAGATTGCAAACACTGGGGTAAAGGCTATGCCCCTGAAGCGGCTCAAGCTGCCTTGGAGTTTGCTTTCACGGAATTGAAGCTAGAGCAGGTTTACTCCTTTACCGCTTTGCCAAACTTACCTTCACAAAGGGTGATGGAAAAAATTGGCATGAGCAACATAGACCAAGATTTTGACCACCCTAAACTACCGAAAGGTCACGAGTTAGAGCGCCACTGCTTATTTAAAATCACTCGCGAGCAGTGGCAATCAGCTCAATAAATGTTGAGGGCCTATACGCGGTTATCACCCGTACTAAAGGCGATAGTTTGGCTGATTTCTGTTAGTGAACGCCCGCTTTCTTGTTGCCAGTGAGCAAAAGCGCTGTTGGCTGCTGCAAGAGAGCGTTTGGTGTCTTTGCCCCCTTCAATGATTTTGTAGTTACGTAGATAGCTTTCAACATCACCTGAGAGGATAAAGGTATCGACTCCCATTTGGCGCAAACTGTATGGGCCTGTGTTGCCACCAAGACGGTTGCCATGCTTCTTGAGATAACTCCATAGCCCCGTAATGTCTTCACTTGGCCAGTTGGCGACCATGTTGGAAAATGAGCCATGTTGTAGGGAAGCTTCGTGTAGCATTTGAGCATTCGCTTGAATGGATTTCACTTTGGCATGATGGCGAATAATTCGAGTATCAGATGCTTTGTTATCCCACTGCTCTTCAGAAAGCATCAAGAGCGGCTCAATCTTAAAAGCAAAGAACACCTCTTCAAAGTTAGGCCATTTGTTTCTCACTACCTTCCAAGAAATGCCGCTTTGAAACACTTTCATACTGAATGCGGATAGCCAACGATCATTGGTAATCTGCATCAGTTGATCCAATGACAATGGCTTAGATAGTAATGACTCTAGGTTTGCTTCCCCACCTTTGCGCTCAGCTGCGCGTTGGTAAATATCGTCGAACTTTTCTAGTGCCACAATGAGGCTCTCCATAATGTCTTTAACCACTTTAGCAAACATACTAACTTTCTAGCTATTGTTTGTCTGTACTAAAAGGGGATTAGAGAGCGTATTTTCAAGGCCTTAAAGCGCTTAACAGATAGTCGGCAAAGGTTCGGTCTTTTAGCGATAACTGTTTGTCTTTATAAACAAGATGAATCGGTTTTGTTGGCAGAGGGAAGTTATCAAGCACTTGCTCAAGCGCGCCTGATTTAAGATCTTGCTCAAGCAAAATGCGAGGCTGCATAACAACCCCCACACCTTTCAAAGCGGCTTGACGAAGTACCTCTCCGTTGTTTGCCATCAACTTGATATGTTGGCGTGAATCCGACTTAGTACTTGGAGTATCTGAAATATCGTGATAGCGAAAACCAAGGCAAGAGTGGCGAGTCAGGTCTTCTGGCTGAATAATCTTGGCATGCCTAGCGAGGTAATCGGGTGAAGCGCAATAGATAAGATCATATTCTCCTAGGTATCTTGCCACCAAGTTGGAGTCTTTTAGCAGACCAATTCTAATAATAAAGTCAGCCTCACTTTTGTATGGGTCAACTACACCGTTGTCTAGCTCCAAATCAATACTGATATCAGGGTATTGAATGATGAAGTCAGACAAAATAGGTGCGAGAGCCTGAGTACCAAAGGTGACAGGTGCGTTGATTTTTACCGTGCCTTTAGGTTTGTTCTGCAAATCATAGATAAGGCTTTCAGTATTGCTGATATCTTCGAGAATTCTCTGGCACTCTTTAAGGTAAATTCTTCCAGAGTCTGTCAAGGTTTGCTTTCTTGTCGTGCGATGAATCAGCGGTGTGTTAAGTAAACTTTCAAGATGTTTTATGTGTCTGCCGACCATGGTTGAAGACATCGAAAAATAGTCCGCGGTAAGGCGAAAGTTGCCTTGTTCTGCGACATGACAAAAAACCTTCATACTGGTGAGCTTGTCCATTAAACACTCTGGGTTGTTAAACAAAAAACATTGTCCTAGTTTAACAATCTGAGCGCTGTAATAACATGATTTGCTTAACGTGAAGAAAATAAGGTTTACTGAATAATGGACTCAACAATTTTTGTCACTGCGGAGCTAAGAGTAAACACTGATGTAGACTTAGCCGTGGCAAGGAAAGCAATTGAACAGTTTTGCTCGGATATGGAGTCGGAGTCAGGCTGCCAACAGGCGACAGCAACGTTTGATGTTAACGACCCTCGACGCGTCATATTGTGGGAGCGATACGACGACCAGTTAGCGATTGAGGCACATTTTGCTATGCCTCATACACAAGCCTTTATCGCTCTAGGTATGACAGAACTGGTCAGTGCAACTAACAGTCACAGAGTGGGAGAAGCATAATGAAGTGGGGCATTCTAGGAACGAGCTTTATCTCTGATGTGATGGCAGCAGCGATTGCGGGGGACAGTGAAAGCGATCTTTATGCGGTTGCAGGCCGAAACCCACAGACGCTTGAAGAATTTGCCAGCAAGCACTCTGTTGCCAAGACGTACCTTTCAATGGATAAGTTGATAGAAGATAGTGACGTTGAGGTGGTTTACATTGCATTGCCGAACCATCTTCACCATGACTATGTCATCAAAGCAGCGCAGAAAGGCAAAGCGATACTGTGCGAGAAATCCCTCTCTATCGATATGGAAAAAACTCATGCCGCATTAGATGCGGTTCGTGAGCACGATGTGTTTTTTGCAGAAGGGTTAATGTATCTTAATCATCCGTTGATTCAATCGATTTTAGAAACACTAAAGCAGGGAACAATTGGGGAAGTGCGCAGCATCCAAGGCTCTTACATTGCTGCTATTAGTCAGTTTGTTAACCCTGAGAGTAAGGGCGCACTGTATAACTTGGGCTGTTATCCTGTGTCACTGATGCATCTTGTCCTGCAAAATCAATTTGGCGACAGTATCTTCGAAAATACAGAGGTTCAAGCCATTGGGCGCAAAGGGCAAGATGGTAACCTTTGCGAGTCTAGCGCCATCTTCAAGTTTGGTCAAAATGTGACAGCTCAAATGCACACAGCAGAAGATCACGGCTTAAAGCATGGATTCAAAATTCTTGGTTCAAAAGGCGCAATCAATCTTACGACCAACCCTTGGCTACCCACAGAAGAAAACCAATACAGTGTCGAAGTTTATGAAACCTCGCAGAAATCAGTTAAGGTACAAGCTAAAGGGGATGGGTTCTATTATCAGGTAAGAAACATTCGACAGGCCGTGAAGTTGGGCCGCAAGTCACTCGATAGACCAAGTGCTACGCCAGATGACTCTCTGCAGATCATGAAATTGCTAACCGACTGGGAACGAGCCGCTTCTACCTTCTAATTGCGCTAATAGCTTAAACCCAAAGCCAGAACATCATGTTCTGGCTTTTGCGTCTGCTAAGTAGACGTTAGAGTGAAAGTTGCTTTTGAGATCACAATGATAGATTGGTGTACGCTATAGGATGAGCCTATATTAAAGATATGGATTCTTAATAGCTTAGTTTGATGATTAGTAGGACTTTATACACTTGGATATTCGCTTGGCTGTGCTTTGGCAGTAGCTACGTACACGCACAGTATAAAATGCACTTCTTTTGTCCAGATTTTCCACCCTATACCACCGTTGACAGCACAGGCAGTCATAGCGGAATTGGGCTTGATAAAATGAAGTCGATACTGGACTCAGTCGGCATAGACTACACCATTGAAATTAACTCTAATCACGGGCGTGCATTGGCTGAGCTAAAAACTGGGCGCTCAGATGGCTTTTTTATGGCTTCTCAGAACGATGAGCGCGACAAATATGCGGTTTTCTCTGAGTCAGTAATGACCAATCGTTGGGTCTGGATTGTATTGACCAGTCATCACGGAGAGTTTTCTTCTTACCCCAAGTCAGGGTATACAGTCGCTAGCTTACTAAACACCAATACAAATCGTTGGCTGACGAAAACGGGTTTCAACTTAGCACATCCGGCCGAGAGTATTACATCGTTAATTAGTATGTTAGATAAGCAAGAAGTGAACGCCGTATTGGTGGCAGAAGAAGTCTACAATCACAGGTTTAAAAACAATACCAAATACAAAGTTATCTTACAGGAAGAGAAAGAGTTTGGTGTTTACATCTCCAAATCATTTCTTAACCGTCATCCACAGTTCATGGACAAACTCAACAGGGCAATACGAGCTAGTCAAACTAAGAGGCGATAGCGAGTTGGAGAAATCTAAAAAGCCAGAGCAAGATGCTCTGGCTTTTGATTTCTTTGGTGTATAGTCTTAAAGAGTCAGAAGGTAGTTTACCAACTGATTGTACTCTTCAAATGAACGGATTTGGTCCGCTTTTACAATGTACTTATTATTAACTAAGACACCTGGGACACCTGTGAGGGTGCTGTTTGCGAACTGTTTGTCGAATCCGCGCTGCATGGAATTGACCACAAAACTGTTGTATGTTGCATCAAACTTCTCTGCATCAATTCCATTGTCAATAAAGATTTGGCGTAACGCTTGCTCATCTTTTGGCGCATTTCGTAGTTCATGGATCTGTTTGAACATAGCAGGAACCATAGTTTTTTCAGCATCTAAAGCAACCATGGTTGCGTAAGACTTAGCCATCGGAACAGCCATGTTAGAGCCCATAAACGCAACATGGACTTTTTCCAGCTTTGCATTCTCAGGCAGAGATGCTTTTAGGTTCTCAACCACAGGTTCAAATTTGTAGCAATGAGGACAGTAGAATGAGAAAAACTCTGTGACTTTTGGTGTTGCCGATTTGTCTGTGTCTAATACTTTGTAATGTGTCCCTTCTTCAAATTGTGCAGCCTGTACCGATAAGGCAACAATCAAAGAAGAAAAAAGAGTAAATAGCTTTTTCATCGCTTATTCCTATATAAATTCCGATTATCAAATAGCTTTATCCCGTTCATATTTGAAGCTGCCCAGCAAACCAAATACAACACCTATGCTGATTGGGGTGATCAGGCTCGCCGCCTAGATGCAGCTACAACTATTTTGGGTATGAATTCTTAACGCATTGAGCGCGGTAAGAGTTTGTGAAGATGGGAACTAAGCGATTGGAGGGCGGAACAAAGTACGAGCGCGCGTGATAGCTTTACCTATATCTTCTAAATCTAATGGAGCAAGTATTGGCAGAGAAAGTTGCGCTGTTGATATGGATTGGTTGTTGGTCAATTTAAGTAGACATGTCGAGCCACAACAATGATGGGCTGAAGCTTGGTGATACTGATCTAACTCTGGACACTTAATGGGACTAATCTGGTAATGGTTTTGGTCGTTAATCAGTTTGGATGATATTAGCTCGATACTTTGCTCACTTGCTTGCATGCCCACTGCACTACTGCTCAAAATAACAAGGCAGGAGAAAGCAAACACTGAAAGAATGGAGCGGCTAAATATCAATTGAGTAATCCGTAGTATCGAAGTCATTACAGCTTAACGGAATTTTAAGTCTAGATAAACGTTTTGCTTTCCAGAGGTCAAGAGATTGAGGCTAATAGTGCTATCTGTCTGCTTACCTCCTAAGTCCAATCACCATTGAGCATAGAGATAAAGCGGTTGCGCTAACTTAGCCTGTCTTATTTGAAAACCTGTTCACAGTTCTCAAAGAACTTCTACTTTTCGTTTATAGAGCGAGTTGATTGCAAACTGCTTATCATCACTAAGTACAGTGCTGCTAAGTGCAAGATTACTTAGCTGATTTAGTTGCTTGTTAAGTGATATTTTCGCTTGAGCCTTGTGTTGTTTACGTTCCGAAGAGCCAAGTAAAGTGACTGAGCGGCCATAAAAGGTTTTCTTTGATACGTTATTACGCTCTGTTGACGTGTCTAAGGTAAAAACATGAGCGTTGTTTCTCGTGGGTTGAATATCATTCGACATAGTACTCTTACACCCTTAAGTCTGCAGTATTTGGCAAGCCAAGGTTTTGCTCCGGAGTCTCAAAGGCTGTCAATAGTGACTCCCAAGACTCACACTGTGTAATAAGTTCAGCTAGCGCAGACTCGAAGTAAGCATAATCAAGCTTTTCACTACTTAGTAGTTTATGTAGACACAAGACGTTTCTATTGTTGTCGAGACTAAAAAAGAGCTCGTACTCTGGCCAGTGATGATTGAAAGCAAGCAAAGAACGGCAAAGGTCGCTACTGAGCACAGCTAAATTGACCACCTCTGCTTCTATTTGAAGTGTTTCCTGATCAGGGTGATATAAAAAGTGAACTCGTATTGCATCATCAAATGCAAGACTGAGTTCATTATCAGTTAAGCGTAATTCAGGCAAGCCTATTTGATGAGCAAATTGAGTTAGCACCTCATCTATTTTCTGGCGTGCTGACATATGTAGGATCCTTATTTTCGTTTTTCTCAATGAACATATGTGAGAGCGGCATTCTTGTTTATCATTATTTGGTGTAGTTTTTTATATTTTGGTCGAGACTGAGTGTTTTTTATATGGATACTCAATAATTGTGCACCAAGTTTCATCGTTCAGGTAATGCTTTCAAAGAGTTAAGTGATAGTGTTTGTTTTTGTATGCGGTATGTTATTGATGGTTTGTTTATTGAAATGTTCTTATTAATTAATTCAAAACTGAGAGACTCTATTATCAGAAAAATGATCTGTATCTAATGATATTATTATTTGTAAATACAAAGAATTGACAATTACTTATACGACGCACAATGAACCGGATCTGTTTTTTAAGGCGTGCACCTTGTTCAAATCTACAATCTAAAAGGTTGATTTTAGCAACGTGGCTGTATAAATTTACACCAATTCCCTCTAATTTACTTAAACTTGGATTTTTTTGAATGAAAAAGCCTTTATGGTCCGGTCTAGTATTTCTGGTTGCTTTGAGTGGATGCAGTCAGTCCATTTCGAATACGGATACTTTTAGTAAGAAGTCTCAAGCTCAGGTGTACGGTTGGATCTCTATAGATGATTATTTTTCACCTGTTGTAACTAAAGTAGAAGTGGATATGTGTCAAGTGGTTGATAATAGGTGTCTAACGTCGGCAGAGCAAGAGTATAAAGGGGTTCAATTGCCGATTCAGTATTCATTTTTGATTTCACCTCTTCAGGCTGGTGATGGGAATATGAAAATCCGAGCAAGACTGTTAGATAAAGGAAGCGTAGTTGCTCAAAGCTTGGTTGAATATCATTTTGAACCTGGTGAGAGACGTGTTGATATAGTGTTAAGCTCAACAAAAAATTAACAACAAAACCGGAACGATGTGGTTGGTTAATTTGTGTTTTCTTAATTAGTGGCTACTAAAATAAGGTTTTCTTATATTTAATATGTGCTCATATGAAATGATTTTTACTCATCTAAATGATATACATTTGACTTTTTAGCTCATCGGGACAGTGAAATTTATCACTTATGATTGTTGCCTAAGTTGCTAACTTTGTGATTATAATTCGGTTATCGGACAAGTTGGCTTGACTGGAATGAAATTTTGAGTGCGTGTGCGCTTGCATACCCCTGTGTCTCATGTTTGAGAATGTAGTGTTAAGTAATTTCATTTTGTTCTAATAATAAACCAAAGTTATTAATATAACTCTCAGTAGTTATAACTTTAGTTAATACTAATTAAATACAAAAATTAGCGTTCCCTGTAATACCAATAATCTAACTCAGGGAACTCGCATATTTAGTTTTATTTACCCCGCTTGAAAGCGGGGGTTTTGAGCATTTTGCTTTAAATACGGGGGGGTATAGTTGGTTGCTAACTTACTGTGCTCTTTTCTTTTCTTCTTAAATTACTAATGCATTATTAGGGTGTTATCGCTAACTGATGGTGCTTTGGAACTCCTGTGCTTTTAAAACAAGGAGTGAATATGATGAAGGTTAGGAAATGAATGTGTCAGGCCAATTAAACACGGATAAATTCGGCGCTTGTTTTGAAAAAACTCACAGGTTTTCAACTCAGGAAAGCTTTGATGAGGTATTTCATTCAGATCATTCTCAAATTGTTATTGTTCGTAGCGGTCAGTTAAAAGTTCAAACTGGAGATTGTACAGTTAATGTTCTTGCTGGTAGTGGAATTTTTTTGTCTCAAGGCGATTATTTGTTTGAATACTCGACTCTTGGTGAAGAATACCAATCGATGATCATAGAATTTGAAAATGAGCTGGTGAGCCAGCTATTACAAAAACATAGCGATTTGCTAATGACATTGCCAAAGTCGGATAAGGCTATTATGGGGCTTTTCCCCTTTGGCTTAAATATTCTACTGGAGCAAGTTATTTCGGGTATGCAAGCGCTGGAAGAGCAATCTTATCCAAGTGCAATTATGCGATTAAAATACGAAGAAATGTTGATCCTGCTATTACATAGTGAGGGAGGAGAGCAGCTCTATGCTTTGCTCTCGCAACAGATGAATCGCACGTCAGAAAGGCTACGTAGATTTATGGAATTGCATTATCTGAAAGAATGGAAGCTCAATGATTATGCTCAGGAGTTTGGTGCAAGCCTAACGACTTTCAAAGAGCTTTTTAATGAGCACTATGGTATGTCCCCGCGAGCTTGGATTAGCGAGCGCCGCCTCCTGTATGCGCACAAGCTATTGTTAACGAGTAAGATGAGTATTGTCGATATTGCGATGGAGGCAGGTTTTTCTAGCCAGTCTTATTTTACTCAGAGCTATCGCCGTCGTTTTGGTACAACGCCGAGTAAAGTGCGATCAGGTGAAGAAATGGTCGCAATCGCAGAATGAAATGACTTGTGACTAAAATTTTCTGACTTTTATTACAAGTGTCGGTTTGCAAGTCATTATATTATCATCAGCATAGAAACTAATATTCAATACTAATTTCACCTCTTTCGTTCAGGAGTGTACGAAAGAAGTGCGGAGAAAGAAGACGAAAATGAAAAAGCAGCATTGGCGACGCCGTTCGCTTTTTCCAGACAACTCTGTGGCAAAAAGGAAGGTCACGGTTTTGCAGAGAGGGGCTCGATACCAAGAGGCCGCTAAGCAAACGCAGGGTAAAAATGTTGTTAATGTCAGTCACCGTCAGCTCCTAAGCGAAGGTGTCTTGAGTTCTGAGCAGCTATCTCTATTACAAAGGTTGCTAAATAGAGATGTAATTGACGCTTTGTGCTCAAGCCAGTTAGTTAAGACTTATGAAAAGCTTAGTGTGCCGTTGGATAGATTTGCTATGCGTTTGTTCTTAGAAATAGGTTCGAGGTTGGGTGCAAGTCAGATCTTTACAACCCACGAACAGCGCGTGGCATATATCAATCAACATGTCGGTTATCGATATAACCTAGCTAGCCCGAAATCACTGACATTATGTCTGCACTGCGCTATTGCTGAATGGGTAAATCACCAATCTGACCAAAGTGTGTTACTGGATGTGGTGGAAATTGAGCAACTAGCTAACCAACTTCAGATTCAAGGCAGTTACTGGGAAAAGCTGTTGGGCCAAGAAGCGAGTGCTATATACGTAAAGCAGCAACTCGAATTGATAAAGTCTCAACAACAACAGGTGAAAGAGCAACTTCAAACCCTTGAAGATACGCACAAGAAGGCCGCAGAGTCACATCGTCTTATGATGGAAAAGTGGCAGCCTTGCCTCAATGCATTAGAAGCATTGTCTGAGCACGCGCTGACATCTCCAGAGTTCTTCGCAGCATGGCAGGCATGGTGTGAGCAGGCGAGTAGACTCGCCCCTGAACTTCGGGAAGTTTGGGAAGCATGTGACCACATATATCGTGATTTAAACGCGGTTGCGAAACTGTGGCAATGGTTCCAAGACATGAAATCGGTAGGTGACGTAGATCTGTATTACTTTGATGTTCAAAGTGGTCAGTGTGGTCAAGCTTACAATCACATGAGTCATATTTAATAAAGGCATAACTATGCTAAATCAAATAATGAAATCTCTAGCAAATACGCTAGAGGTTAGGGCTTTTGCGCCCAATGAAAATGGCATATACGAGATTGAAGTTGACCAGTTTAACGTCGAAGTTAAACAACATTCGTCTTGGATTTTATGGGAAACCGAATTGCCTTTCCACTTTGATAAAGATTTAGACTATCAAAGTGAACAGATGCTTAAACGTTGTATGCAGTTGTCTTTAAAAACAGTACGTGATGGCCGAGATACGTTAACTCTAAATAAGGAGCAGCGTTTAGTGTTACAAGGTAAGGCTCCGTTTGATCAAGTATCTTCAGTGATTTTTCCTTCACTGCTCTCCCAACACGTTAACATGTGTGAATTCTACAGTGAAATACTAGAGCATGAACGTGTAAACCGTGCAATTAATCATACAGTGTGGCTGCCATGAGAACATTGCTTGCCAAACTCAGCTTAGCAGTTCTTTTGTTGTCTGTTGGTTCAACAAGTTTATTGGCTGCCCCACTCGATTGGCCACAGCGCCCGTTTCGCTATTTTGCTGATAATGATTCTCTAAAAGAGTTATTAAATAACTTTGGCGCAAACTATGGTGTGTCGGTTGCTGTCAGTGAAAAAATCAGTGAAAAAATTAGTGGGAGATTTACACCAGAAGAGCCAACCGAGTTCTTAGATTACTTGGCACAGGTTTACAACCTAATGTGGTATTTCGACGGTGCTGTACTACATGTATACAAGGCGACAGAAACTCGTTCACGGCTTCTCCAGCTTGAGCTTTTAACAGCGCGAGATTTACGAAGCACGCTAATTTCAACTGGGGTTTGGGATCCTCGTTATCGTTGGCGAGCTGTAGAGAGCAAAGGCCTTATTTATCTTGCAGGACCACCGCGTTACGTCGATCTAATCGTTCAGACAGCGGAAGCGCTAGAGAGCCGATTGTTACAGAAGGCAAATTCTACTGATGAACTTTATGTTGAGCTGATCCCATTAAAATATGCTTCAGCAACTGATCGAGAGATCTCTTACCGAGACCAGAAAGTTATTGTACCAGGCATAGCAGCAGTGCTTCGTCGATTAGTATCAGGTGTACAAACACAGGTTGTAGATTCAAGTGCCAAGACCGACGGGGAGGGTGGCGAAAGCCAAGATGCGATAGCTAAGCCAGCGTCAGTACATGGTGGTGCTACAGTTGAAGCTGAACCAGGTTTAAATGCGATTATTATTCGCGACACTCAAGCGAGGCTTCCTTTATATCGCAAGCTAATTGCCCAGCTAGATCAACCACAGTCAAGAATCGAAGTTGCTCTTTCGATCGTGGATATAAGTGCAAATGACATTAGCCAGCTAGGGGTAGATTGGCGAGCAGGAGTGTCTGTCGGTAACAACAGCATTATCGATATAAAAACAACAGGTGATGTCGCTGGTGGCGATGTTACTTTGGGCAGCGGCGCGACCTTTAAATCCCTGCTTGATGCAAGTAACTTAAATTATTTGCTAGCCCAAATTCGTTTGCTGGAATCTCAAGGGAGTGCCCAAGTGGTGTCGAGACCGACACTATTAACGCAAGAAAATGTAGAGGCTGTCCTTAACCATAGCAATACATTTTACGTGAAATTGCTAGGCAAAGAGACGACAGCTCTTGAAGAAGTGACTTATGGAACCTTGTTGAGGATTGTGCCACGTATTGTTGGCGATCGTTTCGCTGAGCGTCCAGAAATCAACTTAAGCCTGCATTTGGAAGATGGTTCAGAGATCCCTGATGGTAGTGTTGATGACCTGCCTTCAGTACGAAAGACCGAAATCAGCACCTTAGCGACCGTGAAGCAAGGGCAGAGTTTGCTGATTGGTGGTGTATATCGTGATGAAGTCAGCCATCAGTTACGCAAAGTACCATTACTTGGTGATATCCCATTTTTAGGTGCCTTGTTCAGAAGCAACACTAATACAACTCGTCGCACTGTTCGAATGTTCATCATTGAGCCACGCATCGTAGTAGATGGCATTGGCGACAATGTTCTTATTGGCAATGAACACGATCTGCGTCCTCATATTGGACAGTTAAACAATATCTCCAACAACAGTACACAGTTTAAGTCTGCAGTAGAGCTATATAGTTGCTCGACGTTAGAACAAGCACAGCGTCACCAAATGTATCTACTTGAAAGCGAACAATCTTCACTACTGTCAGAGTGTGAATTACCAACCGGACAAACGGGTTGGCGAGTTAAAGTGACTCAATGCGATTCAGAACCACACTGTATGCGCCCAGCTAAGGAGCTTTGATAAGAATGGAGCAATGGAAAATTCGTATCTTATCCGGGGTGCATTCCGGAGTAGAGGTCCCTTTGCCTCAAGGTTCATTGGTGCTAGGAAATGATGACTTTGGTGCTGACCTTGTACTTTCAGACGCGGGTGTTGAGAGTCATCACCTTACGCTTGAATGTACGTTAGAGAATGTCATCTTGAAAGGCTGTAGCGACGCTTCGCTACAGGGTGAGCAGGTCGATGTTGTTGAAGAAGGAGTTGAACTAGAGCGCGGCAGTTTGGTTTCTGTCGGGGTAGTTCAGTTTGCTATCGGACATGCAGGTGATGATTTGGCAATCTTGGGCCGTGAAACAGAAACTGTAACCAAAGAGATATCCAACAAGGTGACGAGAACTTCGAGTTGGAAACGATCTCTATTGATTGGTGTTGTGTGCAGTATGTTGCCGAGCGCGATTCTTGCGGGTATGTGGTACAGCCAGGCGAATAGTAATGCCAACGAGATTACCACTGAAGCGGAACCAATTGTTCAAGTTCGGGATATTTTGAAAGAACTTGGGCTAGATGATGTGCGTGTAGAATGGAATGCGAACGTTCACCAAGCGGTACTCGAAGGATATGTCGACGATAGTGCCCAAAAACTACAGCTATTGCGTCGAATAGACTTACTAGGGATTAACTATAAAAGCGATTTACGCACCATGGAAGAGATCCGTCGCGGAGTTCGCTTTATCCTTCGAAATCTAGGTTATCACCAAGTCAAAGTTGAGAACGGTGATGAAACAGGGACCGTGCTGCTAACAGGATACATCGATGATGCGAGCCGTTGGAGTCAAGTCGAACAGATTCTAGAAAGGGATGTCCCCGGTCTTGTTGCGTGGAAGGTTGAGTTACAGCGGGCAGGGGCGTATATGGATACGCTGAAGCAGCTGCTTGAAAAAGAATCCTTACTCAAAAAAGTCCAAATCGTTACCAGTGGTGATCGCGTGGAAGTGCGCGGTGAGCTAGATGATATTGAGACGACACGCTTTTACAGCGTCACTAGAGAGTTCAGGGAACAGTATGGTGAAAAACCGTACTTGGTTTTGAAATCTATCCCAAAAGTTAGCAAAGGAAGTAACGTTGATTTCCCATTTCGCAGCGTGAATTTTGGTCAGGTGCCGTATGTCATTTTGACAGACAATGTTCGTTATATGGTGGGTTCCCGAACCCCTCAAGGCTATCGCATTTCAAGTGTAACACCTGACGGAATTGAATTGGTGAAAGGTGGACAGGTCATCAATATTGAACTCGGATATTCAAAAGAGAATAACAATGACAGATCTTGAACAAATCTTAAATAACGATCCAACTGGAGCTGAAGTGAAGAAGCTTAAGGAGACACTTTTCCAAGCGCAAACTTCTGTCAAGCGAAAGCTAGATCAGGGGTGTGATCCTCAGCAATATCAACAATTAACCAAGCAACACGAAGCGTATATAGCTGCCCAGGCAGTCCTTGAAAACTACGTTTCCCGGCTAAGTTAAGGAGAAATACTATGACATCTTTTTATACTGGTACCAGTACAGTCAACCTCGACGAAGTTAAGAAAAAACTTACTGATCAGGCTGCAACGGCAAACACTAATGTGACCACCGCTATCAATAATCTCTCAGCCAACGCGGACGATCCTTCGAAACTAGCTGAGCTGCAGCACACCATCAACCAATGGTCAGTTATCTACAACATCAACTCTACAACGACCAGAGCAATTAAAGATGTGATGCAGTCTATTTTACAAAAGGTGTAACTGATGGAAAGAGAAATGCGTCAGCTTTTGGCTGCAGTGGCTTTGATGGCTACAGGTACGCACTGTCATAAAGAAGCTCAATCAATTGTCGAGTGCCTCGAACAGGAAGAAGGGACTGAAGAGGTGGTGGCGATGATTTTGGCGATGAGCTTAATGAATAGGGGCAAGTATGAACAAGCTGAGCAGCATCTTGCTTCATTGTGTTCTGCTCATGCATCTCTTATTCCTCTTGCTGCCTTGGCTGCGGGTAAGGCGGGTTTGTCTAGTAAGGCTGAGCATTGGTTGCAACAAGCAGCGAATGGGAGATCACAAAGTAAAGCCTTTGCTGAAAGTTTTTGTCATGATCTTAGGAACTTTGGATGATCATTGACTCAAGCTTGCAAGCTGCTGACCCAAAGAGCAGAAATGAGCTAAGCGCGTATCGACGCCAAGATGAAGAGCGAATGAGTTCGTTAATGACGGAATCAACGCAGCAAGAAAAAAGCGTCAAAAAAGAAACAAATCCGCCTGTTGTTCAAGCTTCTAGTGACGCTTCCATGGTTAAAGCTTGGTATGAGAATATTAAGCCTCAGCAATATATTAGTCGACAAGCTTTGATCTCGGAGCTAAAACAAGCTTTTCCCGAACTTGCTTCGCAAAAAGAAGCTTTGTGGTACGCCTACAACAAAGAGAAGTCGTTAAAAGGGACAGAAGAAGCAAATTCGAATTTACTGAATATGCTTAAACAGGAGCTTGTAGGGGACTTCGCAAGTGAACTCAGAGATGTACCACCTACCGGTAGCGATCAGCTTAGACAAATGCTATCAGAGAAGTATTCTCTGAGTGCTCATAAGGAACAAGCCCTTTGGCATGCTTGGGATGAGCTTAAAGCGGTTCCGGAGATGAAACCCGTTGTTGATTTGGTTCGCCAAGAGTTGAGCCTAGTTATTTCAAAAAATGCCATCGTCAAAAACATGCTCACTCATAGCCATAAGTTAGATTTGTCGTAGGAGGTCATATGATCAACACGCAATACACTGAAGTAGTACAAACAAGCCTAGAGCAGGTGCAAGACGCCCAAATAGAAGATGGGCTCAGTGAACGTTTCGATCAAGCAATGTCATTACCTGAAAGCAATAATGGCCTAGAGGGTGGTTTGTTAGAAAACATCAGTGAACTAAAGTCAAATATCGACAATGCTAAAAGTTCATTGCAGGACAGCATGGAAGCGGTAGGAGACAACCCTGCGAAACTGCTAGAAATGCAATGGGCGCTGACGCGTATTACTTTCCAAGAAGAGTTGATTGCCAAGACAGTTGGCAAAACCACTCAAAACGTAGAAACCCTATTAAAGGCTCAGTAAGAAATGATGAATAAATTGCGTGTATTCGCCTTGGCTATGGTTGTGTTTCTTGCAGGTTGTCAAACTGAGCTTTACACGAATATAAGCCAGAAAGAAGGTAACGAGATGTTATCTATTTTGCTGTCTGAAGGCGTTGTAGCGACCAAAGAGCCAGGTAAAGACAACACGGTAAAATTGATGGTGGATAGCTCGCAAATAGCGTTCGCGGTAGATGCACTTAAGCGCAAAGGCTATCCACGTGAAGAGTTTTCAACACTAAAAGAAGTATTCCCTAAAGATGACTTAATTTCATCACCATTGGCAGAGCGTGCGCGTCTAATCTATGCAAAGTCTCAGGAATTATCGTCGACACTTTCTCAGATTGATGGGGTACTTGTTGCGCGAGTGCATGTGGTTCTCGAAGAAAAGGATCTACGTCCTGGAGAGCGTCCAACGCCAGCTTCAGCCTCTGTATTCATCAAGCATGCTGCCGATGTTGCATTAGACTCGTACGTGCCGCAGATAAAGTTGCTAGTCAACAACAGTATAGAGGGCCTTAATTACGATCGTATTAGTGTCGTAATGGTACCATCTGCAGAGGTTCGAATCACTCCTCAGGGGAATCAGTTTGAGAGCATCTTGTCTGTTCAACTAACAAAAGACTCGGTAGATAATTTTGTTGTCATTCTTCTTTTTATGGTGGCGTTAATGATTGGAACGAATATGGCAACTTATCTTTGGTGCCGTAGGAATGTAAAACGTGGCTAACCCAGAAACACCGCTTAGTCAGGTTGTCCACCAGTTCAACTACTGCCCGTGTCAGTACATGGACAGTAGCTGGCTTACCGAAAAGCAGTCTTGGATAGAAAACCTAGATGGTTGGAGGCATAGACCAATGCTTAACAACTGGGCGCTAAAAGAGTGGGCATTGACGCCCATTTCCGAGTCGACTTTTAATATACCGACAAACAGTATGGCACTTTTGCCACCTGAAGCACTTAAGAAACTGTTAGTCATGGTTGGCGGTGTGCTGCATTGCATTGCAATGCGTCAAGTTATACTCAAGGAGCCAAAGCAACATCTAAATACGGTGTTTGGGCCTGAGGGGGTGCAATTCTGTATTCAACAAGGTCCAATGCTACTTTCTGATTGGCCAGAAGGGTGGCAACACAAATTACCTAGTCAATTTGACAGCGTGAGCATCCAGGAGCGCGCGCTACAGCTAGGCTTGGTCTGGTTTAGCTTTATCCTAAAAAACTCTCCGGACAATATCCAACAGCGATGGCGTTTTAAGCTCAAACAGTCAGATTTCACTTTCTCATCAAATGTTGCTTGGCTAGAAGAAAGTCAGCGTGATTTGGCATATCGACTAACTAAAAAAATCGCAAAGCAGGTTATTCCCCAATGGTTTCATTTGTTGAAATAAAAACAGACAACTTACAACTCGCACCGGGGTTGAAAGTACTAAAAGCTCGAGAGTACTTGAGCTACTTAGACTCCCAGCACTTGGTTGAAGCTGCGCATGCTAAAGCAGATAGCATTGTTGAGAGTGCTGAGCAGGCTTACGAAAGTGAAAAACAACGTGGTTACCAAGATGGGTTACAAAAGGCGAAAATTGAAAACGCCCAGACCATGATTGCGACCCTAGCTAAATGTAATGATTACTACCTTCAGGTAGAGCAAAAAATGACCGGCGTGGTGCTTGATGCTGTACGCAAGATCATCGATACCTTTGATGACGTTGATACGACGGTAAGTGTTGTGCGTGAAGCTTTACAATTGGTCAGTAACCAAAAGCAAGTGATTTTACATGTTCATCCAGAACAAGTCATTGACGTCCGAGAAAAGGTTTCATCGGTATTGAGTGACTTTCCAGAAGTAGGATACGTTGAAGTCGTTGCCGATGCGCGTCTAAAAAACGGTGGCTGTATCCTTGAAACGGAAGTCGGCATCATCGACGCAAGTATTGATGGTCAGTTGCAGGCGTTAAAGCAGGCTATGGAAAAGCAACTTAGTGAACGTCAAAACGCCCTGTAACTAAACAACCCAATTATTGCTCTCGCCAAGTTTGAATATCACGATTTATTGGATTGGATGAACCTATTCAATCTGAGGGCAAGAGTTGCTTGATAACAAAATTAAGGACGAAAAATTGTGAAGGCAGCACGAAGAGTGAAAGGGTTGCTAGTTGTGGCACTTGCCATGATTGCAGGTTGCTCATCTACGGTACAGGTCTGGTCGAAAACGGAGCCTGATTATATTGAAGTTCTGCCAACTTATGCTGGCGAAGATGTTGAAGCCGTACTGAAAGCTCAAAATATTAGTTCGGTTTGTGTACAACCGCCACAAGAAGTAGAGAAGGCATGTTTTGTTCGAGAAAGCGATATCAGTAGGATTTCAAGAAAAGTAATGGCGACTCCTGCCGCTTTGGTCAATGATTCTGAGAACGTGATTAAAGTGACTGGTGCAGTTTTACTACTGTATGTACTGCCTTCGTCATTTTACGAGTAAAACAGGCGTTGTGAACAAAATAGAGAGTGGTTGTCGCCACTCTTTTTTTGTCTAGAAAACAAATAATGCCAATGGTCTAATCAATAAATGTAGCTGCTATCTCTGCACTAACATGATGAGTTTTAAGTGCTGATCATTATGATGTTGGTGCTACTCTTTAAAGTCAAACCATCAAACTTGAGTATAATGGAGGCAAATCTGTCGATATCGGTTCCTCCGAAGATAAAACCTGAGCAAAATCCAAGAGATTTTCAAGAATTTGGTTTATTGCTGGAGCATCGAGTTCATTGATTCGGTATTGACTCCAAATTACGAGATCGTTGTTTTGAGATAAACCGATACGCGGTTGAAAAAACTCCGAAGAAAAGAAGTTTTGTCTAAGTAGCAGCACTGCTTGTTGTTCACTAGTCAGCGTGCCAGCACTCATAAAAATAACCAACTGGTCTTCGCTAATAGGAGCTAGGTGCACGACGTTTTGGTTTTCAAAAGTTAAACTGGATAGACCTCCTTCTATAGTCAGTTCTGTTTCTAGAAGCCTACCTAAATCGTCTATAACCATTTTAAATCTTTCGTTCATGTGATTTGACCACCTTGTAAAGAATATCCATGAAGTTATCAAAAAAACTCTTAGTCATTTGTTACTCGTGGCTGTGGTTTTGTAGGCATTCGTCTTTTGAGACCTAAAATAAAAATTAGCGACCAAAAATGCAAACTAGAGCCAGAATAACCCCTTAACATGATGGCTGAATTCCACAATATCGAGGTCAATATGGCATTATCGATTCAACAATTGCACACTCAGGTCACTAAACTAGCCGAACACAATGGTGACGCAACGGGTAAACTAAAAGGAAATGTAGCTCCAAATACTGAAGGTAGATTTCAAGGACTTAAAGTCTCAAGTGGTGCGAGAGATACAGAAAAAACCTTTGCTACAGAGGTGCTGAAGCACGCATCGAACGTCATCCTCAACAAGAATGAACAGGCTGAGTTATTCAACAGTGCTTCTCGCTTTGGTAAGAACAACTTTGTCTTGCATCAAGCTACTGGTGGGGAAAGTCGTTTTGTCGGGTTAAATAGTGATCAATTGACTCTCCGAGATGCAAAAGTTTTACTGGAAGCAGCGATGCGTCAACAAGCTCCACCGCTGCCTCCGCGAGGTGCCACACCACCACCGCTTCCTCCGCGAAGTGCTACACCACCTCCTGCTGGAGGCGACAGCACAAATAACGCTTCAAGAAAATATGATCAACAATTTATTTTAGATTCTGGTTCAGGAAAGTCAGCAGAGGGTATTGCTTTGAAAGCTAAGTCAAGCGCCTTAAAAACTCAATCTGTAAGTTTGAAATCAAATGTTATTAGCATTCCAGATAATCTCAAAGGTATTACTTTTAACTCTAGAGTTTATATTGTTGGACACTGTTCCCCGGGCTCCAGTTCGATAGTCAGTGACAAAGGTGTGAGAATAACAGCTCAAGATTATGCTAAAGGTATTGCCGAGGCAATTACACGATCAAAATCTGAATATAAAGGAAAACCGCTTGTTGTGAGTGTTATGGCATGTAATGGAGGAAGCTCATCGTCGGTACTTGTTAACAACCGTAAGGAAGCACTAGAGCTGAGGGCTGATAATAGCAGAGTTGACATTGTCTGGCCTAGTAGCAGTGGGAGTGGATATGGGTGTCTTCCTAAAGGAAGTACAACACTTGCACAGGCCCAGAGAATTTCAAACTATAACCCCGACGAACTTCATGACAGCTTCGCCGAAAAATTAACACAAGAGCTGTTAGAGCTAGGTATTGTTGCAGAGGTAAAAGGAAGAACAAATGTAGTTGGAAGAACCAGTGAATCAAAATTGGAAGGTGTTAGAGATGGAGTGGATACTTTTTCAAAAAAAGTGAATGGAAGACACCATGTAGAAGGTGATAAAGTTGGTTTTATCGCCCAAGGAGGAGATATAAACAAAGTTGTTTATGATTATAAATAATTCCATATGTGCATAGTGTAATTAAGCGCGGTGACATAAAGTGATAGTGCTTATTAAGGTTGAAAAATGAAAAAGAGACTGTCCTGAATTCTGTGTAACTGTCTAAACTTAAGCCTTCAAGGCTAAGGGTGGATAGTATGGACAAGAAAGCACTTGAAGCGTTTGCTCGTGAAGCTGCTAAATTGTACTAATTCTGACCTGACAGTTACCCACTTTTCGACTTGGTGCCTGTCAGATTATATCTGGGCTAGATTTTTTCAGCCCAGATTGATTTCCCATCGTCTATTGTTTCTACAGGTGTTCTACCGCAATACATTTTTCCTTGATGAGTACGATGATAGTTGTAGTAGTCCATCCATTCGTCCAGATCTTTCTGCAACTCTTCCATGTATTGGTTACGGAAACGCCATTTTAAAGTCTTTCTTGTATAAATAACCTACAAACTGCTGCAAAAATCAGCTTTATAGTTTTGTGGTAAGTATCACAGCGCATTGCCGAAAGTAACAAAATTAGAGCTATTTACGACATCGTTCAATAAGTAATCGTTGTTCAATGGATTTCAGTGAAACAAAAAGGAAAAACTATGAAATCAATACAACGCTTACTTGATGAATTCTGTTCTCTCAATGAGCTTCCACCACTGCTTATTGAAAATAATGGTCGTTGTCAGTTGCTTGTCGACGACCGCACACTGCTCTATTTTATCGCGACAGAAGATAATGAACTTTTGTTATCTGCTCGTGTGGGTGCACTGCCAAAGCAGGGTAGCTTAAGGAACCGAGGTTTAGAGCTGTTGGCAAGAGCAAATTATTATGGGTTAGGTTGCGGCGGCCTGAATCTCGCCATATCACCAGATGGACGTCAAGTCATTCTGTTTGGTCGAAAAGCTCTAGAAATGTTAGATGCAGCAAATCTCACCCAGTGGTTCGACGAATTCAATCAACAAAGCTCGGAGTGGTCAGCGCGGTTTTCCATGTTAGACCGTGATATTCCGCTCAGTGAATCAAACCAACAAACCTTTGCTCAGCAACTACGTGTATAGAGGAAGATATTATGGTGAATCCAGTGAAAGTGGGCCAAGCTAGTGTACCAGATTTAGACCAGTTCCGTGCGGTTGCGGCTGCCAAAGATGACCGTGTAATCAGTAAAAAAGGTGAGGTTAAAGAGCCATCGACATTCCATAAAGGGCATAAATACGCTGCGATTAGCGAAAATGTGCTTAAGCAAAAATACAACAAGTACTTTCAAGAGAATATAAAAACCCATTTAGACTTAAAGCAAGCACTGATAAAGGAAGAAAAGTACGATACGGCTATGTTGGCCTACTCTCTTGTTAGCCCTTCAGGGTATCGAGGGGAGCCTCTGACAGAAAGAAAAATCTTAGAGGTTGTCAGCCTTTTAGATGAAGTTAAAGTTGATGGAGATACTTACCAAGAGCTCAAAAATAATTTTGATGCAATAAGCAAAGATGCTCGACTTCAAGCGAGCTTAGAGACCCAGTATCCGGGTAAGATGGACGGATTTAGTGCTGAGTTGATAGAGATGGTGAAAGACAAGCTAAAAGGGCCCGGGGTTAATGTGGCTATTAACATGCTATTACCAGGAGTGGGGTTGATTGTCGCTACCGGTCGAGAATTGTACAAAGCTTCTATCAACGGGGATGCTGAGGCATATCATCACCAATTAGAGCAGGTTTCGCACTTGCCAGGACGAGACCAACGTTTATCTTTACCAATGGAGCAAGCGCTTGCCATTGGTCATGCAAAACTGTCTGCTGAAGGAGGGATAGGTGCCACGTTAGGAATGGCAACAGGAGGACTCGGCACATTTGGCGTAACTCCGGTGGCTACAGCAGGTGTACTTCCTTTAGCTAAGGAAGCAATCGGAACTGTTGCTGCGTCGGGTATTATTAGCGGTGGCGGCTTTGTTGCGGGGCAGGCTAGCAGTTATGTTCTAAACAAGGAAGCAACTGAGTCATTGGCTGAGGAGGCCAATTCAGGCGTGTTGCCAAGGCTTGAGGTTGCCAACACAAAAGGAAACTTCACTTTTAGTATGCAAGACGCCGCATCGGTGAGAGCTCTTATGGTTTATCTAGGGCCAAAAGAAGACACAAACTTGACGGGCTCTGATGCTCCAGCAGAAGTTAAACAGATGGAGAATGCTCGGTTAGCATTAAAGAAAATGCTCGGCTCGGCACCTAGTGAACATTTGGTCCCAGACACCGATGCTATATTGAAGCTTAGCGAAGAAGATGAACCTAGCGAAACAGAGAAAGTGGCGACGGGCGCACTGAAAAAACTTCTCGACGAAGATTGGAACTGGTTGATGCCGGCAGTACGTTGCTTAGACGAAGGTAAGGCGGATCAGATCAATGAAAAGTTGACTTATAAATTGCCATTAGACGCCCCCAATGGCCGCGTAATGCTAGATAAGAGTCCTAACTTAACAGATGAGCAAATTGATGCACTGAAGAGATTGGGCTCACCAAGCCAATTAAGGTTGCTCTATTTAGCAGAAGGTTGGGTATAAAAAAGGGAGCGAAAGCTCCTTTTTAATATATGTAACTCTATGTTTTGACGGGCTTTATTAGTTGGCTTCTGCTGAATCTAAAGAAGCTACCCACCTTAGAATCTCTGCTGTTGCCTCAATCAGATCTCCGGGGATGTATTGATCAAGTTGGCCATCGGCGTAAAGTGCCCGAGCTAGAGGAACCTTCTGCATAACCGGTACTCCTTCTTCCTGTGCGATTTTAATCATACGTTTTGCCATGGCATCGGTTTCTTTCAAAGTGATGATTGGAAGAGGGGTTTCTCCTTTTTTGTAGTAGAGACCGATGGCGATGTGGGTAGGGTTCGTTACTAATACGTTGGAACGCTTAACATTTTCACGTTGGTTAGATGCCTGAAGTTCTTGGTGTAATTGACGGCGTTTACTTTTGATTTCTGGACTACCTTCCATTTCTTTATATTCGCGCTTAACTTCGTCTTTAGTCATTTTCAGTTTCTTGGTGTGATCGTATTTTTGGTAAGCAAAATCAGCTGCAGCAATCACAATAAACCCGAAGGAAGAGATAATCATAAGCTGTTTAATCAACACGCCAGCTATGGTTGGAACGCAGTTTAGTCCACAGGTAGGGACTTGTAGCAATGTATTCAGGTTGCCGCGAAGGGTAACCCAAATAATGCATGAAAGCAGACTGACTTTAAGTATCGATTTAATAAATTCGATAACACTTTTGAGTGAAAAAATCCGCTTTGCCCCCTCGACAGGGTTCACTTTTTTGATTTCAGGTTTAACAGATTCTCCGGTAAACAGAAAACCAAATTGGCCCATGTTGGCGAAAACTGCAACGAGCGCTGCGACAAGAATGATTGGAGCCAAGAGGTAAGCCATTTCTTTAGCAATCGAGATGGCGACATCAAGCAACGCATCTTGAAAGCCTTGATAGGCCAGTTCACTGGGAAGTAGCAACAGGGCGGAAATGTGTTCAAGGTAATAATCTGAGAATGCAAACAGTACAGCAATGAGCACAAGTATCAGCGAGGAAGAGACGATTTCTTGGCTTTTGGCAACCTGGCCTTTTTGTCTCGCGTCACGAAGTTTTTTCGGGGTGGGTTGTTCAGTTTTTTCACCGCTCATATCTCAATCCTAGTGGCTTAGCCAAATGGGGTTTAGTAGTTCGACAAACAAGGTGATATTGGGGAACAGGTCTTGATAATGATCCATCATCAAAGCGAGATAAAAAATCAGTAAAACACTAGCAACGGCACTTTTAACTGGCATAGCGAGGAAGAATACGTTGAGCTGAGGGGCAAATCGGCTAATGAGTGCAAGCCCAAACTCTGATAAGAACATCGCTAATACTAATGGTGCAGACATCAAGACTCCAAGCCATAACATTTGCTGGAACTGTCCGTAAAAGAATGTTACCCAAGCGTCGGTTACCGTTGGAAAGAAATCAATAACGGGCCATGAGTTATAACTTTTGAAAATCGCATACATAAATGCGATATAGCCACCACCAGAAAAGAAGAGGGTGATGAGTGTTTGAGTCAACAAAACGGCTGTTGGTGTCGATTGTGACCCTAATGTAGGGTTAAACATTCCCGCCATCGCAGCACCGCGTTGGTTATCGATCAAGAAGCCACTAGCTTCTACGGCCCAAAATGGAATCGCTGCGATAAAGCCAATCAAAAGACCCAATAAGATCTCTTTGCCGAGGATAACCATAATCCATAGCCCATCAATCTCGGCAGGTAAGGCGTGCTGGTTTATGATTGGAAAAGTAAATAGCGCCAGTGAGCACAGGACACCATTGCGGACCATAGTGCCACCTAGCATCTGCTTGCTTAAAATAGGCAAAAAGATAAAACACGCCATCATTCGAGGTAGCGCTAAGCTGTAAACAAATAAAGCTTGATGGAGATCTTCGTAGTTCATCGTATCTGCGGAATCTTATCCATTGTAAGTGCGGCAAATGAATGCAGCTCCGCACCTAGCCATTGGGTAGTAACAAACAGAGTAATGATGACTGCGATCAGTTTGACGACAAATCCGAGAGTCTGCTCTTGGACCTGAGTCAGCGCTTGTATCAGTGAGACCAAAGTACCGACAAAGGCAGCAACTAAAATGGGAGGCAGCGATAGTACCAAGACAAGTGTTAGTGCTTGTGTCGTAAAGTGAATGATTTCTGAAGGATTCATAGCTAGGTACCTTGTCAACCGTAACTCAACACGAGACCGTGAGTTAACTTGGTCCAACCATCAAGTAGTACAAATAGCAGCAGTTTAAAAGGCAGCGAAATGGTCATAGGGGATACCATCATCATCCCCATTGCTAACAGAATATTTGACACAATTAAATCGATGGCGATAAAGGGAAGATAAAGTAAAAAACCTATTTCAAAAGCCCGAGTTAGCTCACTGACGGTAAATGCAGGCAATAAGAGCAATAAGCTGTCAGATTCAAGTCGGTCAACGTACTTTTGCGGCCATAAAGTTCGCGCAGCATCGGTGAAGAATGCAGCTTCTGTCTCTCGAATATGTTTTTTTAAAAACTCGCGATAGGGCTGCATTCCACTTTCAATTAGTCCTTCAACACTTGCTGAATCCTCTAGAGAAATCTCGTTTGCCTTTACATAGTCATAGGTTTCGAAGCCAACGGGTGCCATGATGAAAATAGACAAAATGATCGCAAGACCATACAACGCCATGTTGGGCGGTATTTGCTGCACACCTAATGCATTTCGCAACAATGAAAAGACGACCGCAAGTTTGACGAAAGAGGTGGCCATCATTGCGATGAAAGGAATCAACGCCAGTAGCGCAAGGCTGACGATGAGATTGAGTTCGTCTGGCAGCTGAATCATGTTAAGCGTTCTCGCCGATGAAAATTTCTAATAAGCGAACACCGAGCTTATCGTTAACATTAACAAGCTCACATTGACCTATCACTTTGCCATTGGCTCTTAATGCAACCGGTTTGGTTATTGGTTGGTCTAACTCAAAAACATAGCCCGGTTGAAGCTGAGTAAGTTGCTCTAAGGTTATCGTCTGCTGACCAACATCAAAAGTAAGATCAACTGGAAGTTGTTGATGTTCGGTAATTGGCTCTTGGTTATGTAAATCGTTCATAGTTGGTTCTTTTTCCAGTATTTGAATGGTTTGGTCTTCAAGTTTGCATCGCCATAGATTTTTGCCTGATAGCTGAAAAACAACTTGCTGATCAGCAACATAGCAGTGGTCAAAAAAGACAACATCGCCTTGTTCAAGAGCAGTAAAGTCGCTCACCGCTAATTGAGTGGTGCCAAGGCACAACCAGATAGGCAGAGTGATTTGCTGATTGATTTTGGAGGATAGCGTTGGCAGAGCTTCGACGAGAACGTTGTTGCCTTGGCTCAGCCAAAGGCAAAGTGTATTGTTGTTGCCCTTGGCAGCCAACATCAAGGTTTGTTCTTGATTGCTTTCAATCGTAATGGGTTCCAACTTGCTTAGAACTGGAAGCTGCCCAAATTGCTGTTTTAACTCACGCGCATATGACTCCAATTGAGCAGCCAGTAGCTCAAGCTGAAGCGAATCTGGTAGTGAGTCGAAAGAAGTCTCTTTAAGGATATCGCCTAGCCATTGCTGTAATTGTGCCGATGCCAAGTCGATGTGTAGAGTTTGACTACCAATTATCGCCGTAAGTCGATACCCCGAAAACTGCGGTTTTTCCGCGATAGTGATTGATAAGCTCCCCCCATTATCGCCATGGAAGTAACATTGCTTTGTGCAAAGGCGATTAATCAGTTCAACGCTTTCGGCTTCGATTTTAGGAAATGCAAGTTTCATCAGTTTTCCTCTGGCTGCCATTCATCATAAATGCTGCGCTGTTGCCGCGAATGTTGCTGGTCATGTTGTTGGTCTGTTTGTTCTGTGACGGTGATTTTAATTGGTTGATCTAAGTTAAGACGATTAAGCCTTTCGGATAATTCTTGGCGTGCCTGCTGGTTAATGACTGAAAGTGCGTTATCTTGACGGATGGTCACGCTATAACCTTGGTTATCTAACTTAATTTGGATCTCTCCACCTTTTAGCTGACCGTCGTTGAGAAGCAAGCGCACCTCTTTCGATGTGGTGGCATTCGGTAGTGATACTTGGATCTGCTCTACAAGCTGTTTGACGAGGTGAGACAGCTCGCGTTGAGTTGGTTGAGAAGCTTGACTGGTCATGCTTCTTAAAATGAGTTCTCCCTGAGTCATAGCATTAGAGGAGTGACTTTGCGTTGCTTCTGTTTTAGGCGTTGAATGTGTTTCTAGTAGCTCAAAAGGAATCTCTTTTACTTCAGCACTAGATGCTCCACGGCCTAGGGAAGAGAGATTTGATTCACCTTTACTAGTGGCCAGAGAACCAGAGCTTCCCGCCATTGGATTTCTGTGATTTTTATCCTTTGGTGACAAATCGGAGTCTTGTCTTTGACTATTACTTTGAGCAAGTTGCAAGCTCACTCCTTGACTTGACGAGAGCTTGATCTTATCGGCAGGAAGGCTTTCTACGGTATTCGTTTGTTCTGAATCTTTGTCGCTGGCTTTCTTTTTGCTTAGTTGTTTTTTGTCGGCCATTGCACTTTCGAAGCGAGATTGCAGGCGATTTGGGTCCTGCTCTAAAGCTTTTTGAGAGCGTGCTCTTTGAGGTGGATTTTGGGTCTGACTGTCAATGTTTTGCTTAATTTGCATTGTTCCCTCTACATTACCGCGACAGTGCGAAATTCTTCTTGTTCGAGTTCTTCTTGATGTTGTGCTAGCAGTTCTTTCTCTGCTTGCTCTTGTTCATATAGCTGAATAAATTTTTCGGTGGTTTTGTGTGCTTGTAAGGCAGCCTTTTTTTTGTCTTGTAAGAGTCGCTGCTCTTCTTCAAGTGCTTTCTTTGCTTCTGCCGATTTTTGCTTGAGTTCGGCCTCGCGTTCTCGTAACAGGGCAATTTCTTGTCTTAACGTTTCTAATTCCTTGAGCAAGACAGTGCTCTGTTTGGCTTTGGCAAAGCGCCGCTCTTCTTCTTGCTCGCGCCAGTGATGGTATTCTTTGACCGTTTGTTCTGCTTTCAACACGATCCCGGAAGCATGGGACACTCGGTATTCTTGCTGCTGGACTGCCTTATCGGCTTTGTCAGCACGAATTCTTTTGATGTGCAGAAGCTGAGCAATCATTGGTTAGCAATTCCTGTGAGTTGTTCAACCGCGCCAGTTAGGTCGCTCAGCTCATGAGTACCCTGACGAAGAAAAGTGCGGATGTCTTCGCTTTGAGCAATTGCCATATCTGCTCTAGGGTCAGTACCTTGTTGGTATTCACCAATCTTAATTAGCAACTCGACTTCCTCGTATTTTGCTAACATTTCACGCATATGAGCCGCAGATTCTTTGTGCGAGTCATCAACTATCTGGTTCATTACGCGACTTGCAGAGCGTAGTACGTCAATCGCGGGATAATGGTTGGTTGCTGCGAGCTTTCTCGACAGAATAATGTGTCCATCGAGTATTGAGCGAGTTTCATCGGCGACGGGCTCTGTCATGTCGTCACCCTCAACCAAAACAGTATAAAGAGCCGTAATAGAGCCTTTGTCTGATTGTCCGGCACGCTCCATCAACTTAGGTAATGCTGCAAAAACTGACGGTGGATAACCACGTCGTGTAGGTGGTTCACCAGCCGCTAAGCCAATCTCTCGTTGAGCACGTGCAAACCGAGTGACTGAATCCATAAGTAGAAGGACGCGCTTTCCTTGATCGCGAAAGTACTCGGCAATCGACGTCGCCACGAAAGCGGCTTTCGCACGCTCCATTGCAGGGCGATCAGATGTTGCAACGACCAGTACAGAACGGGCCATGCCTTCTTCACCAAGGTCATGTTCTATAAACTCTCGAACTTCCCGTCCGCGCTCACCAATAAGAGCAAGTACGGTGACATCGACATCTGCGGAGCGAATTAGTTTGGCAAGTAAGGTACTTTTACCACCACCGGCGGCGGCAAAAATACCCATACGTTGGCCTTCACCGCAGGTAAGTAGACCATCAATTGATCGGACACCCAACGATATTGGCTTTTCTATCAATTTGCGTTGCATCGGTGGTGGTGCATCTTGATAGACGGGATACCAGGATGTAGGCTCCTGCATTTGCCCACCATCAAACGGGCGGCCAAGTCCATCAAGAATCTTACCTAGCAAGTGTTCACCGACACCAACTTCGTGCATTTTCCCCAACGGACTTACTTCAGTGTTGGACGAAATACCAAACATGTTGCCAAGTGGGGTTAGCAGTGCGTGGTGTTGTTGGAAACCCACAACTTCGGCCAATAAAGACAAAGTTTGGTCAGGATTACGTAGTTCGCAAAGTTCACCCACGCGCACACCAGGGACCACGGCTTTGATGATCGTACCGGTTACTTGAGTAACACGACCCCGGATCTGGATCAGTCGTGTTTGCTTGATAGCTGATTGCTGAATATCGGTGATATAGGAAAACTGGTTCAAACTTAAATTTATGCACAATGATTGATGATTACGAGAATAGGTTTTAGGACGTTCTATTTATAGTGAGTATTAGTCGGGAGTTTTTAGAAAACTAAAAAAGGCCTAAAAAAACGCGTCTGATTTTGACAGCTTGGAATGCTGGTGCTCCATATAATCGCTCTATAAATTGGGAAAAATAGAGCGTGAGTGAATGAGTACGATCAATAATCAAGTCACTACAAATTCGAAATTTGATGCGTCCGCGAGAGTTAGCCAAGATAGTGCTCGCTCTGATATTGCTAGTAGCAAAGGTACCTATCGGGGGGAAACTGTCAGAGTGCATAACGCTACTCAATCGCTATTCGATGCGATGGAGGAGTTGACGTCACTGGGCTCAGAAAAGGCAGAAAAAGACCTTAGCAAGCGTAAAGTCAAAGACAGTGGTTCACGCGTCAATGAAGTTCATGAACTGGTCTCTGAGTATCTAAAGAAAGTTCCTGATTTAGAGAAAAACCAAAAAATAAAAGATCTTGCTGCCAAGATGGCTGGTGGCAATATTTCTACGATTGCGCAACTGCAAACCTATCTAAATGGATTTTCAGAAGAGAAAAGTCACCAATACCTAGCGTTAAAAGCGGCAAAGGAATACCTCAAAGCGGGCCCAGATAATAAGCATCTGCTGGCGGTTATTGATCAAGCCTTATTGAAGATGGAGCAAAATCCAGACTCTTGGGGTCAGATCGATACCGAAATCCGCGTATCGCAATTTGCAGATGATTTTAGTCGTGAGCAAGAGTTTAGCAGCTTGCATCAGTTGAGAGGTTTCTATCGGGACACTGTACACAGCTATCAAGGCTTAGGAGCCGCATATCAGGATGTTGTTGAACGATTTGGTTCGCAGGAAGTATCGACAGCTGTGGAGTTCATGTTGCAAGGCATGAGTGCAGATTTGAGTGTTCAAGGTAGCACGATTGACTCTGTAAAACTGCAACTGCTGATGTCTGATATGCAGAAGCTAAAGACCTTAAACACGCTTCAGGACCAGGTGCGCGGTCTGTTCCAAATGTTTCAAACGCAAGGGATGAGCCATGGCCTATCAGGACTCTGACTTAATGGCTGACATCATCGCTTTGGTTGAACAGCGATGGGTGGGTGCTGAAGCGGTTTGGAAGTTAGCTGAGTCAATGAGCTTAAACTCGATTGAACAAAAAATAAGCTTCTTCCGTGAGTTACATAAGTTGGTTCGACATATACCTGTAGACGTGTTCGCAGACGATGAGCAAAGGCAAAACTTAATCCGTGCGGTGCAAACGGCACTTGATGAAGCTGTCGATAGAGAAGAAGAGGAAGCGTGGGAAGATGAATTGGATTGACTCGTCAGTGGATGATTTTTGTCGAGGGATGGGGTTAGATACGGTTGATTTTTCATCAACTGGTCGGGTGCAGCTGACATTCCAACTTAGCGGAACTCTCCACATAGAAAGACACCAAGACAACATATTTTTGATGCTTTCAAGAGGGATTTCATGGCATCAATCGAGCGAACTGATTAAAGGTGCATTAGCACTGTGCAATTTTGAGAATGGCTGGCCGTTTTCCGTTCGTACGGGATTGTTGGGAGAAGAAACTCTTGTATTCACGGCGCAAATTAATGGTGCGGAGGTAACAATACCATCTTTAGAACAAGCGTTTGCGTTACTGATTCGACTTCACAATGAAGTGGTTGAAAAATGAATAGTATAAGCACCTTAAATGTTGGGATTGAAGCATTTAGTCATCTCACAACCGAGCAAGCTGAACACGACTTTCCACAACGTTTCCAGCTATTGCCAGATGGCCAAGCGATAGCGACACACTTGGAACGTTTATATGATCTTCGCCCTTCAGACCAATACCTATTAAATCTAGCTAAGCCGAAGTTAACGCAATCTGACTTATTGAGGCCAGAAAAGTATCGTGAGCAATTTGATCAAACGTTAGACACTCTCAAGGCGTTGGCAAATCAAAGTGACTCCCAAATACTGACTTCAGCAGCAAGAACGCTAGAGAGTAGCCAATTAGATCAGCGCTATCTAACCATGGCTCTCAACCTACTAATTCAGGTCTAACGAGCAATGATAAGCAAAAAAGAATCAGAGCTTTTACTGGTGCATGCAGCGCTTCAAATTCAGTACCAACGACCAGAACAGGCGATGTCTTTGCTCGACGCACTGCTAGAGCTTAGCTCTGACAATTGGGAAGCAAAACGGCTGCTCGCTGTCGCCTGTCTACAAACAGGGCGCTATACCCGCTCGACCATGTTGTGTGAAGAATTATTACAAGTTGATCCAAAAGGCCATGAGGCGGGACTTTGGTTTTGCCTTAGTCAGGCCAGATGGAAACAGAATAATCAAGATGGGGCACGTCAGGCCCACAGACGTTACCTACAATCACTAAATAGTGAATCTAATGAATAAGTTGATTGATATATTAAATAAGGTCGGTCAGCGTAAAGATATTATGCTAGCAGTTATGTTGCTGGCGATAGTCTTTATGATGATTTTGCCTCTCCCTACTGGACTTGTAGATGTCCTGATTGGTGCGAACATGAGTATCGCTGTGGTGTTACTTATGCTGGCGATTTACATTACCACGCCGCTAGAGTTCTCCGCTTTTCCTGCCGTTCTTCTAATCACGACGCTGTTCCGTTTATCACTGTCTATTACCACCACACGCCTTATTCTTCTACAAGCTGACGCAGGTCAAATTGTCTATACCTTTGGTAACTTCGTGGTGGGTGGCAACTTAGTTGTCGGTATTGTTGTTTTCCTAATCATCACCGTAGTTCAGTTTATGGTCATTACCAAAGGTTCTGAACGTGTTGCTGAGGTTAGCGCGAGATTCTCGCTTGATGCAATGCCTGGTAAGCAGATGAGTATCGATGGTGATATGCGCGCAGGGGTGATTGATGTCAATGAAGCTAGGCACCGCCGCTCTTTGATAGAGAAAGAAAGCCAGATGTATGGGTCGATGGACGGCGCAATGAAGTTCGTAAAAGGCGATTCAATTGCGGGGTTGATCATCATCGTAGTTAACATCCTTGGTGGTGTCATGATCGGGGTCACTCAGAAAGGCATGAGTGCATCTGAAGCGTTGGAATTATTTGCGATTCTAACGGTTGGAGATGGTCTCGTTTCACAGATCCCTGCGCTATTTATCGCCATTACTGCTGGTATCATCGTTACGCGAGTGTCTCATGAAGAGTCTTCAGATTTAGGCTCAGATATTGGTGGACAAGTGACGGCTCAACCAAGAGCCTTGCTCATTGGTGGTGTTCTTCTGATTCTATTCGCTTTGATTCCTGGTTTTCCGAAGATAACTTTCCTTGTTCTTGCAGCAGTGGTTGGGGGAGGGGGAATGTTTCTCTTTTACCAACAAAAAAAGCAAAACGAGACTGACACATCTGATCTATCTACATTTGTCGCTCAAGGTGCGGGTTCACCTGCTGCGATGCCACATAAGCCATCTCAGTCACGAGCGAGTAAAGGCAAGTTAACCGAGCAAGAAGAGTTCGCCATGACGGTGCCTCTGCTTATCGATCTTGATTCAAGTTTGCAGGTGCACCTTGAGGCAGTAGCACTTAACGATGAGCTTGCAAGGGTTAGGCGCGCACTATACCTCGATCTTGGCGTTCCGTTCCCTGGTATCCACTTACGTTTTAACGAAGGAATGAGCAGTGGAGAATATTTAATTCAGCTACAGGAAGTACCTGTCGCTCGAGGTCGGATCGAGCAAGACAAATTACTTGTGACCGAGGGAGCAGAGCAGCTCGAGTTGCTCGGGATACCTTACGAAGAAGACGATGACTTCCTTCCTGGTGTCAAGACTATGTGGGTGGCAAATAGCCATCGGGCGAAGCTAGAGGCAAGTCATGTCGGTTTCTTAACTCAGGATAGAATTCTAACATTCCATTTATCACACGTGCTGAAAGACTACGCACAAGACTTTATTGGTATTCAGGAAACTCGTTACTTGCTTGAGCAAATGGAAGGCAGTTTTGGGGAGTTGGTTAAAGAAGCGCAGCGTATTGTACCTTTGCAAAAAATGACTGAAATCCTTCAGCGTCTGGTTTCAGAGGATATATCTATCCGAAATCTAAGAGTTATTCTCGAAGCGATGGTTGAGTGGGGACAAAAAGAAAAAGATGTCGTTCAACTCACTGAATATATTCGTTCAAGCCTGAAGCGTTACATTTGCTACAAATACGCAAGTGGGCAAAACATGCTCCCGGCTTATCTGCTAGATCAAAGCCTTGAAGATACGATTCGCAATGGTATTAGACAAACATCAGCGGGCAGCTATTTGGCGCTAGACCCTTCAGTTACTCAGCAATTTGTCAGCGATGTAAAGCAGACTGTAGGTGATCTTAGCAGAATGCCTAACAAGCCAGTGCTAGTTGTCTCCATGGATGTACGTCGATATGTCAGGAAGTTGATTGAATCAGACTACTACGAGTTGCCTGTGCTTTCATTCCAAGAGTTGACACAGCAAATCAACATTCAACCACTTGGTCGGGTTGGAATGTAATGGATAAGCTCATTTGCTCTCTACAAAACGCAGGGATAGAGACGACACCATATTACTGGCAACAAAGCAGTATCAAGCTCGGAGAACGCATTGAATTCGATGGAATGGAGCTTGTATTTCGTGTTGAAGAGGGCGAAATAGTTATTGTTCTGCTTAGAAGAACCAGCGCCAACCAAGGACTTCGAAACCCATTTTCCTGCCTGTTTATGCTTGCTGAACATGCGGTTAGGCTCTACCCAGCAGACTGGGTCATTCGAGGTAATGTCGATGTGTTACGTGGAAGTAACATGAGTAACCAACGACTTGCGCAATTTTATCTAACGGCTTGTGGTGCCAGCCATGATGCAGAAGAAGACTGGTATTTGCTGCGTTTAGCTGACTATAGACCGTTGAAAAATAGGAAAAAGTAAAAAGTCTCGGCTGTTACTGACAGCGCGCGACGTTTTACTGCCTTTATGATGGAAAACAAGATGAAACAACCCTTTACCGACACGATAGACCAAGCCGAACTAGCGATCCAAAGTGCTGGAGATCGTAGTGATGTATTTAACGAACTGTTGGAAGGGCTTGGGGTCGGGCCAGTAGCCGGTGAAATCCTGCTGGGAGGGATTAATGCCTCTCCACAAACCATGAAAAATGCAGAGCAGGAACTGGCAGAAGAGGTGATGCGCAGGCGTCAGCAGTTGAATGCTGTTCAGGCACCGGGTGAAAAAGGCAAAAGAAGAAAACGTCCGACCATGATGCGCGGAATGGTGATTTAAGGTTTTTTGATATGACAGATATGCGAACAACAACAGACTTAAACGCGGTTGCTACGAGTGGCGCTGGTGATGTAGACAACCCACAGGTTCCCCTTTCCTTTCAGGCTGAACTGGAAGCAAAGCTTAAAAAGAATCTCTCCGAAGATCAGCATACTCTAATTGCCCCACTTCTTACTCAACTGCAAGATCTGCCTCCTATTAATGGCTTAGCGGCTGCAGATGAGATTGCACAACAGTACGCGACAGCTATTGAGACCCTGATTGAGAAGCAGGCGGCATTTTCTGATATGCCGCTTCAGGGCGCTCTGACTCAGTGGATTGATAACCTCAAAGCCAAAGTTCCCACCGAAGGTGATGCGAAGGGCAAGGTTGCGCAAAGTGAGCTGGATACACAACTGAATATTACCCTAGCAACTCAGTTTGAAAGTTGGTTTACCAACCTGTTAAACCAGAGCGTCGGGCCGGGTATGCCGACGGAGTTTATCCGTAATATTCAGCTAACGGGCTCGGGTACTTTGCCCTTAGCTGAGCAGATGCCGGATCTGGACGCTGCTGGCCTAAAAAGTAAAACAGAAGAGCTTAGTACGTTTTTTGCCGGTATCAAAGCGCGGTTACCGCTTTCAGAGAATCCTGGTGGGGCCACTCAGTACCTGCGAGCTATGTTTGAGCGACTGGGAGAAGGACCTTTCCCGCTATCACAGTTGCTGTCGGGCGATATTTTACTGACGGAAGAGCAGTTTACAAACAAAGTAACCGAGCTTCTACAAAGTTCGCTTTTAATCAGTAAAGAGGATGCAGAGGCGATAGCTGGCCAGTTTATAAGAGCTGGTATTGGCAGTATGTCAATAACTGATCTGGAGAGCCTCTTTAGCAATCTTGACGGACAGGTTGACGGGATGTACGCCTATGCCCAGGCAAATGGACAGTTGTCAGCGACGGTGACACTTGCCAAAAGTATTGAGGATATGGTTGCGCTGCTGAAAAACAATCCGACCAGAGAAATCTCTATTTCTGCTTTTTTTGCTGGTATTGCAAAGCCGTTAACAGATTTGCAGATTGATACTCTTGTTAGTGGACTGAAGGATCAGAAGCAGAGTCAGGTTTCGGAACAGGAGCTCGAAAGGATTAAGGAAAGCGCTGGAAACGATATAGAGGTCCTGTTTCAAAAATACGAGAGCGGGCAGGATATGTCTGGTCAGAAAAATCTTCAGCAGCGTTATGAGACGCTGACTGGAAATCTCGCAAAGTTAAAAGCTAGGCTTGGCAACGTTAGCCAGAAAGAGCTTGACGACAATAAAATCTTGGCTGAGCACGCTTTGAGCTCACGGGATTTGCTGTCAATTACCGATGCCAGTCTGGCAAACCGCTTCGATGAACAGGTACTACTGGCACTGAATGAACGCCGAGTTAATCGCCTCGAAAAGCGTAATGAGGTAAAAGATGACCTACAGGATCTCACTGCTCGCCTGAAGGTTTTTGGTGAGGTTCAGTCGAAAATTCATACTCAGCAGAGCAATAACAGTGGATACAACCCTGCCGGCTACAAATTTTCTCATAGTGACTTTGGTTATGGTTCAGAAGAGGCATTTAAAAAGTCACCTGAATACGCATATCTGCAAAGCATAGCTCCTGATAAACAGGTGAGCGAGATAAGCCATATGGACTTCCTTAAAAATGAGGGGGTAGATGCTCAGAACAAGACCTATCAGAATGAAGAAGATGAACCCACTTACTTAACTGATTTCTCAAGCTCAATTAGCGATAAGTCCAAATTGCTGAACGACGAAGTTCAGATCAAAACCACCACACTGAATGATCTCAGCTCTCAATATAATTCAACTGTTGAGGCGATGAATAAATTCGTTCAGAAATATCACAGTATTTTAGAACAAATCCTACGAGCTATTTAAGGATAAACACCATGACTACAGAACACGCGACTACCGATGCATCTCAATTTGATGCCAATGACTTGTTTTCTTTTCTGGAAGAGGGCGGCACGATTAAGATGCTCCATGATGTGTCTCCTGACACTATTGAGCACATCTATGCCGTGGGCTACAACTTCTTTCAATCCGGTAAGACTGACCAGGCAGCGAAGGTTTTCCAATTACTCTGCATGCTAGACCACTATCAGGCGCGTTTTTTTGTAGGTCTTGGAGCAGCTCGTCAGGAATTGGGTGAGTATCTGGAGGCGATTGACGCCTACAGCTATGCAGCACTGGTGGATATTAATGATCCGCGTCCGCCTTTCCATTCGGCTGAGTGTCACTTAAAGCTCGAGCAACTGACCGAAGCGGAAAGCGGGTTCTATAGTGCAAAGGAGATGTCTGCCGGGAAATCAGACTATGCAGATTTGCATAAACGCGCAGGCATCATGTTGGAAGCGGTGAGAAATAAAAGGAGTAACTAGAATATGAATTCTATGCTAATTGACCGCTCCCAGGGAACTGGTTATACCCAGGGCCCTGATGAAACGAAGCTGGATAAAACCCAGCAGAAAAACGTCGGACAGACTAATGTCGCGGCGGGAAATGTTCAGAAAAATGGTGCAGAACTGTCAAACTCTGACAAGGTTCTACCTCAGCTGAATGTTCCACAGGTACAAGTGACAGAAAAAAGTACCCCGCTGACTCTGGCTGAGATCGCAACGCTTCAGCAAGCCGTTAGCGCTTTATCTGGAACCATGCGAGCAACAGGTCAGGAGACGACAGCAATTGCTGTAAAGATCATTTCAGGTTCTGCCGATGATTTTGAAGTTGAGCTGGCGGCGCTTACTGACAAGCTGAAAAGTGCACAGAACAAACTCAAAATTGAGGAAGTGAAAGTCGCTAAAGCTAAGCATGAGCAGGAAATGGCTGAAAACCTAGAGAAGATTAAAGAGTCTCAGGAAGCTGCGCAAGAAGCTAAGAAGTCTGGTCTCGCGTCTAAAATCTTCGGTTGGATCAGTGCAGTTGCCTCGATTATTGTTGGTGCCATTATGATCGCGACTGGTGTTGGTGCAGCTGCGGGCGCCCTGATGATTGCCGGAGGTCTGATGGGGGTCATCAGTCAGGTGACACAGATGCCGGAAGTTCAGAAAGCGATGGAAGCCGCAGGTGTCGATGTAAAGGCATTTGGTTATGCCATGATGGCTATACAGGGAGCACTCGCTATCGCAAGTGCTGGTGTTGCGATAGGCAATATCGTTAACGCATTGAAAGGCGCGGTGGATGTAGCGGCTAAAACGCTGTCCACAGCTGTCAAGGTAACTCGTACCGTTGCAGAAACCGTCGATACAGCGGCAAATATTGGCTCAAGTGCTGCAGACATCGCCAACGGGGTGAATCAATCGAAAGTTGCTAACATTCAGGCTGATCTCGCTGACATTCGGGCTGAAATGACTCTCGATCAGTCGGTAATAGACAAACTCAAAGAAGAGATTGAGAACATCCTGCAGGGCTTCCAAGAGCTGATGGAGATTATTATGCAGATGATCCAGGCTAAAGGCGAAACTATGCAGACAGTATTGAACCGTCCGGCTACGGTCTAAGGGGGAGTTGCAATGGCAAATGAAGTTAATAATATAACTGCAGGTTATACAAAGGTATTTGATCTGGTTGACAGTCTGAAGACTGAAACCGGTGAAACGCGGGCTATCACAAAGCAGGAAGCGGCAGAACTGAAAACAACGGTTCAGAGTTGGGCAAACGACCTTAAAAGCTATCAGTTGTCGGTCCCGTCAGGCCAAGTAAATGGTCAGATGGCGATGGCTGCAGAAAAGCTAATTGGTGAGTTGTCTACAGCATTGAGTAATATCAACTTGGTTGGTTCTCTGACTAATGGTACGCTTTCAGGTTCGCTACTGATAAGCTCGCTTGAAAAAATCAAGCCAGTTGCAGACTTTGTTCTTGGTCGTATTGACACTGTGCTGGCGGGTAATCCTGTATCTGAAAAGCTGATGGCTCAGATGGCTCCTTTGATGGATGATCTCGTGACTGCGATCGTTCAGAGTGCCGCCGGGGAAGCAAATAAATCAAACAACCTAGATGATATGCTTCCACGCTTAACTCAGGCAGTTGAGTCTATTAAAACAATGCTCAACGGTACTCAAGAAGGCAGAAAGCTAACGCAAGAGCTGAATAGTCTGATTGGAAAAATGACCAACAATGCTGGACAGGTAGCCGACGCAGAAGATAGTTCCAACTCTATCGCTGATGGTCTAGCTCTCATTGTTCTGCTATATACTCTTTCCAAACTTAGCCGTCAACAGCAGGTACAACAGCGTGAAATTGCTGTTGATGCGACAGTGACTAGCCAGAAAAATCAGGCTGATGAGCAAAGAAGTGCCGCTTGGGCGATGATTGGTATGGCTATCGTTGCCGGTGTTATGGCTGGGTTAACTGTGGCCGCGGGCGCGTTTGGTGCTTTCCAGTCCGGCAAGAAGATTGGCAAAGAGATGTCAGCAAACGCGCAGGTAAATACCCAGCAGAAAGGTATGAACCAGGTTGACGAACTGCTGCAGAAAACTGACCTTCCTGAGCAAAAGCGTACTCAATTGCTAAAAGCTAAAGAAGAAGGCACTAAGAACCTGACAGAAGGTAATCAATATTTGCAGACGAATAACCACAAGTTTGATCGTATGACAGGTATTAACCAAGCGCTGACTGCTTTTGTTCAGACTCTGGGTCAGTTTGGTAACGCGATTGCCAATTATTCACAGGCCGAATCCCAGGCACGAAGTAAGGAAGACGAAGTTCAGGCCACCCAGGCTCAAGCAGAAAAACAGAAAGCAGACGAAAATGTCAGCTTCCAAGAAGGTCTGCTTAAAGAGCTTCGTGACTTGTTCCGCTCTATTGCTGATAGCGAGAACCAGGCATGGCGGGCTTCGGCTCCAACGGTTTAACTTAAAATCGTTCTAACCTCAAGGCGCTACATTGTGGCGCCTTTTTTTGTAAATTTTCTTATTGGTTATGTACAAAAAAAAAGCAAAGCCAGAGTGACTTTGCTTAGATTCCTAATGGTTCTTTGTTAGTGAACGACGATTACACTCGGAATGCAGCTGGGCTAAAATTAGACTTCTCTTTGGCCTCTGGTTCAGCCAACTCTTGTAAGTCACTTTGCACTTGATCGTAATATTGACTAAGAAGCTCAAGTTGCTGATAGAGACTATGACGGTCAGCCTGTACCAGAGACTGATGGTTCCAGAGGATCACGTTATTGCTGTTGCTATCAAAGCCAACGACAGGCTTTTTCTCGTCTTGACTGAACATACCAATCTCGAGCAGCGATTTCGCATTGTCAGAGGTTAACTCACCAAGATTGCTGAACATAAGTAACCGTCCGGAAGGGTGTTCTGTAATGTGGCATTCCTGCTCTCCTACCTTGAAGCTGACAATGGTATCAATGTTACCTGAAAGTGTTAGGTTTAACTCCTGACATAGTATTTCAATTGCCTGAGTGTATTGTTGACTCATTCGTTACTCTTATGTTGGTCTGAAAATCTAACGGCAGTACAACAAAAAGCGTCTGGCTCAACTATCAGTATCGGCAGGAAGTTTTTATATTGTTTAGTGTGAGTGAATGAGATGACTGACTGGTATTTGTCAGTTATATATTTCCGACTGATCCTGATATTTTCTCCTGCAGCAAGCTCCTAAACTGCTTCATGTGTTAAACAATAAAGAAAAGCAGTATGACTCATTTAAACGCAACTCACTCTAGCGCAACACAGGTTGCCAGTATTTCAAATCATCAGACAGAGCTGTCAACTCAGGCTGGCGCACTTGGTGATAAACCAGTCACTTCAATTGCAACACCAAAAGATGCTCAGCAGTTAGCAGAAAGGACCGAGAGTAGTCCGAGAACGTCGCTAAAAGACAAAGTAGTTAGCTGGTTGAGCAATGCGGCAAACGCCATTAAGGGGTTGTTTACAGCAAAAGATAAGCCTGTCTCAAGTATGACTCCGACAGGTCAAACACAGCAGCTATCTCGTGAAGAAATGGGTAAGGTAGCCCTAAAAGAGTCTCTAAATGGTCTAACTCAGTTAGATACTTTATCGAGTCTTGATGGAGAATCACTGAAGCAGCAACATAGAGAGCTTGCGACAAACAATGGTGCTCTGCGCTCAACAGTTACAGCACTTCAGACAATCAAACTGTTCGGTACAGAAGCCCAGAAATCGGCGGCAATCAATATATTAAGCGATACGGTGGGTGGCCAGCCTTTCCAGCAGTGGGCGACAACAGGCAGTGGCGAGGCTAAAGATGCTGCAACGTTTTTGAACGATGCCTCATCTGAGGAACTACAAGCAGCTAGCGACAAGATCAATCAACTCTCCGTGCAAATCAGCAAGCTGAAAGGTGAATTGATTGATTATTTACAGCCTCAGCAGACTGCTTCGGCAAGTGAAGAGAAGCCCGCGAATTCAGTTGAATCTCGTTATGAAGCGGATAACGATTTTGGGATTGGAGGCGGCCGCTCTGCTAAAGATAGCAGTGTTAAAACTGCACTGGATGCAGTTAGCTTCCTAGCTACGAGAGTAGCACCAAGTACAACCCCAACATTGTCTAGTGAATCGATTAATGCACTGCAAGATGCAATCGCCGACGGGACAGTCACCTTTAGTATGATACAACAGGACGTTCTTAATAAAGGCGACTTAGCCATGATCCGGGAGCTGGCACTTTCAACAGTTTCAAACCAAGAAGCATCATATACTGGCGAACTAGGCTCAATTGTAGACTCGTTAAATCATAGTCGGTCAAATGCAGGAACCGTAATGCAAGGTGTTCAGGGCTTTATTGATATGTCGGCTTCTCAGTGGCACGCAAAAACAGCGGATAAGCCGGAAGACGCTATTGACGCCAACGCTCACGCTAAGTTTGACAGAGAGTTGATGAAATCAAGCCTTGATGGCATGTCGCAAAGCGATCTTAAGCAGGCTTTAGCTCAATTAGAAGGCGATTTTGGTCAGAATCTGAGGGGCATTATGGGCTTAGTTGCCGAAAAAGTACCAGTTTCTGATGATGCACAGGAAAATCCGGTGCTGATCTCTAGTGCGATGCGCTATGGCAATGTTATCGAAGGATTGATTACTGCTCTAAAGGAAAAGTTAGGTGAGCCGACCGATACTCGCTTTGCTGATGCACCAATGATTAGCGACCTTTCTGAGCTGACTGCTTTTGAGAAAGCTGCGCTGTTAAGGGTGGGAATTACGGAAGAGATGATGGCTTAACCCACGTCTACATGCTTTGTTTACACTAAAAAGATGCCCTTCGATGAGAAGGGCTTTTTTGTCTTAGGGTTATAATGCATTTCAGCCATTAATGATTTACAAGAGTCAACCCACTAGGCAGAGCGTCGCCAAACACGCGCTTAGATTCGCTTTCTGATAGCTCTTTCACCTCTTCTACCAAGCTAACCCAGGATTCAGGCACCTTGCTTTGTTTTAGCTTAGCGAGAACTTGTTTTCTATAGTCATCAGAAATATCAAACAGACGATCACCTGTTTTTCGACAGATCATGACCGCGGCAAAAGCAATCATTGGTTCTTTTTGCCAGTTTTGCTCGAGTAATTTAGGTAGCCATTGTTCTGCTTGTTCACGAGGGATCACGCTGTGCTGACTGCCATACAGTGGAGTACGTGAAGCAAGCCTACCTAACGCCCACCAATGTGCTTGTTCGAACTGGTTATGGTTAATGGCTTTACTTATACACCAAGAAGCGAGAAGTACCTTATCTTCTATTTCAAGATGCTCCAATGAGGCGGCAAGCCTGACCATAGATTCGTAACCCATATCTTGCGCCGCTTTGGCTGACTGAGGGTTTTTCATCGCCCCTGGATGAAGATACTTAGCAATATCGGCGAGGATGCTCTCTTGCTGTTCTTGACTTAGTCCCCCAGCAATTCGGCGCCAGAAGACCCACCAGTCGGTCCAACCTTGATGATTTTTAAACTGAATCCCCTGTTGGTAGAGCCCCCAAACTTGCTCGATACGCCATGAATCAGTAGCATCGCCAAAACCAGGGCGCAGCGAGAAGCCAGCCAAACGTAACCAGTTCTTTTCGTGCGGTTCAGAGCGACGACGACGTTTGTGTCCGAGTGCCAAAACATCAAACAGCTGACGTAAAGTCGTGAAGTCCCACTCATCACGTTTACCCAGTTTGCGTTCGAGATCTTTGGCAAGGGTTTTGATTTCTTTAGAATCCGCGCTTTTCTTATTGCCACTGTAGATACGAGAAATCAGCTCTTGACATTCGGGCAGGCGAGGGTGAAGACTCTCTTCAACTTGCTCTTCTGCTTGTTGGTTACGAACTTCGAATTCTAATTCCCAACGCTTTGTGTCGTCTTCGACATGGACACACTCCATTTTCAGCGTGCCGACTTCGGTTAGCTGACAGGCGAGCTGAACTTCAACTCGCTCTTTCTGGTTGGCTTGCAGCTCGATTCCTTCACCTTCCAGTGTCGAGATGTAAGGGGGTAGCGGCGCGAATAGGTCTGGGTCAATATCAACCATGACGCCATTTTGAATGGCTGTGTTGTTGGACAGCGTGTCGTGTGTCGTTGTTAGAAGGTTAAAACGAACAGGTTCGCCCAAGGTTAATGAGAATCGGCGACCACTAAGTCTAATCTCGTGCCCTTCCTCGGTCCCTTTTGATAGCAAACAGAGTGCCTTGCCCATTTTGTTCTTTTCTTGAAGATGTAAGAAGTAAGAACGTGCTGCGCCACCACCGATTTTAAGTTGCGCACCTCGGCGAGCCTTACTAAAAGCGACAGCGCCAAGTGCGACTGACCAATCCGGATGAGGGTTATCGAGCACCGTGACATCGTCACCACGCCAGTTGCCAAGCAATTGGGTAACACGCTGAGTGACAAGGTCACTATTGAACACACCACCGTTGAGCAGGATGCCTGCAGGGATAGCGGGTTTGTTGGGGTCGTCTTGCTTGAGCGCTGCCATTGAAACTTGCTGATGTTGGCTCAAAAACTCTGCAACATGCTTACTGACCGCAGGATCGGCGACGTAAGGCAGACCGAACTCAACGACAGCACTGCGTCTTTTATCTGGGGTGTCAGTAAAACCAGACAATGGGAAGAATCCATCTAGAGCAATTTGATGAACTTCTTGCTTTGAAAGGCCGATACTCTTCGTCCCGCCAAGAAGTTTTGAACCGCTGCCGAGCATAGTGATCTTTACTTCTTCAGGCGCGTTGCTAGAAAGTAGATTTTCTTTTGCCTTGCGCGTTTGCTGAATCAGTTTGGTTAAGCTAGCTGCATTGAGCTTTTTACTTTGATTGAAGCGCTGCTCTGACAGATGTGCTAAAGCAAGGTCGAGATTATCACCACCGAGCATTAAGTGATCACCAACGCCGATGCGATCCAAAGAGAGCTCACCTTGATCGAACTTAGCTTCAATCAAACTTAAATCAGTTGTACCACCACCGACATCACAGACAAGAATTAACGGAAGGTCTTTTAGCTCTTCTGCTGCACTTTGCTGGTGGCGCGCATACCAGTCGTAGCAAACCGCTTGTGGCTCTTCGAGAAGCACAATTTTATTTAATCCTACGAGCTGCGCGGCTTCAAGGGTAAGTTTGCGCGCTGTTTCGTCGAATGAAGCAGGAACCGTCACCACCACTTCTTGGTCTTCGAGTTTATTGCTTGGATTGCGATAGTTCCAAGCAAGTCGAATGTGGTTCAGGTAGCTTGCGCTGGCGATAACAGGCGAGACTTTATCGACATCCGTTGCTCCTGCCCAAGGCAAAATGTCGGAGCTTCGATCCACCGCTTGGTGCGAGAGCCAGCTTTTGGCACTAGAAACTTGCCGACCTTCCACTTTCGCACCGAGCTCTCGCGCCCATTCGCCAACAATCACTTGGCTAATGTCACCCAAGACAGGTTCATTATCCCATGGCAGTGTTAAGTCTGATGGGGAGACTTGACCTGCCGCTGGGTGATAACGGAAAGAGGGTAGCAATGGCTTGCGCACGACTTCACCCGGGCCAATCAACTGGTCTATTTCAAATAGGGAAACGGCAGAGTTTTGTAGGTCGTCGGTGATTTCACAGAATGCGACAACCGTGTTGGTTGTACCTAAATCAATACCGACTAAGAATCGAGGAGATGCCATAGATAACCTTATTTGCGGATAACTTAAAACAACGGCACCCAGAGGTGCCGTTAATCGTTATGCTTGTTCTGAGTTCGAGTTTGCGTCTTCGCGGACATCAAATTCAACATGCCACTTCTGCCCATTGTCAGCTGCGATAGCTTCAAGATACAAAGTACCTAGCTCAGTGACGCGTGAGGCAAGAGTCACCGGAACCACTTCACCTTCACGGCGCCCTTCAGAAACAGGTAGCGTGACTTGAATCTCAGGCAGTTCGTCTAGCTCTTCAGGAGCCCAATGGTCTAGGTGAGTACCAGCGATGTCGTCACGACGAACGGTAGAACCAAAGAACTGGAAGTTAACCGGTTGACCAATGATAAGCCCAAACTCTTGGCTTGGAACATCAGCGCTGGATCCTTCTTCCATGCCAAATGGAGCCACACACAGTGCTTCCATCGGTGGAGCCATCCCTGGAATTGCTGGCATAGCGCTTTCAATACCTACATAATAGCTAGACGCGACACCACCGCGAATTCGAACGCCTTCTCCTCGGCGAACGCTGCCGTAGTATGAAGCCCCGCAAGCCACTGCCAGATCGAGGTCAACACCAGTCAAACGCATCGCCATTTCGCTATCTGCATCAATCAACCATTCGTTGAGCGTTTCTTCGAGACGATTAGCAAGAAGCGTAGATTTTAGGACGCCACCGTTAAACAAAATCGCAGTCGGTTTGATGAAGTCACAAGATTGAGCGGTTTCACCACTTGGCATGCCTGGCATATTGGCAAATGGGTTGTACTCTTGTTCAATTTCAGAACCAGAAAGTGCGTTGGCTTGTTTAGTCAAGAAAGCAGCAATATGGCGAGTAATACCTGCGTCTTGCGCGTAAGGTAGGCCCATTTGAGTCAGTGCGCCACGGTTACGCTGAACGGGATGCTCGCTAACAGCAACTTTAGGGAAGAATCCATCAACAAGTGTCTGCTGTACTTCTTGCTGAGTTAGTTCTGTTTTAAGCGTCGCACCTAGTAGCTTAGAACCACGGCTAGGTACAACGATAGGCACTGATTGAAGCTCGCTATCGTTTAGTAGGGCTTCTTTTGCATCACGACATGCATGAGTCATTGCCTGAACTTGCCAAGGCTGAAGCTCTTTGCCTTCTTGAGCTAGCTTCATCTTGAGACGATAAGCCAGCGCAAGGTCCATATTGTCGCCACCCAGTAGAATGTGTTCACCGACAGCGATACGATTCAGCGTTAGGTTACCTTCTTCCTCCGTCACCTCAACGAGAGAAAGGTCAGTTGTACCCCCCCCGATATCGACCACAAGAACAATATCGCCAATAGAGACTTCATCGCGCCATTTGTCGTTACTATCATCAATCCAGTTGTAGAGTGCAGCTTGTGGCTCTTCAAGTAGCGTTAGGTGAACCAAGCCCACATTACGCGCAGCTTCAGCGGTTAGGTCGCGTGCGGCAGGATCGAACGATGCAGGAACAGTAATAGTAACGTCTTGATCGGCTAACGGGTTATTTGGGTTGGTATGATCCCAAGCTTGCTTTAGGTGCTCTAAATAAAGTTCAGTGGTACGTAGTGGTGACACCTTCTCAACTTCTTCAGGGCTACCAGCAGGAAGAAACGCATCACGACGATTTACGCCACCATGACATAACCAAGATTTAGCACTGGCAATTAAGCGAATTGGTGTTTTGGCACCAAGGTTGCGAGCAATAGCACCCACCAAAGCCGTTGGTTCAGATGACCAAGGCAACACTCGTGATGCAGGGTTCATCTCGTGTTCGTGTGGTTGGTATAGGAACGAGCCTAACTGGCTACGAGTTTCAACCGTACCTGGAGCAGTCAACTGAGGAACCGCCATCACTTCAACACGGGCATCTTCAACGTGAGTGTCGACATACGACAACACGCAGTGAGTAGTACCTAAGTCGATACCGACACTGAACTTTGGTGCATTAGATTCGGTGTGTTGCTGTTGGTTATTTTGATGTTCCATTATAGCTCAACCTCAGCAGGAGCAATGATAGATGCATCGTAGTTTTCAGCGAGTTTAGGTAAGTCCATCGCGCTCGCTTTCCAACCTTTGTGAACCAGTGTGCCATTGAATGGTGCGTTACCTGTAACGTTGCCTGTAAGGCGAACTTGTTGTGGGTTAAAACCATCTTCAATTGTGATACGAGTTTCTTCGTCTTCATTGCGAATATGCTCTAGCGTTACGTAGTCACTCAGTACCTTTTTACCACCAGTGTGGATAACGCGAGCAGCTGCGCCAACTTCTTCATCAGAGAAGGTAGTCAGGTCTTCCTTCAGGAAATCAACAAGGCGAGCTTCTTGCTGCATGATCGACAGAAATTGCATTGCTGAATCGGTAGATGCAGTTGCCAGCTTTGATTCAACTTCAACCACTCTTTCGATGACTTTTTCAACTTCGACCACTTTTTCTACTTCAATGATCTTTTCGACTGGTTTTTCTACTTCAACGATTTTCTCAACTGGTTTCTCTACCACTTTCTCAATCACTGTAGATTTGCGAGAAACCGCGATAAGGAGCAGCAATACACTTGAAGCAGCAAGGCCTGCGTGAAGCATATCGAACGTTTGAGGGATCATTTGTAAATCGAACGTCATGACAATTCTCTTAATGTTTAAGTGTAAGGAGAGATTGACTCAATCTCTGCTTGGGCTCAGATGGCGGTATGAGCCTATTTGTACTGATAAATTGGGGCAGATATTAGCATAATCAAGTCACCATTCTGCTACTAAAAGCGCTTTAATCCGATGCTATAAAGCTTAAGTGATGGGTTTTTATTCGATTATTTACTCAAAAAGAGGCATACCGCACGGAACTTGAATAGTTTCATATGTAATCGACAATCTCGCTTTATGTAACTAAATGGATAACGCTAGAATGTCGCGGTTATTTTTCTGTGTCGTTTTACAAAATGCTTTATGCAACAATTGACTAAAAAGAAGTATTTATATCCGTTTTTTGCATTCATTTTCACCTTGATGGTGACCTTGTACGCAGTCTATTTTGTCTATCAATCTCAGTTTAATTACACGGTGTCATTGGTCGATAAACTCGCTGATCAACAAGCGGAAAACCTTCAGCAGGTTGTCGAGAGTGACCTGCAATTTATCGGAGCTGGCGCCAATTTTTTTCATGCTACTCAGCCCGAGGACTGGCATCGATTCCCAGTATTTGCCGATCAGATTGTTTCTGCTTCACAAACACTTATCGCGCTGCAATGGATGCCGCGTATTGAACAAAATCAAATCGTTAGCCATATTCAAAAGGTTAAGCGAACATACCCGTTTTATGAGATCTATACAGTACCCAAGGATGGACCAAAGACTCTTGGCTACATTATGCCAAACAATGAGCCAATCTATCCTGCATCCGATGTGTATCCCCGAAATCAAGCCAATTTCAATGCGTTAGGCTATTACTCGTCTCGGCTGCGTTTTCAACTGGTCCTAGATGGAATCCGTGAAACTGGGCTGCCTAGTGTTTCTGATAAAATTCGATTACTGCAAGATGGGCTCGATAGGAGTCTCGAAAAATCGGGGTTATTGGTTTATCACCCAGTGTTTAGCGCTGAAAACAGCGAAGAGTTGGTGGGAGTAGTGATAGGTGTTATCCGCTCGACCAAGTATTTTGAGTCTATTGTTGTACGCACCGCCACAGAACAAGATTTGTTAGTAAAGGTTACCGATATAGGGTTTGACGCGGAAGACGACCCGATCTTATATGAAAGTATTAATTGGGACATGACAAGCGGTATTGAGATTACTAAACGCGTTGTGTTACCTAATCGTGAGTGGATTGTTGATTTCAAACTCGATAAAAAAACGACTGACAATGACCGCATCGTGCTGATCGGAATTTTAATGGCAGGAACTGTTATTGCTTGCCTTTCGAGTTACATTGTTTTGCTGTTGGTTCGCGATCAAGAGCACCTAGAAGTATTGCTTGATGAGCGCACTAAAGAGCTTCAGTTCTTAGTCGATCACGATACGCTAACAGGGATATACAACCGCCGAGCGTTTAGTCGTTACCTTACTGACAAAGTCAGTGATCAAGAATCCTTTGCGTTAGCTGGGTTTGACATTGATAACTTCAAACTGATTAATGACCATTACGGCCATGTAGCTGGTGATGAAATGTTGTGTCATGTGGCTAAAACAGTACAAAGCAATCTTGAACCTAGTGACGTTTTTGTCCGCATGGGTGGCGACGAATTTTGCATTATCTCTCATATTACTGATCGCTACGAACTGTTTAACTATCTAGATAGAGTTGGCTGCGCAGTGGCGACCTCGGCGTATGAGTTTGATGGGAAGATGATCAAATGCTCGTTGAGTATTGGTGCCGCGATACGTCGTATGGAGAACGAAGAAGATATAATGCAAGCCTCTGATGCTCAACTGTATAAGAGTAAGCAAGCGGGTCGAAACTGTGTCTCGATTGCAGAATAACTAGCCAATTGGCGTGCTGATATTCGAGTTTTTGATTATTCTGATGTAGAATTTTGCGCTTTCAGATTATTTTGAACAAAGGCGAACCATGAACCATAACCGTGTAGTTTGTTTCGATTTAGAAATGTGCTGTTGGAATGAAAACGGTGTCGGTACAACTGGCGAAATCATCGAAGTCGGGCTTGCAGAGATTGACCTAATTAAAGGGGAAATCGTTAAGCGTGCTCAGTATTACGTTAAACCCGACACAGATGAAGTCTCGCTGTTTTGTTCTCAGCTAACTGGTATTACACCGCGCAAGGTTGAAAAACAAGGTCGACCACTAGAAGACGTTCTCAAATCTATGGTGAAAAACTTTGGTGGCGCAAACAAGATTTATGCTGCTTGGGGTCGTGATGACAAAGTATTAAGGCAGGAATGTTTGAATAAGGGCATCAATATGCCATTTAATGAGTTTATCAACTTAGCAACCTTGTTCCGAATTCAAAATCGCCTCAAAGATAAACGAATAGGGCATAAAGCCGCTCAGGAAAGCAAAGGGATTGAGTGGGAAGGACGCCAGCATTCCGGATATGTTGATGCGTATAACCTTGCCAAACTGGCTTTGACCATGTTTTAGCTGGGCTCTGATCAATGAATGCCCGATGGGTATGCATCGGGCATTAGTATCATGGTCTAATCCCTTCAAAACTTACTTTCTGTATCTTCTCATTTGATAGCCTAGTTACCTTTTTAACATCCCCTCGATAGTAATAAGGGACAAAGGTTAACGTGCTATTTTGAGGCCTGGCGTAGTAGAGTTCTGCTGTTTGATGAGTGCTGTGCTGTGCAAACAGGTAGCCAATCAGTGCATGCTCAAATTGATGATAACCATTCCCCCAATGGAATGCTTTGGTACGCTTTGGGTCAAGTCCAACGCCACCGTACTGGTGATCGACCCACGCATCTTGAAATATTGGCAAGGTAAATTCCAATACATTATTCATGGACTTATCAACCATAGAAACAGTCATTGCCGCTTGATCAAGCTCAGCCCACTCCCATGATGAACTGCCCTCTGAGTATGGGCGACTACGCCAACCTATAATTTTTTGCCCCTGCCACTTTTTTTTGAGCGTTTCACCAAACAGATACGAGACAGAACTGAAATCACGCTCTTTTTGTGCCTGTTCCAAGGTGTGTTTCATTCCATTGAAGCCAAAATCGGACCAGTCTTTGTTGCCAAGTCTCTGCCCAGTTAGATAGGTCATCCAGTAGGCTTTGATGGTGTGACCAAAATCATTGTGCTTAGCGTCAGGCATCATTACCGCTTTATGATGAATGGCGCCGTAAAAGCGTTGCTCATCGTTGGAGTGATAATGACTTATCAATATTTGGGTTAGCCAGGACAAGTCAGCTAACCATTTTGACTTGGCAGGTTCTGGAAGTAGGGGGGCCACTAAGAGTAAATAACCATTGATTTGGTCAAGTTGTGCGACTAGCTCTCGTTGACGTGCACTCTCTCCGTCACCATCTTTTAGGACCCAAGCTAACCCTTGCTGATCTTCTAAGCGATATTTGTCGAAGATAAATGCTTGTTGCTTGATCAGTACTTGCTCGACTTTTTTGTCTTGAGTTAGGTAGTAGTACATAGCGAGCCCAACCAACGCATAGGCTTGATCTTGAGAAGTACGTTGTTGCCAGTGTAAGCCAGGTTTTCCTTGTTGAGTAAAACTAAAAAAACCGCCATTATTAGCGTCTTGGAGTTGGTCAATTAAATAGTATGCTCCTTGCTTGGCGAGTTCGAGTGCTTTTGGATCGCCACTGAGATGAAACAAGACACCATAAGCATAAGTTTGGCGTGATTTCATTCGAGTATAATCCCGGTCAAAGTTGGGCGTAATCCACCCCTTATTCAGTTCAGGGCAAACGTTATTGACGTCAAGTAGGGTTCCGTTGTCACAACGAAATGTTGGAAAGTTGCCTATTGGCTTGCCTAGTGCGCTTGGCATTATCCAGTAAGGTGCTAGACCTTGGGTTGTGTGATTGAGCCAATCTTGTCCGGAAGGTAAATTAGCATTAGTGTAAGAACTAAAAGCTAATGCACTAAGCAGTAGCGTGGTTTTATGTAGTGTCATCATCGACCTGTATCGTATTGAATTTTCTCCAATATAAACAAACATGATTGCGCATTGTGCCGACACAATCACAGAGTTTGTCTGGTACAAGGTTGCTGTAATGACACTCCCGTAAATGAGGTGTTTCAGGTTAGACTATAGGATATCAGTATCATCAATTGCGGATAGTTTGGCGCGTATAAACTCACTATGGTCGACATAAAGCAGCTCTGCGGTTTTTCGTATTACAGAGTCTTCTAATGGATCAATCTCGCCATCAGCATTCGCCACTTCCCACATCGCTTTAATAAGTGCGAAACGGGTCTCTTGACTTAGCTCTCGCAATTGAGATGTGAAGTCGTAGAGAGAAGCTGAATCTTTACTGCGCATTTCTGCTCTGCTTAACAGAGTTTTTGCACCAGATTCATCTAAATCGAGTAAACGTGTCAATAGGTGGCGTTTCGCATCGATTTCAACTTGCTCAATTTGGTGGTCTGCACCGGCAACTTCACACAGTAAGCACGCAATAGCCAAGTTTACATCAGGTTGCGCGTTTTGACCTAAGTCTTGACCTTCGAGTAATTGTTTAAATAGCGAGGCAATAGAATTCAGCATACTTAAAACCTTTGTAGTATCACTATTTCTATAAATAGTGGTGATCAGTGAACATCTCAAGGGTCTTTACAAAAACCTTACTTTTCTTTTATCGGTGGAAAATCCCACTCCCGTCCATCACCAGTAAGGATGGAGATTCGTTCTGGTTTGCCTTGCTTATCCAACTTAAGTTCGCCGACGGCACTGGTATTCACAAGACGGCGCGTTCCTTCGCCGTTGGGGTCACGTTTTTTAATTTTAAGTCTCTTGCGCTTGGTAAAGAAATTAAGCGGAGAGCGCGGTGAATACAGTAACCTATCAGCATGATCACAAACACCGAGTAAAGGCTCTGGAAACTGGTTTTTGAACCCGCTACAGGTGATCTGAAAAATGTTTGGACTGCTGCGTCTGAACCTAAGCTTAATATCGTAAGCAAAAGAGTAGTGCACATCGCCGGACAAAATGACGAAATTCGTTGGTGTTTTAGTATGGGTGAAAATACTCAATAGCGTATTGGCGCTTCCGGGGTGAGCCATCCAGTTCTCGGCATCAATTAGTAGCGGTTGGCCTAAAACTGTCGCGCCTTTCTGTAGAGCCTCGATAAACTTAACCCCAAACATAGGAGCAGCAGAGACAATGACCACTTTATCCTGATGCATCAGTTCTTGCTGAAACTCAACCAGTGCTTCCCAGTCCATTAAACCAGAAGGCTTGTTCATACGAGATTCAGAGCGCCAACGACGGGTACGAGTATCAAGTACGACTACTTTAGGCGAGCAGTGAATCGTGTAGTGCCAACGCTCAAAGGTATAGAGATACTTTATAAAGTCATTTTGCTGTTGGCCGCCGGGTTGTTCTAGAAATCGCGTAGCGATGGAAATAAATTCTTGGTTGAAGTTGTCTGGTTCATTGCCCCATCCTTGGCAAAGCCAGTACGCAATCAGTCCATTACCAATGATACGACTAGAAAACGCATTGCCATAGGCGGCTCTTTCCCAGCCGATGGTCAAGTTCCAATCATCGGTGATGTCGTGGTCATCAAATATCATGTAAGTCGGGATGTGGGCAAACAGTCTTTGGATTTGAGGTAAGCCTTCTACGAATTCATCGATAACCGTTTTTTCTTCGCGCCACTGCTGCTGAAACGTAGGAGAAATGCGTTTATCTGCATGAGTAAACTTCTTGTCCAGCAAATTGTTTAGGTTGAGATAAGGCCAAAGCGTGGGAGACCACACCAATAGGTACATGGCAACGAATTCTGAAAATGTGACTAGATGATTCTCCGCTTCACGTGAACTGAAAATAGGGGCGTTACGGTGAGGAAACAGTTTAGTCAGCCAACTGCCGTCATCGACATAGTGCGGTAGTATCTTGTCACGGCCATAATAACAGTCAGGGTGAGTATATAATTCTTGGCTCGATTTGATGGGAGCTTGTGCGAACTGTTCGTCTGGCAGACCAAGTAATATAATGGTTTGTAAGATGGCATCTAAGGTAGGCCCTGCAACGTGGTCAGCGTAAATCTGGTCACCACTCATCATTAGTAGATCGGGACGTTCTGGCAATGATTGAGTTGCTACTTTTGCGTCCATTTGAACCAAAGCATCTTGGCTCGGGTGATGTGGGTTACGACATGAGCCATGAAGTATGTAGTCAGCTTTAGTTGAGATCTTAAAGGTTAGGCTCTGCTCATCTTGGTATAGGAGATCAGGGTATAGCGATGTCAGAGCACCATGTTGGGTATGAAATTCATAGCTAAGCGCGACATGGGTAGGGAAGTCGCCCTTAAATTGAGCCAGCGTTACATAACAACGTTTACCGATAGCCAATTGCTGGCACTGGCTGAGATCTTGTGAGAAGACATCCCCTAACTGAGGTTCCAATTTTAGCACAAACCGACCGCTAATCGGTTCACTGGTCACGAGCCAAAAAACGAGTTCGTTTGGGGTGGTCTTACGTAAGATAGGTCCGGCAATTAGGAAAGGTACACTGTTATTCATTCACTACTCAGTTGGTGGCTCAGGGAGTTCGGGATCTTCAAGGATTTCGATGATTTCTGAACTAGAAAGTTCATGTCCCATCAAAAATAAAGCCAACATGGCATCTGCTTTGGTTTTTGTATCAGACTGTTCTTCAATGATTTGCTCGAATCGGTGACGAATCATTTCTATTTCGTGTTCGACAAACCCCCGTCCTTCCTCTTCGCCCTGTGTTTCTTCTGGAGCGCTGTCGAAGGACAAAAACATCATGTCACCGTCGAGTTCTGTGTCGAGCAAGCGTTCAGGCAACCAATACTCTCCAGTGACAATATCTGGATCTGCGTGCTCTGGTAAGGACTCGATTATTCTTTTTAGTTTGGAGGCTTTCACAATTTTTCGATTTAAGTGATCATATCTTTATATTTTAACGACGAATGACCGAGAAACATAAGTATTAACTGTTTTAATTGGTTAGTTTTTGAGTGCTTTAGTCACTTTTGGACAAAAAATGATAACTAATAAACGTTTATCCGCGTTAACTCTTTCTGTTAGTAGTTTGATGTCAGCGTCACTGGATGCTAAAGAGTCAAGTGCGTTTAGCGAACAAAATTGGGGGATAGCCGCAGTCTATCGCACCGCCACCATCCCATTTGATACTAAAGGTGGTGATCATTCTGTCGGTACATTTGTGCCTATGATGTTCTTCAATAATGACCACGTGTTTGTCAATGGCCTTGAGGGGGGAGCATACCTTCATCAAAGTGAAGATCAACAGTTCCAGTTGAATGCACTGATGAGGCTACGTTTTGTCGATATCCCGGCTTCGGTACAAAATGCCAATGAAGGTGATTCTGTTGATTTCGGTGGTCAGCTCAGATACAAACTGGATGACAAGTGGCGGCTCGACACGGAATTGATGAGCGACAAAGATCTGCGTATTCATCTCAATCTGCGAGCGTCAGCCCAGTACGAGCTTGGTGATTGGGAGCTGCAGCCTGATGTGACGTTGAGATACAAAGACTCAGACTTTAACAGTGAGTACTACGCTTTTTCCGCCACTACCAATCAGTTTATTGGTGCAGGGGTTGACGCAACAATAGGACTAAAAGCGCGTTACCACGTACACTCAAATCTCTATCTACTTGGAGCCACGAGTGTGACTCGACTAGATCATAGCGCGTACCACTCTGATGCCGTCAGAGAACGGTATCAAGGTGAGTTTTATATTGGCTTTGGATTCTTTAATGATAAGACGAAAGCGCCTAAATCTCAGCTTACTAGTAAACGTTATGTTCGTTTTTCCCATGGTTGGGCAACGCCTTCAAATATTGGTGAGATTATTGCCTTTAATACTGAAAAAGATCCGTACAATAACCAGATGACTTCGGTGTTTTATGGTCACCCTTTAACTGATGAACTGTTCGGTATTCCTTTAGATATCTATTTTACGCCGGGTATTGTTCATCATTGGTCATCTGAAGTGCAGTCAACGGCGACTGAATATATTGCGGCGATAAAGGCTTACTACACCTTGGATTGGCCAACCAAGTGGCGCTTTGGTGTGGCTGAGGGGATGTCTTATATCGACAGTATGACGTATGTCGAGAACGAAGAGATGAAGTCAAAAGGGTACACACCTAGTAACTTGCTTAATTACTTAGATTTTTCGTTTGATGTCAATCTTGGTGATCTAATCAACAACCGAGACTTCGAAAATATGTGGTTGGGTTATTCGATTCATCATCGCAGTGCGATATTTGAAAGTGCTTCCCAGTATGGGCGTATCAAAGGCGGCAGTAACTACAACACTCTTTATTTACAAATAGACTTCTAAACAAACACCAAGGAGCAGCAATTTTGCTGCTCTTTCTGTTTCTAGGGGCGCGGTATCGGTTGGGGAAGTGAATTTGTCCTACTCTTATACGTAGCAGCATAATCATAATGGAGGTAACTGATGCGAAAAGTCCTCCTATTTGTGCTTGCTTTGTTGGTAACTTCACCGATATCTAGTGAGTCTATTCGTTTGTTGTCGCTAGATTGGAGTAGTCAGCAAGTCATTACAAAGGCTTTAGGAATACTTATTGAGCGACAGGGGATTGAAGTTGAGTTCATTCATGCAACATCTGATGCCCAATGGTTTCTGCTTGCGCAAGGTAAAGCAGACATTCAGGTTGAAGTTTGGCAAGGCTCAATGGGGACAAAGTACGAAGAGCTTGTGACAAAAGGGTTTATACAAGAGGGAGCGACTCATTACGCCGAAACACGAGAAGAGTGGTGGTACCCAAGTTACGTAGAACAACTATGCCCTGGCCTACCTAAATGGGAGGCTCTAAAATCTTGTGCTTCAGTATTTTCTGAGGACGAAGGGGATAAAGGTATCTATTACACAGGTCCGTGGGAAAAGCCCGATGCGGCAAGAGTCAGGGCGTTAGAATTGGATTTGCAAGTACATATTTTGCCAGATGGTGAATCAATCAACAATAAGATACATAGCTACGTTAAGGTCAAACGACCTCTGTTGATCTTTAATTGGTCACCCAATTGGGTAGAGGCGAAGTATGACGGGAGTTTTGTTGAGTTTCCGCCGTACAGTAAGGAGTGTGAACTTGAGCCTGAATGGGGAGTGAACAGCAAGTTCAACTGGGATTGTGGCAATCCCAAAGGTGGTTGGCTAAAAACAGCAGTTTCCAACAAACTGCAAGAGAAGTCTTTGTGCACCTTTGATATTGTATCTACTTTCAAACTGACAAATCAACATGTTGCGTCCGCGGCGCTTCTCGCTGATGTAGACAAACTATCAGTCAATCAAGCTGCTCTTGAGTGGTTGGATAAATACGCTACTGAGCAACAAGGCTGGCTTAATCATACATCCTGTAAGCCTTTGTGACGAATAAATAAAGCACAGGCTTACCCAACCACTTCCTGTATTCTGTGATACAATTCGCACGTTTTAGATCAAGATAAGAATAGGAAACGCTTTGACTTCGTCACAGCCAGATAAATCAAAAGCGGCGGATAGCCAAGTTCAGGCTAACAATGCCTCTTCTCTTCGCAAAGCGCTGAATCAGTGCATGCTGAAAGATAGATTTCGTCTAAGCAAACGTATTTCAGGGGCAAACAAAATTAAAAAAGAAGCCTCTCGCAATGCGGTGTTTGATGAGATCGCGCTCGATATTGCCAAATCTATGATGGAAGTAGATCAGCGCACCAATTACACCCCAAAGATTGAATATCCTGAGATCCTGCCAGTAAGCCAAAAGAAAGATGATATTGCGCAAGCGATCGAGCACAATCAAGTAGTGATTATTGCGGGTGAAACGGGCTCAGGTAAAACGACTCAATTACCTAAGATTTGTGCCGAGCTTGGTCGCGGAAGATTTGGCTTGATTGGTCATACCCAGCCTCGCCGTTTGGCGGCGCGTTCTGTGGCAAATCGAATTGCTGAAGAGATGGAAACCAAACTTGGTGAGTACGTCGGCTACAAGGTGCGCTTTAACGATCAAATATCTGAAAATACGCAAATCAAACTGATGACGGACGGTATCTTGTTGGCAGAGATTCAACACGATCGCTATCTGAATCAGTATGACACCATCATCATCGATGAAGCGCACGAGCGAAGCCTAAACATCGACTTTATCTTGGGCTATCTACGAGAGCTTTTACCGCGTCGTCCAGATCTGAAAATCATTATTACTTCGGCCACCATCGACCCAGAACGTTTCTCAAAACACTTTAGTGATGCGCCAATTATTGAAGTATCAGGGCGCACCTATCCGGTTGAAACGCGCTATCGTCCATTGCGTGGTGATGATGATGTCGATCGTGACCAGCTGGAAGGTATTTTCGAGGCCGTTGATGAGCTATGTGATGAAGGTTTGGGCGATATCCTTATCTTTATGAACGGTGAGCGTGAGATTCGTGATACCGCAGATGCGTTAGCCAAACGTAATCTAAAAAGTACCGAAATTGTGCCGCTTTACGCGCGACTCTCTGCGGGTGAGCAAAACAAGATTTTTCAGCCTCACGCTGGTCGTCGCATCGTACTGGCAACCAACGTCGCCGAAACCTCTCTCACTGTACCGGGCATAAAATATGTGATTGATCCGGGTACCGCTCGTATCAGTCGATATAGCTACCGAACTAAAGTACAGCGTCTGCCGATTGAGCCAGTTTCTCAAGCGAGTGCTAATCAGCGTAAAGGTCGTTGTGGTCGTGTAGAGGAGGGTATCTGTATCCGCCTGTACTCCGAAGATGATTACAACTCACGCCCAGAGTTTACCGATCCAGAAATTTTACGTACCAACTTAGCTTCAGTCATCTTGCAGATGACCGCGTTAGGTTTGGGAGATATTGAAGCCTTCCCATTCGTTGAAGCGCCAGACAAGCGTAACATTCAAGACGGTGTCAGGCTGCTTGAAGAGCTTGGTGCAATTGATGAAAAAGCCAAAGATCCTAAGAAGCGTTTAACTCCAGTTGGTCGTCAGTTAGCTAAGTTGCCAATCGACCCGCGTTTAGCGCGTATGGTCCTTGAAGCGCCAAAATACGGGGCTTTAAAAGAGTTAATGATTATTGCCTCAGCGCTGTCTATCCAAGATCCGCGCGAGCGTCCAAGTGATAAACAACAATCGTCGGATGATAAACATCGTCGTTTCTTCCATGAAGAATCTGATTTCCTGACGTTCGTAAACCTGTGGGACTATCTTCAGAAGCAGCAGAAGAATTTATCTGGCAACCAATTCCGTAAGCAGTGCAAACAGGACTACTTGAATTACTTGCGTGTCCGTGAGTGGCAAGATGTCTATTTTCAAGTGCACCAAGCGATGCGGGAAATGGACTTCAAACTTAACAATGAGCCTGCCAACTATCAAAGCGTTCACAGTGCAATTTTAGTAGGTTTGCTGTCTCACATTGGTGTCAAAGATCCAGAGAAGAACGAGTACCAAGGTGCACGCAACGCTCGCTTTCACATCTTTCCTGCATCTGGGCTATTTAAAAAGCAGCCTAAATGGATTATGTCTGCGGAGCTGGTGGAAACCTCTAAGCTGTGGGGGCGTATTATCGCCAAGATTCAGCCTGAGTGGATTGAACCCTTAGCCAAGCATCTTATCAAGCGCAGTTACAGTGAACCGCATTGGTCGAAAAAGCGTGCTGCAGTAATGGCTCACGAAAAAGTGATGTTGTATGGTGTGCCTATTGTACCTAAGCGCTTAGTTAATTACGGAAGCATAGATCAAACAGTCAGTCGAGAGATCTTTATCCGTAGCGCGCTGGTTGAAGGCGAATGGGAGACCAAACACGCGTTCTTCAAGCAAAACCGCAAGTTGTTGCAAGAAGTTGAAGAGCTTGAGCACAAATCTCGTCGTCGTGACATTCTTGTTGATGACGACGAGCTGTTTGATTTCTATGATCAGCGTGTTGGAACCGAAGTGGTTTCTGGCAAGCACTTTGATACATGGTGGAAAAAGGCGGCGAGAGAGAATCCTGAATTGCTGAACTTTGAAAAAGAGATGCTATTCAAGGGTGATGCAAGCCATGTCACTGACTTAGACTATCCGAATTTTTGGCACCAAAGTGGACTAAAGCTCAAGCTCAGCTACCAGTTTGAGCCGGGAGAGGACAACGATGGTGTGACGGTCCATTTGCCGTTGCCAATATTGAACCAAGTGGACCAAGCCGGTTTTGATTGGCAGATTCCAGGTTTACGCCATGAGTTGGTGGTAAGCCTTATTAAATCATTGCCGAAAACAATTCGTAAGAATTTTGTTCCTGCACCTAACTACGCCGATGCATTTTTGGCGCGCGCAACCCCGATGGAAGCGCCGCTGCTTGACTCACTAGAAAAAGAACTGCGTCGCATGACAGGTGTTGAAGTACTGCGTGATGATTGGAACATGGAGCAGCTTCCGGATCACCTAAAGGTGACCTTCCGCGCTGTTGACCATCGTAATCGTAAGTTGAAAGAAAACCGTGATCTGCATGAGCTTAAAGAGAGCTTAAAAAGCAAGGTACAAGAAACCTTATCTAAAGTGGCAGACGACGACATTGAGCAGCAAGGATTACATACCTGGAGCTTTGGTGAACTGCCTAAAGTGTATCAGCAGAAGCGTGGTGGGTATGAAGTTAAAGCTTATCCAGCGATTGTAGACAGTAAAGACAGTGTAGAGATTAAGTTGTACGAAACCGAGTATGAACAGGTTTCAGCCATGCAAGCTGGGCAACGTCGACTGATTTTACTCAATGTCCCTTCACCAATTAAGTATCTACACTCAAACTTGCCGAACAAATCGAAATTAGGTTTGTACTTTAACCCTTACGGCAAGGTGCTAGATTTGATCGATGACTGCATCGCTTGTGGTGTCGATAAACTGATTGAGCAGAAGGGTGGTCTAGTTTGGCAGCCTGAGCAGTTTGAGCTGCTTAAAGAGCATGTTCGCGCCGAATTAGGTGATACTGTGGTAGAAATTGCCCAACAGGTCGAGACCATTCTGACCACAGCATTTAGCATCAACAAGAAGCTAAAGGGCAAAATCGACTTTACCATGGCGTTTGCTCTCTCAGATATCAAGGCGCAGATCGAAGATTTGATTTTCAAAGGGTTTGCTACAGAGTGCGGATGGAAGCGATTACCTGATATCTTGCGTTATATGAAAGCTATTGAGCGCCGAATGGAAAAGCTGCCAATTGATCCAAATAAAGATCGCTTACACATGCTAAAAATCGAGTCAGTAACTAATGATTACAAAGAGTTACTGAACAAAATTCCAAAAGGTGTTGTGATACCAGACAACGTAAAAGAAGTGCGTTGGATGATAGAAGAATTACGAGTGAGTTTCTTTGCTCAACAATTAGGTACGCCTTATCCGGTTTCAGATAAGCGTGTAAAGATGGCAATAGATGCTTGCTAGGTATGCAAATTGCATAACTATTTATACAGTTCAGAATTTTGACAAATACGGCAGGGGCTTGCCAGTATAGTCCCTGCACCTTGATACGAAAGAAGGTTTACTATGAAAAAGACACTACTAGCGCTAGCTCTTATTGGCGCATCAGCCACAGCTTCTGCGGACTCTTGGATTTACGGCGGCGCAAGTGTAGGTCAAGCTGATCTGGCCAATGATTCATCGACTTCTTACAACGTGCACGTTGGTACGGGTATTCTGCCGCTTATTGGTCTTGAAGCGGGTTACCAAGACTTTGGCGAATTTGACAACATTACTTACGGTAACTTTACTGGTAAGCTTGAAGGTTCGGGTGTGTACTTTGCGGCAAAGCCAAGTATCGATTTCGGTCCTCTTCATGTTTATGCGAAAGCCGGCCTGCACTCTTACGAGCTAACAGGTACGAATTTTAAAGAAGACGAAATCGACATAATGTATGGTGTGGGTGCAGAGTACTTCGTAATGGGCCCTGTTTCTTTGGGTGCAAGCTACAGCGTGTTTACCTTGAAAGAAAAAGACGTTAAAAACTTTTCGTTAAACGCCACTTTCCACTTCTTCTAAGCGCGAGAAGAGACATTTAAATTTATAAGCCTGACTTCGGTCAGGCTTTTTTGTATCCGGTGAGATCTTGGGTTGCTATTCAATCTTCAAACCCCAATACCTTATTGTAGGTAGGCGTCTTTGTTACAAGTCACCAATTAGGAAATAAGGTACAACTATGCAATCAACAAGTGCTCCAAATCTTGAACAGCCGAATCCGGCTCAAGAGTTACCAAAGAAAAATTTGGGGATATTGTTAGAACTGGTCAACTTTATCAAACCTTATAAGTTGAAGGTTGCCGCTGCTTTGATTGCGTTAATTGTCACTGCCTCGTTAACACTGTCGGTCGGTCAAGGGGTGAGAATCTTGATTGATCAAGGTTTTGCTCAGCAATCGGTTCAAGAGCTAGGTAGTGCGATTGGATTTATCCTTGTCGTCACCTTGCTGATCTCCATTGGTACCTTTTTCCGTTTCTATCTCGTCTCGTCGGTAGGGGAGCGGGTTAGTGCTGACATTCGACTTGCGGTATTCAACCATATCATCACTCTTCACCCAAGTTATTTCGAAACCAATGGTAGTGGCGATATCATGTCGAGAATTACGACTGATACCACTTTGCTGCAGAGCATTATTGGCTCTTCGTTCTCTATGGCGATGCGCAGTGCATTAATGTGTATTGGTGCGGTAATCATGTTATTTGCCACCAATATTAAACTAACCCTTATTGTTTTGGCTTCGGTGCCATTTATCCTGGTTCCGATCCTGTTTTACGGACGACGGGTACGTGCTCTATCTCGCCAAAGCCAGGATTCGATGGCAGATGTTGGTAGCTATGCAGGTGAGGCGATAGAGCATATTAAAACTGTGCAAAGCTACAGCCGCGAAGCGCAAGAAAAACGTTTTTTCTCCAAAGGAGTAGAGCGAGCGTTCGAGATAGGGCGTAAACGCGTCTTACAACGAGCGATCCTCATCTCGGGGGTTATCGTGATTGTATTTAGTGCTATTTCTGGAATGCTATGGGTTGGTGGCAGTGACGTGATTAATGGCGTTATGTCAGCGGGTGATTTAGCTGCATTTGTTTTCTACGCTATCATGGTTGCCTCTTCACTAGCGACCATTTCCGAAGTGCTCGGAGAGCTGCAACGTGCGGCTGGTGCCACCGAGCGCCTGATCGAAATTCTCCAAGTTAAGAGCCATATTACGGCACCAGAATCCTTAAACCAAAGCACTGATAAACCAAAAGCGGAAGTCTCATTCAATGACGCTTCCTTTCACTATCCTTCACGTCCGGATCAACCTGCAATGGAGGAGCTCAATCTAGTCGCTGAAGAAGGAAAAGTCCTAGCGCTGGTTGGGCCTTCAGGAGCAGGTAAAACAACCTTATTTGAACTCTTACAGCGCTTCTATGACCCGCAGCAAGGCAGTGTATCGTTAGGTGGTGTTGATGTTAGAGATTTCGCCCCTCAAGATCTTAGAAATCAGATGGCGTTAGTACCTCAGCAACCTGCTTTGTTTAGTAATGATGTCTTCCACAACATCCGCTATGGTAATCCTGAAGCGACAGATGAACAAGTGATAGAAGCGGCTAAGAAAGCACATGCTCACGACTTCATTGCTAATCTGCCAGAAGGGTACAACAGCTTCCTTGGTGAGCGCGGAGTTCGTTTATCTGGAGGGCAAAGACAGCGGATAGCGATTGCAAGGGCGATTCTCAAAGACCCCAATATCCTCTTGCTTGACGAAGCGACCAGTGCACTAGATAGCGAAAGCGAACATTATGTTCAGCAGGCTCTGGAAGAGCTAATGCGCGGTAGAACCACGATCATTATTGCCCATCGGCTTTCTACCATTAAACATGCCGACAAAATTGCGGTATTGGATCATGGTCGGCTAGTGGATGTTGGCAACCACCAATCGTTGCTAGAGACCTGTGAGCTTTACAAACGTTTAGTAGAGCTACAGTTCAAATCTATGTGATGAAACATAAACTAAAAAGCCACTCATTCGAGTGGCTTCGTCTTAATTAGCATCAGAAATTATGCTTGCTGTTTTTCTAGTTCAGCTTCTTTCTCTTCTTCAACTAGAGCATCAACAATCACTGCACACGCTGCATCACCGGTGATGTTTAGTGCTGTACGAATCATATCGAAGATACGGTCAAGAGCGAAAAGTAGTGGTAGGCCTTCAATTGGAATGCCCGCTGCAAGTAGAACAGCTACAACTAAGAAAGATGGACCTGGAACACCAGCCTGACCAACGGCACCAAGTGTTGATGTTACGATGATTGCGATGTAAGCACCCATACCTAGGTCAATGTTGAACAGCTGAGCAAAGAAGATTGCCACTAGACCATAGTAAATAGCGTTACCAGACATGTTGATCGTTGCGCCCAATGGTAGAACAAATGACGCAGTCGAGTTCTTAACGCCTAGCTCGTGCTCAACAGTATCCATGGTGACTGGCAGTGTTGCCATCGAAGAGGCAGTTGAAAGTGCAACCGCTTGAGGCTTCTTCATTGCTGTCAGGAACTTCTTCGCTGAAGTCTTAGTGAAGATATGTACCATCAGTGGGTAAGCAACAAAACCAAAGATTAGGATAGCAGCCACGTAAACAACGAATAGTTTGAACACGACCATCAGAGCGGCAAAACCAAAGGTACCAACGGCTTCCGCCATAAGGCCGAATACACCGATTGGTGCAATGATCATCACCTTGTTGATCATCCAAACCATAGCATCAACGATACAGTTTACACCGTTCATGATTGGCTCGCGGCGTTCTTTTGATTGCTGAGAAATCGCAATACCAAAGAACATACAGAAAACTAGGATCTGAAGGATGTTTGCTTCGTTCAGTGACTGGAAAACGTTGGTTGGGATCATACCAGTGATGGTTGCCCAAAAAGTAGGTAGTTCACCTTTAGAAGCGTACTCAGCAGAGAACATGCCTTCAACGCCAGAAACGTCGATGCCAAGCCCAGGCTGAAATACTTCACCCATAAACAGTGCTAGTGCTACTGCAAGCGCCGAAGTTAAACCAAAGTAACCTAATGTTACCAGACCAACTTTACCAGCGGATTGGCTGTTACCTAGGCCAGCAGCACCAGAAATTAGTGCAACGGCAACCAGTGGGATAACTAGCATCTTAATTAGATTGATGAAGATCGCGCCAAGTGGAGCGAACATAGTTGCGCTGTTCCCCATCAAGGCACCAACGGCAGTACCTAGGATCATAGCTATGACAACTTGAACACCAATGTTGTTTAGCAAATTCTTTTCTTTTAACACTTCCATAACCTCTGTGCTAATAAATTTTAAAGTCCAAGAATTACCCACCGTTTAATTTATTAACAATGGATAATAATATCGTCTTGCTTTTTACACTTTAATTTTACATTTAGCAATATGCGCTATAGATAGTTCGAATAATTAATAATCGATTCATTGATTGGTGTTAAGTTTTTGCACAAAAGAGAACGTTTGCTATAAACCAAGGCTATCAATTGTCAGTAACTATTTGTCGAGAGAAAGGGAGTCAAAGGGCTTGAATAAGTGGAGGAATGTTAAAAAAAAGATCAGATTCTTACACTCAATAAGAAGCTGATCTCATAGATGTTTAGATGGCTAACACGTTACTTCTGTGTTGCAGCCTTCATTGAAGAAACAAAGTTTGCGAGCTGATTTAACATCTCTGCTGGGTTTTCAGTATTGTTTTCAATGATTTTAACTACGGCTGAGCCAGAAATTGCTCCCGCAGCACCTGCTTCGAGAGCCTGCTTAACTTGTTCTGGCTCAGAAATACCGAAACCTAGCAGTGCCGGAGGTGCATCAAACTGATTCAGTTTGCTTAGCATATCGCCGACAGGCATATTCGCTTTGGTCTCAGCGCCGGTTACACCTGCACGAGACAGTAGGTAAGTATAACCACCACCAAGCTGAGAGACTTGCTGGAGTGTTTCGTCACTTGCTGTTGGCGGTGCGATGAAGATTGGGTGAATACCATGCTTTTCTGCAGCCGCGACGAACTCAGCACTTTCGTTGGTTGGAACATCAGCAATCAAAACGGAATCAATTCCGGCTTGAGCGCAGCGCTGGTAGAAGTTTTCGATACCGCGAGAGTAAACCAAGTTCGCATACATCAGTAGGCCGATTGGCAGTTCTGGGTATTTAGCACGAATTTTGCCGATTTGCTCGAAACAGATGTCAGGTGTTGCGCCAGAATCTAGAGCGCGAATGTTCGCACCTTGAATAGTTGGGCCATCTGCTAAAGGATCTGAAAATGGAATACCTAATTCAAGAGCATCAGCACCGGATTCAACTAGGGTTTCCATGATCTTGTAAGACTGCTCTGCGTTTGGATCGCAAACCGTTACAAAGGGTACAAATGCGCCTTGATTTTTTTCGTTCAGGCGCTCAAACATCTTCGCATAACGACTCATTAGATCACTCCTTTTTCTTCTAGGATGGCGTGTACGGTGAAGATGTCTTTGTCACCACGACCGGATAGGTTAACTACCAATAATTGTTCTTTCTCTGGATTCTCGCGAGCCATGCGCAGTGCGTGCGCAAGTGCGTGAGAAGACTCAAGTGCAGGGATTATACCTTCACTACGAGCAAGCTCTTGGAAAGCGTCTAGTGCTTCGTCGTCGGTTACATTGTCATATTCTGCACGGCCAATGGCATTGAGGTGCGCGTGCTGAGGACCAACGGAAGGGAAGTCTAATCCAGCAGAAACTGAGTAGGACTCTTCAACCTGACCATTAGGGTCTTGCATCAGTGGTGCCTTCATACCGAAGAAGATACCCGTCTTACCATGTTTAAGAGGGGCGCCATGTTGGTCGGTATCAATCCCTTTACCTGCTGGTTCAACACCAATTAAGCGAACGCTTTCTTCTTCGATGAAATCTGCAAACATGCCAATGGCGTTTGAACCGCCGCCAACACAGGCGATAACCGCATCAGGAAGGCGACCTTCGCGAGCAAGGATCTGGTTCTTAGTCTCTTCACCAATCATACGTTGGAAATCACGTACTATCGTTGGGAATGGGTGAGGGCCTGCTGCTGTACCTAACAGATAATGCGCATCCTCGTAGGTTGCAGACCAATCACGTAGCGCCTCGTTACAAGCGTCTTTCAGTGTTGCCGAACCTGAATGAACAGGGATGACTTTAGCGCCCATTAGCTTCATACGGAATACGTTCGGGCTTTGACGCTCTACATCTTTTGCTCCCATGTATACGCGACATTTAAGACCAAGAAGAGCGCAGGCAAGTGCTGTTGCCACACCGTGTTGACCCGCACCCGTTTCAGCGATGATTTCGTTCTTGCCCATGCGTTTAGCCAGTAGCGCTTGACCCAGTACTTGATTGGTTTTGTGTGCGCCACCGTGAAGCAAGTCTTCACGTTTAAGGTAAAGCTTGGTCTTTGTACCTTTAGTCAGGTTGCGAGTCAGTGTAAGCGCCGTTGGGCGACCAGCATACTCTTGGAGCAGTGACATAAATTCACTGCGAAACTCAGGGTCTTCTTGAGCATCAATAAACGCTTGTTCTAGCTGATCAAGGGCAGGGACTAAAATTTGTGGTACGTACTGACCACCATATTCGCCGAAATAGGCATCGAGTTTTGCCATGTTAAAATTCCTTTAATCTTGAGCGCGTATACAACGCGCTATACAAATTCTTAATAATTTCTGATTGCTGCAAAAGCTTGTTCTAGCTTTTCGCCATCTTTCTTACCCGGCGAATGTTCAACCCCCGAGTTGAGATCTAATCCTAAGCAGCCTTGAGCCGCGGCCTTCTGCGCGTTAAATGGTGTAATACCGCCGGCCAACATCACTTTCGAAGGGTCGGCGATTAATGACCAATCAAATACTAAGCCTGTACCACCGACTTGAGAGCCGACTTTAGTATCGAGCAAATGACGGTCAACGTTATTCTCGACAAGTTCAGGGACACTCTCACTTACGCCATACGCCTTCCAGATTTCAACACCAGAAGGTAAAGATGCCTTTAATGTGTCGACAAACGCTTGATCTTCTTTGCCATGCAGTTGAACGGCAGAAAGGCCTAGATCGTTGACAGTAGCGATGATTTGCTCGTGCTGGTTGTTTTGGAACACACCCACATACTTAAGCGGTGCACCACTCATAGTTAGTCGTGCTGATTCTAACGACACGAAGCGTTTAGATTGTTCGACAAAAATCAAACCACCAAAAATAGCGCCTGACTGATAAGCTTTCGCTGCATCATCTGGATGAGTCAAACCACATACTTTGTTTTCACCTAATGTCACTTTGCGAACGGCAAGTTCAAGGTTCTCTTCTGCCATTAATGAGCTACCAATGAGGAAACCGTCGGCAAACTCGGCAAGATCTCTCACTTGCTGGTGGGTGTAGATTCCAGACTCAGAGATGACAGTTGCATCAGGTGCGAGCTGACGAATAATCGGCGCCAATTCTTTGGTGCGACTTAGATCTGTGGATAGGTCACGTAAGTTACGGTTGTTAATACCAATTACCTGCGCCCCTAGCTCTACAGCGCGGTGAAGCTCTTGTTCATTACTGACTTCAGTAAGTACACCCATATCGAGTGAGTGAGCCACCGCAGCCAGCTCACGATATTCTTCATCATTGAGTACTGAAAGCATTAGCAGAATCGCATCGGCACTATAGTGACGTGCCAAATAAACCTGATAGGCATCAACCATAAAGTCTTTACATAGAATTGGCTGTTTCGCTTGCTTTCTTACCTGAGGTAAGAAGTCGAAGCTGCCTTGAAAGTACTTCTCGTCGGTTAACACCGAAATGGCGTTTGCATGGTTGTTGTAAACTGATGCGATGTAATCAAGATCAAAGTCATCGCGAATTAAACCTTTGGAAGGAGAGGCCTTTTTACATTCGGTGATGAAAACAGTGTTGTTTTGTTTTAGCGCTGTATAGAAGCTGCGGTCTGATGGCGTTAGATCACTTTTGAATGTCTCAAGTGGCTGTGACTCTTTACGCTCAGCAACCCATTGGTACTTGTCGCGAACAATCTTAGCTAAGACTTCTGCCATCTCGGCTTCTTTAACAGAAACGTGTTCGGATAATTTTTCTTTTACCTGAGTCATTTTCATAACCTTATTGTTCGAGGTGTTAAGCGTGAGCAGCTAATTTCTGCACTAGCTCATAAGCCTTGCCAGAGTTCATCGCTTCAAGAGCTTGCGCTGCGTTTGCTTTAAGGTCTTCGTGACCAAATAGACGCATGAGTAGTCCCACATTGACGGCTACCGCACCCGCTTGAGCTTCTGTGCCTTTACCCGTCAAGATATTAGTCGTGATAGCCTTGTTCTCTTCAGGTGTGCCGCCCTTAATTGCTTCGAGTGGGTGTTGGCTTAGGCCAAAGTCCGCTGGCGAAACTGTGTATTCATGAATAGCTCCATCTTTGATTTCTGCTACTGTAGTTTCACCGTGAATCGCGACTTCATCTAAGCCACTACCGTGGACAACCGCTGCTCGCTTCATACCCATCTTAAGCATGGTTTCTGCGATAGGGCGAACCAACTCTTTACTGTATACACCCATAAGCTCGATGTTTGGACGGGCAGGGTTAATTAGTGGACCAAGGATATTGAAGATCGTACGCGTTTTCATCGTTTGACGAACAGGCATCGCGTGACGTACACCACTGTGATATTGCGGCGCAAACAAGAATGCGACGCCGATTTCGTCGACCGCATTGCGCGTGTCTTCAGCACTCATCGCTAGGTTAATACCAAATTTATCGAGCAGGTCTGAAGAACCAGACTTACTTGAAACGCTTCGGTTACCATGTTTCGCAACTTTTAAACCACATGCGGCTGCGACAAATGCAGATGTGGTCGAAATATTGATGGTGTCATGACCGTCTCCGCCTGTTCCTACAATATCAGCAAAGTCATAATCTGGTCGTGGGAATGGGTTCGCATTGGCTAACAACGCTTTTGCTGCGCCAGCAATCTCGTCTGGGGTCTCGCCTTTAATTTTTAGCGCAGTTAGGGCTGACGCCATTAGAATTTGGTCTAACTCACCGCGGATAATAACGTCAAAAAGCTGTTGGCTTTCTTGCTCGCTCAGTGACTCTTGCTCGTAAAGTTTGTTGATAATCTGTTCCATGACCTTGTTCCTTATTTGTCGTTCTTCTTTAGAGCCCACTCAATGGCATTAGCTAGCAGCGTTGCACCGTAGGTAGTCATAATTGATTCTGGGTGGAATTGGAAACCACACACCTTATCTTGCTCTTGTACTACAGACATCACCAAATCATCAACTTCAGCCGTGATGGTTAAAGACGATGGTACTTCGGTTGCGACTAATGAATGGTAACGAGCAATGGCAAGAGGAGAAGGTAGCCCAGCATAGGTGTCGTGGTTTTGGTGTTCCATCATCGATACTTTACCGTGAATGATTTCACCCGCACCAGCAACGGTGCCGCCATAGGCTTCGACGATTGCTTGGTGACCTAAACAAATACCAATCATAGGTACTTTGCCTTTAAGACGCTGGATAATCTCTGGCATTGAGCCCGCTTCTGACGGAGCCCCCGGACCTGGAGATAACAGCACCACTGGGTTATCTAAGTTAGCGACTGTCGATTCAATGACCTCTGCCGCGATGTTGTTACGGTAGATAGTCACGTCGTGACCTAATGAGCGGAATTGATCCACCAGGTTATAGGTAAACGAATCGAAGTTGTCGATAAAAACGATATTTGCCATCTCGATGCTACTCCTTATGTGCTGATTGAATAGCAGAGATTACTGCTTGAGCCTTACCGCGGGTTTCGTCAGCCTCAGCTTGTGGATCTGAATCGAAAACAACCCCAGCGCCGGCTTGAACTTGCGCGATGCCATTTTCTACGTAAGCAGAGCGAATCACGATACAAGTATCTAATGTTCCTTCTCCAGTAAGATAGCCCACTGCGCCGCCATAGCTGCCGCGGCGGGCTCCCTCGACATCTCGAATCAATTGCATTGCGCGGATTTTCGGCGCACCAGTTAGCGTGCCCATGTTCATACAAGCTTGATAAGCGTGTAGGGCATCTAAGTCATCACGTAGTTGACCTACTACTCGTGAAACTAGGTGCATTACATGGCTGTAGCGGTCGACTTTAAGTAAGTCCGCAACGTGGCGAGTGCCTGCTTGAGAGATACGAGCCACATCATTGCGTGCTAAATCGACCAGCATCATGTGCTCAGCATTCTCTTTTTTATCTGTGCGCAGCTCTAGTTCAATACGGCTATCTAGATCAAAGTCAATTTCGCCATTTGGTCGTTTACCACGGCGGCGCGTACCAGCAATTGGGTAGATTTCAACTTGGTTTGATTGAGTTTCGTACTTAAGGGCACTTTCTGGCGAAGCGCCGAACAGAGTGAAAAGCTCATCTTGCATGTAGAACATGTAAGGGCTTGGGTTGCTCTGTTTTAGCTCTTTATAAGCCGCCAGTGGAGAAGGGCAAGGTAAGGTAAAGCGACGTGATGGCACTACTTGGAAAACATCGCCTTTAACCACAAACTCTTTTAAGTCGCGCACAATCTGACAGAAGTCAGTATCAGAAATGCTTGGCTCTGCGTGAGTATCAGCAGCCGGTACTGCTTTTGGTAGCGTTTTTAAATTGGCACAGGCGGCACTAATCTCTTCGATACGAGCAGTTAATTCAGGTTTGCAAGCGTCGGTGGCGAACAGGGCAGCTTGAAGCTCACATGACTGCTTTTGATGATCGACAACCAGTAAGGTCTCCGCAACATAAAAAACGTAGTCAGGACATTGGTTTGATTGAGCTGCATCACCCAAAGGCTCAAAATTAGCCACTAAATCATAGGCAAATAAACCACCGATAAAGATCGCGTGCTTGTGCAGCTCTGCGATATCGAAGCTGTGCTGAATCAAGCGCAGTGCATCAAAAGAAGAGGCTTCACGTAGTCGGGAGTCTTCATCCAAGGTGTTGCACGGTTCACTGTATTCCAGTACCAGTACGCTGCCGTTAAATGTATGTTGAATACTCGGATTAATGTTGTGCGTAAGGTGAGAAAGCAGGTTTTTACCATTGTCGGTTAACGCGGTCATTGTCACCGTATGTCCGTAACAAACGATGCGCACCGCTGAGTCAACAATAAGAAGGCTTTGTAGGTCCTGCTTTGAGTCGATTTCAGCAGATTCCAATAACAGGCTGTCGGTTTTGTTTTCACATAGCGTGTGGAACAGCTGCGTAGGATCTTGGGCATACGGGGCCGTACTTCGAATTAACTCGATGTTACCTAGCTTCTTGATTTCAATGGCCTTGTTCACAAGACCTCCTTTCTCTAAAATTTTTACTTCCTGCCGTACATAGTCGCATAAAGCAAACGGTCACCCAATCAGGTTTTGGTTAAATTTGACGATTGTTTAAGCACTTAAATGTGAGACAGATTACAAAACAAAAAAGCCCGCTTTGGTAGCGGGCTTTTGAAACTTGAATTCTATGATTTAGAAGTACACGTTAGCCCACCAAGAACTTGTCCAAGTGCGCCACCAAGCAAGATCAGCTGAACTATTATTCATAGTGTCAGCAGCAAGTTTTGCTTTATGGTTTTGGTTAATGTCTTGTAACATAGTGAGCCTTAAGTCAGGTACTTCGTATTTGTGTACTAGTTAACTAGTGCAGGGGTAAAAAGTCAACTAAAAAAACAAAATTATGAGAATTGATTTACACAGTCATACGACCGCCTCAGATGGAAGACTGCCTCCACATGAATTAATAGATAGAGCCCTTGGCTTTCAACTTGATGTGTTAGCGATCACCGATCACGATACCGTCGATGCATTGGCGCCCGCGCATCAATATGTCCAAGACAACAATCTGTCATTGCGGATAATCAACGGAATTGAAATTTCTACCGTTTGGCAGAATAAAGATATTCACATTGTAGGTTTGAATATCGACCCAGAGTCTCAAGCACTCAATGAACTGATCGTAAAACAGAAAAATCATAGAGTAGCACGCGCTGAAATGATTGCTCAGCGCCTTGAAAAAGCAACTCAAGAAGGTGTGCTCGAAGATGTAAAAGTAATTGCTGGTGACGCGCCAATCACGCGGGCCCATTTCGCTAAATGGTTGGTCGATAACGGCTATGCGAAAACGATGCAGCAAGTGTTTAAGAAATACCTAACGCGCAATAATCCGGGTTATGTGCCGCCAAACTGGTGCACAATGAAAGAAGCGATTGAAGCAATTCATGCCGCTGGTGGGCAGGCTGTACTGGCTCACCCAGGGCGCTATGATCTAACCGCTAAATGGATAAAACGGCTAATCAGTGCTTTTGTTGAAGCAGGAGGAGATGCGATGGAAGTTGCTCAACCTCAACAAGGGCAACAAGAAAGGCGCAACTTGGCGGATTATGCTATACAATACAATCTATTAGCCTCTCAAGGCAGCGACTTTCATTATCCTTCACCTTGGATGGAGTTAGGACGAAATTTATGGCTTCCATCGGGCGTTGAACCTGTATGGAAAGATTGGGGTATTGAGCCTTCGTCAGTGGATTCGAACAATACCAATTAACTATAGAGTCGTGAGACTCGATAATGAGGAATTACAATGAGCCAGTTTTTTTACGTACACCCAGAAAACCCTCAGGCTCGCTTGATCAATCAGGCTGTAGCAATCATTCGTAATGGTGGGGTAGTGATTTACCCTACGGATTCGGGCTACGCATTGGGTTGTCAGCTTGAAAATAAACAGGCACTGGAGCGTATCTGTCAGATTCGTCGTTTAGATGATAAGCACAACTTTACTTTGTTGTGCCGCGATTTATCTGAGCTATCTCTTTATGCTCGTGTGGATAATACGGCATTTCGTCTGCTGAAGAACAATACGCCTGGGCCGTACACCTTTATTTTTAAAGGGACTAAGGAAGTTCCGCGCCGCTTAATGAATGCCAAGCGTAAGACGATTGGTATCCGCGTGCCAGATAACCAAATTGCCCTCGACTTACTCGAAGCGCTTGGCGAGCCGTTGATGTCAACATCGCTTATCTTACCGGGTAACGATACGACCGAATCTGACCCAGAGGACATTCGCGACAAACTAGAGCATGCGGTTGATTGTATCCTAAACGGTGGATACTTAGGCGAGCAACCAACGACAGTGGTTGATTTCAGTAATGATGAACCAATCATTGCCCGTGTTGGCTCAGGTGATCCTGCTCCATTCGAATAGTCAAAAGTGCGTGATTTTCACCACACTTTTTGCGATAATGTGCGACCGCGATTTTGGGTCGCACTTGTTTATTCGACGTCTGAGAAGACGACACATAGGTAGATAAATGAACGAAAAACTACAGAAAGTATTGGCTCGAGCTGGTCATGGCTCTCGACGCGAACTAGAAGCTTTGATTAAAGCGGGTCGTGTGAGCGTGAACGGTATCGTTGCTAAACTTGGCGAACGACTAGAAGACGAAAATGCAGTTGTGCGTATCGACGGTCACACTGTTTCTGCTAAAGCGCAGGAAGAAGTGATTTGTCGCGTATTGGCATACTACAAGCCGGAAGGTGAACTGTGTACTCGTCATGACCCAGAAGGTCGTCGTACTGTTTTTGATCGTCTGCCAAAAATCCGCGGTTCTCGTTGGATTTCTGTTGGCCGTCTTGATGCGAATACTTCGGGCTTACTGCTATTTACCACTGATGGCGAATTGGCTAACCGCTTAATGCACCCAAGCCGCCAAGTAGAACGTGAGTACTTAGTACGTGTATTTGGTGAAGTGAATGAACAGAAGGTGAAGAATCTAGTTCGTGGTGTTGAACTTGAAGACGGTATGGCTCGCTTCGAAGATGTTGTTTACGCGGGTGGTGATGGTATGAACCACACTTTCTACGTAGCGATTAACGAAGGTCGTAACCGTGAGGTTCGTCGTTTGTGGGAATCTCAAGATACTACGGTTAGCCGCTTAAAACGTGTACGTTACGGTGACATTTACCTAGACAAGAAACTGCCTCGCGGTGGATGGATGGAACTGGATCTTAAAGAGGTTAACTATCTACGTGAGTTGGTTGAGCTTCGCCCAGAGAGAGAGACATTGCTTGATGAAAACAAAGCAAACTCATCTCGAAAACGTGAACGCTCACGCAGTCAGAAGATTCGCCGTGCAGTTAAGCGTCACGAAGAGCGGGTAAACAGCGGCGGTGGCCGTAGTAACAATCCGTCACGCCGTAAACCTAAAAAAGGTGCAGGCAAGCCAAACGCACGCAATACACAGCGCTAGAAGCTATTGGACATTAAAAAGAGCAGCACTCATTGAGTGCTGCTCTTTTTTATTTGCTCCACGAAATTGATAACTTTCTTGATATTTTCAATCATAACTTGAAGGGGCAGTTTTAGGCACACTACTTATAGTTACACAAGAAGCCTAACGATTTTTACACTATTCTTGAGGTAGCGAAGACAAAGTATTAGGTTCAACGGATTTAGACTAAATGGCATTTATTAAGAAGAATATTTGGTTAGCCTTCTACCTGATTCTGTTTTTGTGGACAGCAGCTACCTTTGGGGCTGTTTATCATCTGTACCATAATAACTATCGGGACTATGCTGAGAGACAACAAAATCTAACCAGCCTGACCGCAAGGGCGTTTGACTCTTCATTAACTCAGTTCAAAACCATCCTCGATATCGTTGGTACCTACCTGACCAGCTTTGACGTCTATGCAGAAAATGAAGACACCTACGAATTACTCTCAGAAACCGTTGACCTAGATAATGCCATCATATCGGTTACTTTGTACTCGGTTGATGGTGACGCTATCGTAACTGCGCCTCAAGTCGCGGGGTCACACAAAAACCTGCTTAGTCAACCTGAAACACGCGATACTTTCCAACAGGCTCTCGTCAACAAAAGCACCGTCATTGGGCGGACCTATTATCACGAAAAACTGGACAAGCTCATCGTCCCATTTCGCAAGCTTTTGATTGGAGATACAGGAGAGCCCATGTTCGTATTGGAGATCGCTGTTTCTTTAAAAAATGGCTTTCACTATTTTAGAACCTTCAGTAAAACCACTGAAGGGCAAGAGTACGATATCTTTCTTTATCGTGAGCAGGATAGATTTTTCCAAATCGCACCACGAGAAAAAATTTATGATAGGTCTGTTTACAAGTACCAAATACGGCAACGAGATGTTGACTTAAGTGTTGCTAGACTTCAACGCTTGACGGGGTTAAGCATAAAGGAAATTAAGTCCTCTGGTCACGTTGTTGTCCACGAATTAGACCACCCTGAGCGGCGCTCTATCTCGGCGGCTACATACATTGACAAATATGGGCTTTGGGTGGCAACAGAAGTGAAGAAAAGGGTTGTCATCAGTAGCTTTCTTTCTCAATTACCCGTCATCGTATTACTATATTTGATTGGAATTGTTGTGATGTTTTTCTTGTTTAGGAGCATTGCGACTAACGAGCGAAGAAAACAAGAAGAGCTCAGTTATCAGGCTCACCACGACTATCTTACTGGAATAGAGAATCTATTTAGCTTCGACAAAGCGCTCTCATCTTTCCTACCGCCGGCCAGTTATAGCGTACTTAGTTTAAACATCGACGGTTTCAAAGTGATCAACGACAATTTTGGTAACCAAGCGGGAGACACAGTGCTGAAGTCAGTGGTTTACAGGCTCAAAGAATGCATTGATAGTGAGCACAAACTCTATCGTTTTGGTGGTGATGAATTCGTCTTACTGACAAACTCAACAGATGAAACCTACCTTACTAGGCTAGGGGACCGACTTTGTGACACGTTTAAACAGCCGTTTGCCTTTCGTGAGTTAGAGATTGATCTGACTTGCAGCGTCAGCATTGCTGTTAACTTAGGTGGTGAGTTCAGCGGGGATGAAGTAAAACGAAATGCTGAATTAGCGATGGCAGTGGCAAAAAAAGCTCGTAGTAGCGTAATTTTCTATCAAGAGCGTTTCTTGCATGAGTACATTGAAAGAAGCAGGATTGAACTTGCTTTAAAAGGCGCGATTGACCGTAGCGAATTGTTCGTAGTCTATCAACCACAGGTGAATGCCCTGAAAGAGCTTAGAGGTGTCGAGGCTTTGCTAAGATGGGAACACCCTGAGTTAGGCCCTATACCACCAGACAAATTCATCGCTGTCGCTGAAAACTGCGGTTTTATGCCGCGACTAGGGGATTTTGTATTGGAGCGTGCGTTGTCTGACATGAGTCAACTGGCTAAGGACACCAATTGTCAGTTTGATGTAGCGATCAATGTCTCTGTCAAACAGTTGAATAGTGAGGATTTTGTAAGCAAAGTACTCAAATTGGTTCATAAATACAAGTTTGAACAACGGAGGTTAATCCTCGAAGTAACAGAGAGTGTATTTGTTGAAGACTTACACAAAATAACTGCTCTGCTTGGGGAGTTGAAAAGACATTCGATTCGAGTTTCACTTGACGATTTTGGCACTGGATATTCATCGCTGAGCTTACTCAAGCACTTACCAATCTGCGAAGTTAAGATAGATAAGAGTTTTGTCTCTGATATGCTCTCAAATGACAAATCTTACTCTATGCTTGCGAGTGTTTTACATATGTCACAGCAGCTTGGATTAGGTACTGTTGCAGAAGGGGTCGAGACCTCAAAAGAAGTCGCAGCGCTAAGACAATTAGGTTGCGATGTTTACCAAGGATTCTATTTTGCTAAACCAATGCGGCTGGAGTCTCTAAGAGAGTATACTGGCCAACAAATCCATCACTAAAGCTTCAAAGCTAGTTATCTGGCCTAAGTCCAACGACCTTTTCGCTCGACTTTACGTTGAGTACAGGCTCTCAATATCTCGTGCCTTTGCTCATTGGTTGATTGTGACCATCGTAGTATTTCGTCCAATGAACGATAGCAGCCTAAGCAAATGTCATCTTGATCCAAGCAGCAGTGACGGATGCACGGGTTAGGGATAGGACCATCTCGATCTTCAGACATGGAAACTCTCTTAAAGCATATTTATATAACTATACAAAATGCCCCAGCGCAGGCTGGGGCATTTTAGCTATTTTTTACAGTGTCTGACTAAGTGCGAAGTAGCGACCTTGTCGTTCCATCAATTCTTGATGGCTGCCATGCTCAACAATTTCACCTTGCTCGATTAAACAAATTGAATCCATCTTGTCTAAATCAACCAAACGGTGGGTAACAAACACCACAGTTTTGCTAACAAAATGCTGCTCAAATAGTTGCATTATTTGTTGCTCTGTCCGCTTGTCCAAACCTTCGGTAGGCTCATCAAGTAGCAGAATTGGGGCATTGTGTAGTAGGGCACGCGCAATACCAATGCGGCGCTTTTCACCGCCGGAAAGCTGTCGACCACCGTCGCCGAGCCATGTGTCTAAACCTGCTTCGTCGAGAAGCTTAGCCAGCCCGACTTTAGACAGAACCTGAGCAAGTTCATCGTCATCTGCTAACGGTTTAGCCATGGCTAGGTTGTCACGCAGTGAGCCGTTAAGAATATCGACACGTTGGCTCACAACGCTAATGGTTTGGCGAAGCTGACTCTCACTCCAATGTTGAATTGGCTTACCCGAGATTTCGATGCAGCCTTGTTGAACATCCCAATAGCGGTTGAGCAATTGTAGAAGGGTCGATTTGCCAGAGCCAGTTTGACCGACAATCGCAATTCTGTGCTGCGCTGGAATCGCTAACTCGATGCGTTTAATGGCATCGTTGTTTGCATCAGGGTAGTGGAAAGAGACCCCTTTATATTCGATTGAAAATTGCTGATCATGCTCAGTATCTTTCTCAGGGAAATAAACGTCAGGTTCTGATTGAGTAATATCATTAAGCCTGCGAGCTGAAGTTAGTGTCTGGCCTAGATGTTGGAACGCGCCAGCAATTGGCATCAAAAGTTCAACACTCGCCATTGTGGCAAACGCGACCAGAGCGATCATCGGATCTGGAGTATTGCCGCCCACACCGTCAGCCGCCAACCAAAGCATTAGCACAATCGTCCAGCCGTTAGCCAGCAACAGTAAGGCTTGCGCTAGCCCAGAAAAGTGAGCATTAAAAAACTGATTTTTGAGCAGTTTTTGTTGTGTATCTAGGATCGCATTGCGGTAGCGTTCTTCTGCACCAAACAACGTGAGCTCACTGTATCCCTGTATCCAATCTAGGGTAGCGATACGTAAATCCGCTTTGTTTTGCGTTAATTCACCGCCGTTGCGTTTACCCAGTTTGTAAAACAGAACGGGCCAAGTAAGCAAAATTGTAAACATAATTGCCCCAAGGGATAAGCCTAGTTGTGAGTCAAACCAGCTTACGAGGGCTGTTAGGCCCAAGATCCCCAGAGTGCCGACAATCATTGGGCTAACCAGTCTTAAGTAGACATGGTCCATAGCATCAATATCGGCTACAAGACGGTTTAATAGATCTGCATCGCGAAGATTAGATACGCGGCCTGGGATCAGTGGTGCGAGCTTAGAAAAGAAAAAGACACGTAAGTCGGTTAGGAGCTTAAACGTTGCGTTGTGACTCACAACCCGTTCACCCCAACGACCAGCAGTTCTGCCCATTGCAAAACCACGGACAAATGCCCCCGGTAACATGTAGTTGAATGTTTCTCTTGCTATGGTTAGGCCAGCAACCGCCGCCGCTGATAGGAACCAGCCAGAGAGAGTAAGCAAGCCAATTGATGCCGCTAAGGTTAGAAAGGCTAATAGCATTCCAAGTGAAAGACCAAACCAATGCTTTTTATATAACTTTAAGTAGGGAAGTAAATCACGCATCTAAGTTCCCCTTATTTGCCTGGATAAGCGCTTGGTTTGACGACAGCATATCGCGGAACAAGCCATCAGCTTGTGCAAGTTCGCTGAACTGTCCAGATTGAACAACCTTACCATCTTTCATGACTAGGATCTGTCCGACATTTTTTAGTGGTGTAAGCTGGTGGGTGACCATCAAAGTGGTCTTGCCTTTGATTTGATTGTTCAAGCCTTGCATGACCAGTCGCTCACTACGCGCGTCTAAACTCGCTGTTGGTTCGTCAAGCAACCAAAAATCACCGTTTTGCACCATTGCACGTGCCAATGCTAAGCGTTGAGCCTGCCCAACCGACAAACCACCTGAGCGATCCGAGACGGCATAATCAAGCCCGTGTTGGTTAACAAATTCTGCAGAGTAAGATTCTTCGAGTGCTTGCTTGATTACTTCGTTACTCACGTTCGTTTTACCAAGCGTGATGTTGTCACGTATGGAACCATGCAATAGCAACGGGTTTTGGCCTACCCAACTTATTTTTCTTCGCCAGTTGTTTAGGTCGAGGTCTGTACGTTCAATACTATTAATCGTCAGGGAGCCCTTGTAAGGCAAGAACCCCAATATAGCATTGACCAAAGTCGTTTTACCCGCGCCGCTTGGGCCAACAAGTGCTGTTGTCTGCGCAGATGACAATGTGAAGCTGACAGGGCCAAGAAGCTTATGCCCTTCAGGGGAGTAAACTTCGAGATCTTTTGCGGTGATGGCGACAGAGTCCTTCTCGCAAAGCTGCGCTGACCCAGAGCGAACTGTCTCTACATCTGTTTCTAGGAACTCAACAATGCTTTCTGCTGCGCCAACAGCTTGCTGTTTCGCGTGGTAAAAAGTGCCGAGATCGCGCAAAGGTTGGTAAAATTCGGGTGCAAGAACAAGGATAAATAATCCAGCAAATAATGTAACTCCTACACCATAGTCGCCAAAGTTCAGTTCACCGATGAAGGCAAAGCCGAAGTAAACCGCAGTTAAGGCAATTGAGATAGAAGTAAAGAACTCAAGTACTGCAGACGACAAAAATGCGATTTTTAGTACGTCCATAGTGCGAACTCTAAATACTTCAGATGCACCGCGCATCACTTCGGTTTCAGCCGCAGTTCTGTCGAATAAGCGTATAGTTGTCATGGCTTGAAGTCGGTCATAAAAGTGACCGGATAAACGCTGTAGAGCTTTGAAGTTCTTGCGGTTCGCGTCAGCGGCTTTCATTCCCACCAATGCCATAAACAGTGGAACCAAAGGAGCTGTAACCAAGAAAATTAAACCTGCCGCCCAGTTAACAGGGAAGACAACAATTAAAATGACAAACGGAACTAGCACAGAAAGCGACATTTGAGGTAGGTAGCGAGCAAAAAAATCATGCATATCTTCGACTTGTTCAAGCAAAAGAGTTGCCCAAGCCCCCGCAGGTTTACCCTTAATGTAAGCTGGGCCGAGTTCGCGTAGCTTATCCAAGATCAATTGGCGAATGTAAACACGGATCTGCTCACCACATCGATAACCAGCGATTTCGCGTCCCCAAGAGCACAGGGAGCGTACTCCGACCACGGCAACTAAGCCAAGGAAATAAGGGACCAACTCATATTTGTCAACTTGTTCGATAATTAGTTGGTGCAAGATTGTTGCAAGCAGAGCGGCCTGAGCTAAAAGGAATATGCTTGAAAGAACACCGAGACCAACAGCAGTCATAAGCCACCGCTTGGCGAGCTTACTTTGCTGCTTGAGCCATTGATTCAAGCTGCTTTGTTTCTTTTTATCCATCGTGAAGGCTTAATGAGAATTATTATAAAGTTTTGGAGTTGCGCATTATACAAAAGAAAGCCCCGCGGGAATACCGCAGGGCTTTAAGGTTTTGAGCCAAAAATGAAAAATATTATTTAAACTTAGCTCGGTAGTGGTATTGATACAGGCTATTTGTTATCAGCAAGTGCATCTAGGTAACGCTCAGCATCCAGTGCCGCCATACAACCACTACCGGCAGAAGTAATCGCCTGACGGTAGTTATGGTCCATGACATCACCAGCGGCAAAAACACCAGGGACGCTAGTTTGTGTTGCATTACCTTCTAGGCCGGATTGAACGATGATGTAACCGTCTTTCATCTCTAGCTGACCTTCAAAGATTGAGGTGTTTGGCTGGTGGCCAATCGCAATAAATGCGCCCATCACATCAATTTGTTCGATATTGTCTGACTGAGTATCTTTGATTCGCACGCCCGTCACACCCATGTCGTCACCAACGACTTCTTCCAAAATACGGTCAGTATGAAGAATGATGTTGCCATTCTCTACTTTATCCATTAGGCGTTTAACTAGAATTTTTTCAGCGCGGAAGCTATCACGGCGGTGGACTAAGTGAACTTCAGAAGCAATGTTCGAAAGGTAAAGTGCTTCTTCAACTGCGGTATTACCACCACCAACAACAGCAACTTTTTGGTTACGGTAGAAGAAACCATCACAAGTTGCACAAGCCGAAACACCACGGCCCTTGAATGCTTCTTCAGATTCTAGACCTAAATACTTAGCTGAGGCACCTGTTGAAATAATAAGCGCATCACATGTGTATTCACCGCTATCACCTTTGAGACGGAAAGGGCGCCTGCTGAAATCAACCTCATTGATGTGATCAAAAAGAATTTCAGTTTCAAAGCGTTCAGCATGCTCTTTCATTCGATCCATTAGACCAGGACCAGTTAAGCCTTCAGGATCGCCAGGCCAGTTTTCAACTTCAGTTGTTGTCGTTAACTGACCACCTTGTTGCATACCTGTCACCAGAACGGGATTTAAGTTTGCGCGGGCAGCATAAACTGCGGCAGTGTAGCCAGCAGGACCGGAACCAAGGATTAAAAGATGGCTGTGTTTTACGTCGCTCATTTGTGCTCCATTAGCGGTGACGCTTATTCATTTATTTGATTCGATTGTATGGAATATATGGGGCCATTAAAAGGGTTAGCAAGGGAAGAGAATGTAATAATTGGTTATAGATTAGAACGCAAACGTTATCTGCCAATTTGGTATTCATATTTATAACTCATTGATGTTGATAAGAAAATTAGTTGGCTCTAGTGAACTCATCTAGTTTTTGGACTCATGGCTTTTTAGGTCTGGATTTAATCACTGTTATTTTGCTTCTGGGTGGGTATATATTCTTAAAGATATAAAATGATGGATTGAAATGCTAAAAATTATTGATCTGGCAATACAAGTGCGTAAATAATGAATGTGAATAAGATGTTAATCATATTATAGGTATGTACATTCATTAAGGAGATGATGATGTTACATCAGCGCGAAACTACCCTACAGCTGACCAAGTTAAGTGATGCTGCGATTTCACAACTGGCCCCTTCGTTTACTCAACTGCCTCATACCGAGCATGCTGACGGCCAGTATCGTTTAAGGCGCTACTCCGTAGTGACATTTCAAGATGGCAACGTGGTCGATTTGAATAAGAGTGAATTCGTTCAAAGTGACGATATTAATCGCTTTCAGGGTAACGTGGTTCGCCAGTTTGAACCGATCGAAAAGTCGATCATGAATAGTGACGGTATGCGTGAAATGTGTCAGCTATTTGCGCATTCTAATCATCTCGATGATGGTCATGAGATCGAGATTCACCAAATTCGTATCTCGGCTGTTTACGACGAGACTCAGGTTGCGCCAGAAGGTGTCCACCAAGATGGATTTGAACATCTCGCAGTAGTGGGTATGGGTCGTCACAATATTGAGGGCGGCGATATTATGGTTTACAGCAGTTTCAATGAAGCCCCTTTCTTTCGCAAAGCATTGCATAGTGGTGAAGTCGCCATGCTAGCTGACGACAAACTTTGGCATAATGCTACACCAATTCGCTCGGTTATTGAGGGTGAAGCGGGGCATATGGATGTATTTGTGTTAACCGCAAAGGACAGTGTGAATGAGCTTCACTCCTAATTTAGCAAGAGCGCAGTTTAGTGCTCTTGGTCAAACACATAATGACTTGCCTGTTATCTTTTTAGATGGTCCGGGCGGCTCTCAAGTACCAAAGTCTGTACTTGAAGCGATGCAGGCTTATTTGGGGTTCTTTAACTCTAACTTGGGTGGTCATTACTTTTCGAGTCAGCAAACGACTGATTTAATGAAGCAAGCACGTGAGTATGCCCAAGCCTTGGTTAATGCAGAATCAAGCAACAACATAGTGTTTGGCGCCAATATGACGTCGTTAACCTTTCAGTTAAGCCGTGCAATCAGCCGAGATTGGCAAGCCGGCGATGAAGTGATTGTTACTGCTCTCGATCATTACTCGAATGTCTCAAGCTGGCAACAAGCCGCAGAAGACAAAGGTGCGGTTGTTCATCAAGCGCGTGTTGATGAAAGTGACTGCGGTCTTGATATCGAACACTTACTTTCGCTGATCAATGATAAGACTGTGCTCGTTGCTATGACCTATGCGTCGAACACAACAGGCTCAATTGTTGATGTTCAACGCGTTGTCGAAGCCGCGCATCACGTGGGGGCTAAGGTTTACGTAGACGCTGTTCACTATGCACCGCATCATTTAGTCGACGTGCAAGAGCTTGGCTGTGATTTCTTAGCATGCTCTGCGTATAAATTCTTTGGGCCACATGTGGGTATCGCCTACATCGCGCCGGAATGGCTACAAACTTTGAAGCCATACAAAGTTGAACCTGCGACAAATGAAGGTCCGGGGCGTTTTGAAACGGGTACACAAAGCTTTGAAGGTTTAGCTGGCGTAATTGCCGCAGTGAAATATCTGTCGCAGTGGGGTAAAAGTAACGCGTCACTAAGGGAAAGATTAGTTGACTCATTTAAGCAGTTTAACCAGCATGAATCAGCGATTAGCGAACGCTTTCTTAGCCGATTATCTGAACTCGAAGGAGTGAATCTGTTTGGTAAGTTGGAAGCTAACAGCGAGCTAAGAACGCCGACCTTCGCCTTAACTTTTGATCACCACTCTCCTGAGTTTATTGCTAAGAAGCTCGGAGAAAGAAATATCTGTGTTTGGAATGGACATTTCTACGCGCTTGGGTTGGTTCGCCAGCTTGATTTAGAAGCAAGTGGTGGTGTGGTACGAATTGGCTTTATGCATTACAACACATTAGAAGAAGTGGATATTCTGTTCGATGAGCTAAAGATTATTCTTGAACGATAACCTATTTAGACAAAGACCTCCTAAGTGGAGGTCTTTTTAGTTCACCGTTAAGCGCTGACTTCCACTTCATAAGAAGTGAACTTACGAATATTGATAACTCCGGTATCAAAGATCAGGTACTGACCTTTAATTCCTTGCAGAATACCCGCCACTTCTGGATTTTTGTCGAAGTTATGAGAAGTAATTTTTGTAGGGTGCTGCTCCACTGGGTAGCTGATTGCAGTGATATTCTCACTAAGGATCTCAATTGCATCCTCGCCAAACTGCTGTTTGATTTCAGCGATTTTTTCTTCAACTAAAGGCAAGAGTTCAGCAAATCTTTCTTCTAGAGCCATTGGCTCTCCATCACCTTTTAACAGGGTGCGCCAGTTAGTCTTATCCGCAATGTGTTTTGCCAGCTCAACCTCGATAAGGCCTGAAATATGACGAGTCTTCACTTTGAAAATCGGCAAGCCTTGAGTAGCACCTTGATCGATCCAGCGGGTCGGGATTTGAGTGTGGCGAGTGATGCCCACTTTCAAACTTGAGGTGTTTGATAAATAGACGAAATGATCAACCATGCAGTTTTCCTCTCCCCATTGCGGCTCGCGACAAGTTCCCTGATCGTAGTGACACGTTTCAGGCTTCATGATGCACATATCGCAACTGGCGAGCTTTTTCATACAAACAAAGCAGTGCCCCTGCGAATAGCTTTTCTTGGTTTTTTTGCCACAAGAACTACAGAAGATATTACCAGTATGAGTGAGCGTAATGCTCTTACCAATGAAAGGGGAGAGGTCAACTAATTCATCACCAACCGGAAGTCGATAATGAACCGTATTTTCGAGAGAGGCGCGCATTTTGCTTAGCGTACCTTTAGCTAATAAAGACATGACAGTGCTCTTATTCTAATGAGGGTTAACCCTCTTTGTTTTAGGCCGTCATTGTAGCAGTTTTTACTGCGTCGTCTCGGGCAATTCTGTGCCAGTGAAGAAATCAGGTGGTGACTAGTGTTCAGTTTGACTAACAGCGACGGGTTTTTCGACAAAACTCTGCTCAGTGTCTTGCTGTGGAAGTTGTTCAATTAAAATTGGTTCTTTAGGCCCAAGGAACTTTGGTTTTGCATTAGTGATGTAAATATCAAGCACAGCTTTGGCGCGTGCAAATACTTCTCTCATCCGTACTTGAAAACCAGAGTGTTTGGATGGTCCCGCGACCGCAAAGCACTTGGCATCAATGTTATGAGAATTAGCGATAAATATCGCACGTTCGCAATGGAATTGCTGCGAAATAATCAGAAAATCATTGGTATCAAAAATTTCTTTGGCTCTGACGACCGAATCTAGGGTACGAAACCCTGCATAATCTAAAAAAATGTTCTCTTCAGGCACTTCTGCTTTGAGGAGATCACGTTTCATTGTCCAAGGCTCATTGTAAGAGCGATGTGCGTTATCTCCACTCAGAAGGAAGTTATCTACCTTGCCTTGCTGATAAAGTTCAATTGCCGCGTCGATGCGATTGGTGTAGTACTCATTGAGAATTTTTCCTAGATATTTACTGGTACCCAGAACGACAGCAACATCGAAAGATTCGATTTGTTCGGTGTCGGTAAAGAGCTGGTCTCTGGCTTGGTAAGAAACCCATCGATCGATAGCATATAAAGAAACAGTAAAGAGGACTAACACAAGCGGTAGCCATGCGAATACTCTTAGCACCAATCTTCGCCAAGTTTTTTTTGGGGTTTCGTGATGAAATAATCTACGCACTAAATTTGTCGGTTCCGCTGTGCCCATAAGCCAATTAACATAAAGCAAAACAATACGATGGAAAACATGATGCCAGCCTCAAGCCCGCGTAATGTCCGAGATAGGTAAGGTGTTGCTTTGACAATGATTAAGCCGTAACCAAACGCGTTAATCAAGACAAATGCGACAGTTCTGAGGGCAAAGTTGGTGTTTCTTAATAACTTCCTCAGTAAAGCGTTAATTTCACCGCCAGCCATAACCAAAATGCAGGCTATTAATGCAGTAGAAATCTCAGTTAGATAGGGGCGAAGGTATCCGCCTAAAAGGTTTAGGTAATCCATGAAAGTAAAGCAGTAGGTAACTGATTTGTGGAGAATAGCATGAAGTTATTTAGTTGGACATTTCAGATCGTAAAGGCGAGATATTGGTGGCAGGAATAAAAACCCAGCGCTTGCTGGGTTTTATTTGGTTGTTCAGAGCGTTTTTTTTAGAATGCGGTACGTTTGTATCGACGGTAGACGGGTTGCCAGAAAGAGCCATCGATAGCTTCTTCTAGCGCTTCGTCAGTGATCTCGAGTGCAACACCTTGTTCGATTGCTTTTTTAGCAACGGCGAAAGCAATTTTCTTCGATACTGAATGAATCGCTTCAAGCGGTGGCAGTAGCGCGCCTTGACCATTTATAGCAAGTGGAGAACATGTCGCCAGAGCACGGCTCGATTCCATTAGCATTTCGTTGGTAACACGTTTTGCTTGAACAGCAAGAACGCCAAGCCCGATTCCTGGGAAGATGTAACTGTTATTACATTGTGCGATTGGGTAAGTTTTACCTTCGAGTACCACAGGATCAAATGGACTACCGGTTGCAACGAGCGCTTCACCATTTGTCCAGCGAATAATGTCGTTAGGTGTTGCTTCTACACGACTGGTTGGATTCGACAGCGGGAAGACGATTGGGCGAGCGCAATGTTTGTGCATTTCTTTAATGACATCTTCACTAAACAGACCAGGTGCGCCAGAAACACCGACCAGTACGGTTGGCTTAGCATTTCGCATGACATCAAGTAGCGAGTAACCATTGCTTTCTGCTTCCCAGTCTGCGGTGTTTGAATGTTTTTGCACCAAACGTTGCTGGAAGTCGAGTAGGTTAGGCATACCTTCTTGCAGTAAACCCCAGCGGTCAACCATGAAGACTTGCGAGCGCGCTTGCTCATCGCTAATACCTTCCGATACCATCTGCGCAATGATTGCCTCGGCGATACCGCAGCCAGCCGACCCAGCACCTAAGAAGGTGACACGCTGCTCCGAAAGTTTGTTTCCGGCAGCTTGACAAGCGGCAAGTAGTGAGCCAACAGTAACTGCCGCAGTACCTTGAATATCGTCGTTAAAGCAGCAGAAACGGTCTTTGTAGCGCTCTAGCAACGGCATTGCATTTTTTTGTGCGAAATCTTCGAACTGAATCAGTGCATCTGGCCAACGGCGTTGAACGGCTTGCATAAATTCTTCTAAGAATGCGTCGTATTCTGCGCCAGTAATGCGAGGATGACGCCAGCCCATGTACATTGGGTCGGCAAGACGTTGTGGGTTGTTTGTGCCCACATCAAGTACGATAGGCAGAGTGTAAGCTGGGCTAATACCACCACACGCTGTGTAAAGAGCCAGCTTACCAATTGGAATACCCATACCCCCGATACCTTGGTCGCCAAGACCAAGAATACGTTCACCATCCGTCACTACGATAACCTTTACGTTATGGTTTGATGCGTTGTTTAAAATGTCATCAATTCGGTCACGGTTAGCATAAGAAACAAATAGACCACGGCCACGGCGGTAGATGTTCGAGAAGTTTTCACAGGCTGCGCCAACGGTTGGCGTGTAGATGATCGGCATCATCTCTGATATATGGTTCTGAACTAGGCGGTAGAAAAGGGTTTCGTTTGTGTCTTGGATATTGCGCAGGTAGATGTGCTTGTCCATGTCACTTTCAAAATTACAATATTGTTGGTAAGCACGTTCCACTTGTTCCTGAATTGTTTCAGTGTTTTCTGGTAGCAGACCTTCAAGGTTGAATGAGCTTCTTTCCTCTGCTGAGAAAGCACTGCCTTTGTTAAGAAGAGGAGTACTGAGAAGCGCAGGGCCTGCATATTGGATATATAGAGGGCGTTTATCGTTATTCATCACATGCCTTAGTAGGGTGTTAGGGTCAACAGACCTTTGAGAACAGGAACATAAAAATGATAGGGATTCGTTGTCGTATTGTAAACTGAATATTCCTGCAATCTGGCAAAGTTTGCGTATATAATTTCGTGCTTTAGCACTAGCCACGCGTAAATCATGACAAGCCTACCCATAGATCCTCTGAAAAGTGACTTTTTATCCCAGCTCTCAGCACACCATTTAATCGTTGAAGCCGAAACGGGTTCGGGAAAATCAACGCGTCTACCCATCTGGGCAGCAGAGCAAGGGCGTGTTCTCGTGATTGAGCCTAGGCGTATCGCGTGTACTTCCCTCGCGCAGTTCCTTTCCGATCAAAGTAAGACTCGATTAGGCGAGTCTGTCGGTTATGCGATCAAGCTTGAAAGCCGATTTGATGAAAACACTCAAGTGGTCTTTGTTACCCCTGGCGTTGCGTTGCGATGGTATTCTGAAAACGAATTAGAAGAGTTCGATACCGTCATTGTGGATGAATTTCACGAGCGACGTTGGGATACAGATTTGTTGGTGGCGTTGCTTAAGGGTAGCCTCCATCATAGATTGGTTGTAACGTCAGCAACGATCGAAGGTCAAAAGCTTGCGTCCTACATCGGTGCGAAACGTATGTATGCTGAAGGACGAAATTATCATGTATCGATCGGTTATCGTGCTGGCGACTCAAGGCAACTTCCCGATAGCAGAAATCTTGAAGAGAAAGTGAAGCAAGAGGTGATTGCACTACAGGATATGGAAGGTGATATCCTCGTGTTTTTACCCGGCAGGAAAGAGATCAGTCAATGTCAGAGTATGCTTTCTGGTATTGAGGGTATTGTCGCCGTCCCGCTCCATGCTTCTGTCACGGATGAGCAACGCGAAATCGCCCTCAATGTTCAATCCTACAAGAAGGTGGTATTAGCGACCAATGTTGCAGAAACTTCACTGACTATCCCAAATATTGTTGCCGTTATTGACTCGGGGCTCGAACGACGCACTGAGCAGCGTAATGGCAAAACCACATTGAGTTTGAAACATATCTCTCAAGCGAGCGCGAAACAGCGTAGTGGCAGGGCAGGACGTGTTATGGATGGCATTTGCATTCGCTTGTATGGTGAACATGCCGCATTGTCGGAAGTAACGCCACCTGAGATGCATCGAGAGTCGCTCACCGAACCGATGTTGGCATCAGCGAGCTGCGATAGTGCACTTACACAGCTTGAGTTTTTAGAACCGTTGCCAGAACGTTCATTGAATCACGCTACTGATATTCTGACTGCAATGGGGGCTATTGATGCGTTTGGACTTGCTACTGAACACGGCAAGCGCATCTATCCGCTACCTATTGACGCACTATACGCTGATCTTGTTACAAGAATGCCTTCAAAACCACTTCAAGAAGCCATGGTCGATCTTACGTCAGCACTGTCAACACCGGCTAATTTGTATCGTCTGTCAGGTAACGAAGAAGCGCGAGAAAAGCTAGAAAAAGAAGAACCACTAGGGTGCGACGCTCAGCTTGTGATTGGGTTATTACGAGGAGAGCATTTTTCCGCTGTGAATACTGATTGGGATGCAGTAACAGAAGCTCGGGCGTTATCTTCACAAATGCGAGAAGCGTTTGAATTGCCACAGCTAAGTGTAGCTTCACGCTATTCGCACCAATCGTTGACCGAAGCGATTACCCGTTTGCACCCAGAGCTGGTATTCGTGCGCAGATTAAAACGCCGCGAGGCGATGGGCAACGGTGAAATGGAGGTGGTGCTAGGTAGAGAAAGCCGATTTCCTAACAGAAATGAAGCAGGCTTAGTTCTTGATACTCACAGCTTGCCGGGGAGGGGGGTAAAGCAAACGCTTAACTTGGCGACTTTCACTATGCCTATTGAGCTAAAAAACCTACATGATATGGGGCTAGGTGATTGGCAGCAAGGTGAAGTAACCACCGTTGATGAACAGCCTGTGGTTGAGATGAACTTGATCTATGCAGGAAGAGTGATAGCGACTCGCCATGAAATAGCCAAAGGCGAGCTTGCGATTAAACCCATGCTTGAGGCTGTGAAAAATAACCAGTTATTACCGGGTTTTGCTGACATTCGCCACAAGCAAATAGAACATTGGAAACTGTATCTTGCATTAGGAAAGGCTGAATCGGTTGAAAATGTAGATAGCCTGTGCTTTGAAAGCTGGTTTACGCAGCAGCTTTCATTACTTGAATTGGCCGATATCTCGGAACTGGAGCTGTTTAGCGAAGACGATTTCCATTTTGAAGGTATCCCTTATTGGGAATACGATGACTTTGCCGCCGCGTACCCCTTCACATTAGCCTTGGGGGATCTTAATCTTGATGTCGAATACCAAGTAAAGAAAAAGCTGATCTACGTCGTACATCGTGACGGACTTCGTAAAGGCTATCCAAAGCGTTGGGAGCTGCCAAGCTGGAAAGGATGGAGAATACAATACAAAAAAGCTAGCAAAATCGTTGATATAAAATAGCATTCAAGAAACAAGATATTATTTGGTACCCAAAATATTAAGCAACAGGTTCCTTATATCACTTTCTTGTACACATATTGTTACCGCATTGGTTTTTATATAGCTTTTTAAAACAGAATTAGGGCATAACAGACCATTGTTTTATATCCTATTGCTATAACCAGCATGATCTAGGATATTGAGAACACTGTGTTGCCGACATTACGGGGGATGATGATATGGAACATCTAGGCAAGACAAGTGTTGTGTTCGACTATACTTCTTTTCTCGGTGCTTCTTGCAATAAGAAATGGACGTTCTTGGAAGCCATGAGCACGTTTGCTCCTATCTTTAGCCTTGCATGGAAGGATACGATAAAAGAGACGCTATCGGTTGAAGACCGCTTGTGGGATCAGGCTATGAAGTCGCTTTCGGCAAATCGTAGTGACGAATCCAATATTCTTACTTTACTTCAGTTGGCAAAAATTGAAGGCGTAGAAGAGCTCAAGATTGTGATGCCTTACGAACTGGAGATTGATCTACTGGAGCGGGTTAAAGCCAAATCGAAGGCAGAGATACAAACCTTGTCTCAAGATGAGCTTATTATCAAGTTTTAGCACGAAGCTGATGTGCAATTGCGAAACATCTAGTGACCTAAATACTTTGCTAAGAAAGAGATCTCATTTGAGATCTTTTTCGCTATCTGAGTAATAGAGTTAGTGCAAGATCATAATTCTCACAATTTATTCAGTAACTTGGCGGTTACATGTTCTATATTTTCTAATCAATATAACGAATATATCCAGCATCTGTCGCGGATTCTGGTCTGGGAAAATTGGCAGTTAATCTTGTCCATCCAAGGAAAGTTTGCCGCCGTTAATTTGTGCAGTATATGGACTCAAGAGGTCATAATGGAATTGAAGTACCGTTGGATATTAGCCCCTTTACTCTTTGCTAGCTCGGTGCATGCAGCAGAACCTAATAAAATAAACCACCTAAACTATGATCTCCTTTATGCAGACTTAAGTTCTGGGTCGCTGAATGAAAATTTGGGTACAAACAATAATGCAACCGCTTTAGCTGTCGGTGGCAATTATGTTTGGACTGACAATATTTTATTCACTTTAGATTATACCGCGCGATTTATTCACCCTGACGATGTTACCACTGAGTTATATACCTTGTTGCCGGGCGTTGCTTATCGCTATCCATTGATGGAAAAGTTAGATGTAATCGCTACAGCTAAAGTCGGCTATTTGTGGGCAAAGCAGACTCTCGATAAAACCGAAGAAAAATTGTTTAGTGATAGTAAACCTTCGATTGGTGCGAGTTTAGAACTTAAGTATGCGCTGAGTGAGAAGTGGGAGTTAGCAAGTCGAGGCGAATTTAACTACACTGACTTACTCGAAGAAGCGGTGTTCAATGTAAGAGCCGATTATCAGTTTGCAGAGCGCTTTACGGTTGGTTTTTTCTACACTCATCGCAACGGTGATTTTGAAACGGCTAAAATCAAAGGCAATGCTACTACCAATGAAGGTGGAATTTCTCTTAGGTATTTGTTCTAGAAGAGAAAACAATAAAAGCCAGCGAAAGCTGGCTTTTTAGTTTTAGGTACGCAGCAATTATAGAACTGCCGCAATACCTTTACATAAAGGTAGCATGTTTGAACGAGTCATGCCTGCAACGCTGATGCGGCCAGAACCCACGATGTAGATCGCGAACTCTTCTTTAAGGCGGTTAACTTGCTCTTTAGAAAGACCAGAGAATGAGAACATGCCGTTTTGACGTTCAATGAAACTAAAGTCAGCATCCACACCTTGCTCTTTAAGCGTAGTAACAAACAGCTCACGCATGTCTTGAATACGGTCACGCATCTCTTTCACTTCTGCTTCCCACTCTGCGCGAAGGTCTTTGTTGTTAAGGATGTGTGTGACCACAGCGCTACCGTGTGCTGGTGGGTTTGAATAGATCGAACGAATAATCGCTTTTACTTGTGAGAATGCTGTTGTTGCCACTTCTTGTGACTCTGCAACGAGAGTGAAGGCGCCAACGCGCTCATTGTACAAGCCAAAGTTTTTAGAGAATGAACTAGCGACTAAAATCTCTTTGTTGTACTTAGCAAAGATACGCAGGCCCGCAGCATCTTCTTCAACGCCTTTTGCGAAACCTTGGTAGGCAAAGTCAAACAGCGGAAGAAGTTTTTTGTCTGCGACAAGCTTAGCCAGAGTTTCCCATTCGGCAGAGGTAGGGTCGATGCCTGTTGGGTTGTGGCAGCACCCGTGAAGAAGCACGATATCACCTTCAGTTGCTTTTTCTAAATCAGCAACCATAGATGCGAAGTCTTTGTCCTTAGATTCAGCATCGTAGTAGCTGTATTGAGCTGTTTCTATACCCGCAGCGGCAAATACACCATTGTGGTTTGCCCAAGTAGGGTTGCTGATCCAGATTTTTGCGTCACCAAGTTGGCGTTTAATAAATTCACCAGCTACACGGAGAGCTCCTGTACCGCCAGGTGCTTGAGCGGTTTTAGCTCGCTTGTTAACAACGATTTCCGCATCATTTCCGAAAAGAAGTTTTTGAACCGCTAGTGCATATTCAGCGGTCCCTTCGATAGTTAGGTAAGACTTGGTCTTCTCTGTTTCAATGAGTGCCGCTTCAGCCTTCTTGACTGTGGCTAAAACAGGGGTTTCACCTTGCTCATTTTTGTAGATACCCACGCCAAGGTTAATCTTCTCTGCGCGAGTGTCTTTTTTGAATTCTTCAGTAAGGCCAAGAATAGGGTCTGCGGGTGCAGCAACTACTTTTTCAAACATAATCTTCATCCATGTTTATCGAAGGGATAGGTAACTCACTCTTTTATACCTTTCTACGCAGAGTGAGACAACAGCGAAAGTGAAGAAAATTTAAAAATGAGTCGCGATTAGGAGCGGTTTCTATTCAAACCAAGTTTTCTATATGAAAAGTCCCTTTATTTATACCGTAAAGGGACGTTAAATGAGTGAAAATGGATGAGGGTATAGGGACTTAAGCGTGCATCATTTGCTCTAGCTCATTCTCTTTGGCTTCTAGTTGACGGTACTTGTTGGCGATTGCGACGAACTCATCTTCAATCGCTATGAATGCTTCGACGATTTGTGGGTCAAAGTGGTTCCCATTCCCTTCAAGAATAATCGACTTTGCCTTTTCGTGGCTAAAGGCCTTTTTGTATACGCGCTCTGAAATAAGTGCGTCATAAACATCAGCTAGCGCCATTAATCGTCCTGAAATAGGTATTTCTTCCTCTTTAAGCCCATTGGGGTAGCCACTACCGTTCCACTTTTCGTGGTGGGTAAGAGAGATCTCTTTCGCCAGTTGTAAGAACGAGTTACTACCGAGCTGACCTTCAGCCATTGATAGCGCTTTGGCTCCAATCTCAGGGTGACGCTTCATTATTTCAAATTCTTCATCTGTCAGTTTCCCTGGCTTAAGCAAAATGTTGTCAGGAATGCCGACTTTTCCTACGTCGTGAAGGGGAGCGGACTTATAGAGTAATTCAATATAGTTTTCAGTAAGCAGAGCTTTATGTTGTTCAAATTGAGAGAGGTGTTTCGCCAGTGCGCGCACGTACTCTTGGGTTCGTAGAATATGGGCGCCAGTTTCATTGTCACGTGACTCTGCAAGAGCGGACAAACTGACAATAGCGACGTCTCGCGTTGTTTTCACTTCGTCTTGGCTAGACTCTAGGCTATCAAGCATTTGGTTTGTTAACGAGGCCATTGACCCTAGCTCATTGTGTTCAAAAATAGGAACGCGTTTGGATGTATTGCCGTTAGCGACCTCTATCAACGAACATTCTTGTGCGTTTAAGACGCGGCGCATTAACTTGCTCCACTGAAGCATAATTGCAATGATGTAAGCACCAAGTACACCTGATATGTAAACAAATTCTTTGATTACACTGATTTTTCCTGTGCCATCTAAAAGTCGATCAGGGTTGTGCTCAAGCCAAAAAATGTCTTTTATGGCGACCATGGCAAGCATAGTCGTCAAAGTGATTAGAAGCAGGCTGATGAGGAAAATCATCTGTTTGACCATGGATTGTCGTTCACCGCTAAGCTCAAACTTGAAACGTTCAGCATTAGTTAGGCTGTCAAAGATTTGAATTTTTGAATCTAGTTGAAGTAGTAAGCCGGTAAAGAAGCCAAATAAACTCATACCAAACAAAACTTTAAGGTTACTGTCGAGAGGGAATTCATAATAGACGTTATAGAAGGTGGCAAGAACAAAACTACCAAAAAACATCAAAGTGGTATCGAGTTGAGCCTGTTTTTGCTCTTGAAGCAGAGTGTGCCGTTGAAGGAGAAAATGGCGAAAGAGGAAGACTGTTCCAAACGTCACCGCAACATGTGTAAACAACTCTGTCGATGTTAATGTTTCTAACATCGGACAGACTCGCCCCCCATAGAGACCGAAAACTACTGCGGCCAGTGTGTATAGCTTTAGAGTCAAAGATGCGTTGTAATGAGAGTTAACCATGTCAAAGCCTTTATATCATTATCAATATGGCGAAAACTCGCCTATAGACAAATACCATTATCTAGTAAGTGATTCGTCTACCTAATAAAAGACCGAGCATTCTATCGATTAGTTTCGCTTATTGATACGTTTTTGCAACTTTAGTACTAGGTGTAGGATGAGAGTTGGTATGAAGAGAACACGCACCCTAATATCGGGTGCGTGAGTGAAGATTACTTTTTAAGGTTGATTTGAGATTCGATAGCGTTGGTTTCTATCTCTGGATTTTTACCCAGTTTTTCCGCTGCCCACTGGTTTACGTGAGACAAAATCGCTTTGATGGCGTGCTGTTCCGTTGGCTTCTCGCCTTTTGTCAACTCTATATCTTGTTTGGGGTGTGTACCCGTTGCATCTTCAGCGATGTGCAGCCAATCCGGATGCCAGTAGTAAGGCTGCCCACTTGGTGTTGTCCAACTATGTACACCATTGCTTTCGCCTTTGTACTCGATATGTGACGAATCATATTTTTTCATTATTATCATCCCTTATGTAAGGTTGTTTGGATCACTAATACCTGATAAATGTAACAGAGTTTGTGATATTTAATGTGATTCAACTCGATAAATATGATTCGCAAAAAACAAAGCCATTTTGTGGGATGCTCGTAAGGTCATGTTTTTTTTGACTATGGTATCTTTGCGACATTAATATGAGGGATCTATGAATCGCTACCAACAATTAGCAGAAAAGCTTAAACAGCAGATCAAAGACAATACCTGGCGTGCAGGGGAAAAGATCCCTTCGTTACGTGCGGCGAGTCAGAGCTTTTCGGTAAGTTCAGCAACCGTGCTACAAGCCTATCAGTTATTAGAGTCACAAGGCTGGATTAAAGCCAAACCTCAATCAGGCTATTTTGTTACCTCGACTATAGAGAACAGCGCGATGGGTAGTGTCCGACCTGCCGTGCGAAGTGAGTACAACGATGAGCTGTACGAGTTTCTAAAGAGTAATAACCAAGCGTCTGTGGCTTTTGGCTCTGCGTTTCCCGATCCTAGTTTATTTCCTTTGCAAGCGCTTAATCGCCACCTTGCCAGTGCAGGAAGGAAAACACCAGTTGAGAGTGTTATCCGGAATTTGCCTCCGGGAAATGAAACCCTTAGAAGGATGATTGCTCAGCGCTATATCATGCAGGGTGTGGCGGTGTCTCACGAAGACATTGTGTTAACTTCTGGTGCGATGGAAGCCCTAAACCTGAGTTTACAAGTGGTGTGCGAGCCCGGAGATACCGTTGTTATTGAAACGCCGACGTTTTACGGTGCACTTCAAGCTGTCGAGCGTCTAAAGCTCAATGTTGTGCAGGTACCAGTAAATCCAGCGACAGGGGTTGATTTATCGCGTCTTGAGCAAGCTTTTAGCCAGCATGACGTTAAAGCATGTTGGTTGATGGCAAGTTTCCAAAACCCAACTGGCGCATCCCTAAATGATGCATGCAAGCGTTCAGTTGTTGAGTTAGCAAATCAGTATGATGTCTATGTTATAGAAGATGATGTCTATGCCGAGCTACACCTTGAAGATCGCAAACCCTATCCACTCAAATATTGGGATGAGCGAGACAGAGTATTGCTCTGTAGTTCGTTGTCTAAGTCTTTATGTCCAGGTTATAGAATAGGGTGGGTGGTAAACCGCACGCTAAGCGACAAGTTGCAAAAACAGCAACTGACTTCCACGTTAGCAACAAGCTCACCGATCCAGCAGGGCGTGGCTCATTATCTGCAATATGAAAGTTACGACAACCATCTTCGTAAACTCCGCAAACATCTAAGTAGGCGGCAAATTGACTATCTGGATGCTATAGAGCAGTGTTTTCCTAAAACAATAACTGTACGAAGGCCTAGGGGCGGGTATTTCCTTTGGCTTGAATTAGATAAAGTAATAGATACCTACTTTATCTATCAGAAATTGAAAAAGTCAGATATCTCAATTGCTTATGGAAACTTGTTTGCAGCCGACAACCAGTTCCAAAACTACCTACGTATCAATATTTCTTTCGAACTCACCGATACTGTGAGAGACGCACTCAAAGAAATAGCACAGTTAGTTGCTAAGCCACCAAACTGCTAGGGCATTTTTGTGACAAACTGTACCGCTATACGCTAGGAAAACTGTGTTGAAATAACTCCATTGCTATCGCGAGGGGGAGTTATGGAAAAACGAAGTTATAAACATGAGTACCGTTTGGTGTTTGTTGCTATCATTTGTGCGGCTTTGTTGGTGTTTGGGCATCTAATTCTGGCAAAGTCTTTCGCTACATTGGCATGGACTGAATACACGGCAGCTGCAATACCATTTGTGATGTTTGCCATTTGTCTATTTGGTATCCGTTACGCTGCTAAAACTAATAGCATAGAGTAAATTGTTAAAGGGCTAACCCAATGCTTAGCCCTTTTGCAACTACTAGTCTCTTATACTGTCGGGATGTGTAACCGATGGGTCAGCATCACTAGGATAGACCCCCATTAAGTCCTCGGCATTTTGTAGCCAGTCTGGGTGCCAGTAGTAGGGTTGGCTTCCTGAAGGATGATCCCAATCCATCGCGTGTTCATGCCTTCCGTCATAAGACAGATCATCTAGTCTGAATACTCTCATAACAAACTTCCTCACTGTGATCTTACTGCGTCACATTATCAATTATGATTGAAAATAAGAAAGTTTGCGTATAGTGCAGCGACAAAACATACTTGAACAAAGCGCCTACGTGCAAACCGAGCTCGGCTATTTATGCTTATCGTTAAGGTGATCTATGATGGCTTGCTTGGCATGTTGCTCATTAGCTACCTCGCCTTGAGCGATATCAAGTGATTGTCTGCCATGCATTCCGGTAATATCTTCAGCAATATGCAGCCAATCAGGATGCCAGTAATAAGGCTGATTGCCTTGAGGGTGATCCCAACTATGCACACCTTCATGAACACCGTTGTATGACAGATCCTCAATTTTGAATAGTTTCATAGCGATACTCCTGCGCAATGGAAGATACTTTGACATTAGCTCGAAGTAATGAGTTTTTCTAATCTTAATGAAGCGATGTTGTGATTAGGTAGCATTCACTAATGGAGAGCTTTCTTTACACTAAACATACAAAAAAGCCTCCGAATATCGGAGGCCTTTATTATGTTAGACTTCGAATTAGAAGTTTGCAGAACGTGGTGTACGTGGGAATGGGATAACGTCACGAACGTTGCCCATACCAGTTACGTAAGATACTAGGCGCTCAAAGCCAAGACCGAAGCCTGCATGAGGTACAGTGCCGTATTTACGTAGGTCGCGGTACCAGTTCATGTGCTCAGGGTCGATACCTACTTCGCGCATACGCTCGTCTAGGATGTCTAAACGCTCTTCACGCTGAGAACCTCCGATTATTTCGCCGATACCTGGTGCTAGTACGTCCATCGCCGCTACAGTCTTACCGTCATCGTTCGCACGCATGTAGAATGCTTTGATGTCTTTCGGGTAGTTTTTAACGATTACAGGCGCTTTGAAGTGTTCTTCCGCTAGGAAACGCTCGTGTTCAGAAGACATATCGATACCCCATTCAACTGGGAATTCGAACTCACGACCAGAATCCAGAAGAATTTGGATTGCGTCAGTGTAGTCTACTTGTGCAAAGTCAGAAGAAACAAACTGCTCTAGGCGAGTGATTGCTTCTTTATCGATACGTTGAGCGAAGAACTCAAGGTCGTCACGACACTCTTCTAGTACTGCTTTGAATACAAACTTAAGCATGTCTTCTGAAAGCTTAGCGATATCTTCTAGATCCGCGAAAGCAACTTCAGGCTCAACCATCCAGAACTCAGCTAGGTGGCGGCTTGTGTTTGAGTTTTCAGCACGGAACGTAGGACCGAACGTGTAAACTTTACTTAGTGCACAAGCGTAAGCTTCACCGTTTAGCTGACCAGATACCGTTAGGAACGTCTCTTTACCGAAGAAATCTTCGTTGTAATCAACATCGCCTTTTTCTGTGCGAGGCAGATTTTCCATGTCTAACGTAGAAACGCGGAACATTTCACCAGCACCTTCAGCATCAGAAGCTGTGATCAGCGGCGCAGATACCCAGAAGTAACCTTGCTCATGGTAGAAGCGGTGAATCGCTTGAGATAGGCAGTTGCGAACACGCGCTACTGCACCGATTACATTTGTACGTGGGCGCAGGTGTGCGACTTCACGTAAGTATTCGATCGAGTGGCGAGTTTTAGCCATTGGGTATGTTTCTGCGTCTTCAACCCAACCAACAACTTTAACGTTAGTTGCAGCAAGCTCGAAGTCTTGACCTTTCGCAGGAGACTCAACAATCTTACCCGTTACTTCAACAGAGCAGCCAGTCGTTAGCTTTAATACTTCGTCTTCGTAATTATTAAGATTATTAGGGACCACGGCCTGAATCGGGTCGAAACAAGAGCCGTCGTAAATGGCAAGGAAAGAGATTCCAGCTTTGGAATCACGACGTGAACGGATCCAGCCACGAACAGTTACTTCACTGTCTACTGCTAGCTGACCTTTCAAAACGTCTGATACAGGCGCGTAAGTCATGTTTTAAATATTCTCCATTGAGGTAAAAATTCAACCCAATGTTGAGATACTCACCGAATAAATAATGAGCAAACATTGGGTTGGATAGAATTCTATAGATTCAATGGAACATATTACCTTTCAAATATTATGCTTCAACCTTTATTGTCATTTAGTCGAACAAAAATCCCTAATATCCGGCTATTTCGGTGTAGAAAGGGTAAATTGCGTCAATAGCTGTTCTAGATGTTCGGAAAGTTGTTCAAGATTCATACTAATGTCTCTCGTGTGAGCGGCAGACTCAGTGGTTTGATTTGCATGTTGGTTAATCACTTGAACCTTACCTTGAACTTGATGACTTAAGTGGGCTGTGCTGCTGGACTGCTGTTGAATACGGTTTGCATGAGCGAGTGCTTGTTTCATCTCTTCGACGACACCATTCATCGCCTGCGAAAGCAATTCGATTTCGCTCGAACGCTGGTGGGCAGTGCCGCAAACCGTATCGACACAAGAGAGTGACGCTTCACTATCTTTTTGGAATTGGGCGATAATACTTTCAATGCTGCCTGTGGCTTGTGCAGTTCGACTGGCTAGATTGCGAACTTCATCAGCGACGACAGCAAACCCACGACCTTGTTCACCCGCACGTGCAGCTTCAATTGCCGCATTAAGGGCGAGTAAGTTAGTTTGCTCAGCGACACCCTTTATCACCTCTAAAATGCTAGAAACTTCTGCGGTTTGGTTGTTTAGGTCAACAATACTATCTTTAACTTGCTCTATGTCGGTTACTAGCCCTTTGATCTCGTGACTTGCCCCGTGAGCCTGACGGGCGCTCTGTTCGGCAATATGAGTTGTGTGCTTAATTAGGGTAGAAGCTTCGTCGGTCGCGGTTTCTACTTGTACTTGCTGAGATTGCATTTGTTCAATATTGTCTTGAACTTCGGAGGTTTCCGCTTGTTGGTTACTTGCTGCTGCATCTGTTATCTGTGCTACTTGGGTCAGTTGTGTGGCGCTACCCGCTACTTTGTGAGATGTTGCTTGAACTTGCTCAAGACTTTGGTTAACGGTATCCATAAAGGAATTTATCGCACCTGACAGCTGACCAATCTCATCCTTTTGTGTTGTATAAAGTCGTTGAGAAAGATCTTTTGTCTTGCTGACAGTTTGCATAAAGCCGGAGGTTTTTTGAATCGGACGCACGATGATCTTTCTAATCAACCACATGGTGATTAAAAAACCAACGAAGCCAAACGCTGACATAATCGCTAGTGCAATAAACGCCCTTTGACTGATGAGCTGGTTAACATGAGATAAATTGTACTCAAGGCGAATAGCACCTAGTACTTCGCCTTCGGGTGCCATATGACAAGCAACACAATTGGTGCCGCGGTAGTTTTCGCTCGATTTCATAGGTAAAGCGACAACTATACCGTTGCCCCATTCCGCGTTGATAGGCTCTATGATTAACTCACCAGCAAGGGCTCGCTTATCAATATCATCAACAGGTTTTTGATTCTCTTGTCCAGGACCATAGAGTTTGCTAACAGCCTCTGCCCGCAGAACCTTTACCTGTTCAATCCCATCTTGAGCGAGGGCCTTTTGTCTTAAAGTTTCTTTTTGAGCCATGGTTCCAGTTAGCATCATCATGTTCAGGCTATCAAAATAGTTACTTGCTTTGTCATGAAGCTGTTCACTCAAAACAGAGTTTATTAACTCGCGTTGCTGCAGATACTGGTATGTTGTTGACGCTACGAGGACTAATCCAAATACCGTTAACAACGTGATGAGCAATTTTGTAGTAATAGTAAGGCGCATTATTGGATAAAAATTTATAATATTGGAATAGACATCAACATATTCTCCTATATGCAATTAGGAGGAAAGATGGCTAATTTTTTATTGTGACCGCACTCTCCGTAAGGTTTTTGTAAATGTGATGTAAGGTGTGTGTAATCAATACTTTGACGTAGTGACGTAAAATCGACGTGCTTAGGCGTTTAAGGGAGCATCTTTATATCTAGACAGTTGGAAAGCACCACCACCAATATACGTCTGAGATCTCAAGCATTTAAGTCGTTGACAGATGTAGGTTAATAAGGAGTTGGTATTTTTTGTGGAACGCAATGGAAGAGGAGAAATTAGGAGGTGATGAGTTTGGCTTTTTGCATTGTAAACGGATGTTGATGTCATCATCAAATAGTAGATATGTTAAATCAAACTTTTGAGTATGGAAAAGTGAAATCATTGATTTTGATTTTTAAAATGTATTAACTCGCTACAACAGATTATATTGGCGCTACAGCCAATTCCGGCTGATTATGTTTCTACAGTTGAGAGGAGTTTAACGTCAACGTGTTAATTACGCCGCCTTAAATTATCAATTCTCTCCCGACCTACACTTAAACCGAGCGCCCGCTCATCGAAACAACGAGTGAACTTAACTATGTCTGTATTGGCAGGGTTTACTGTATGCGTAAAAAGAGAATTATATGAATAAATGTATAACGATCGTTCAATTAGAACACCTTAAAAAAGAAGAGGGTCTGCTACAACCAACGTTAGGAATAAAGTAATGAAATTCATATCTGCTTTTATTCTTTTCGTAATGGCTGCAGCCAGCGCATTGGCAAAATATAGCGAAGACGACCGATTTTGGAAGAAACACGCTCTTGTCAAATCAGGCGTAGACAACGATCGTGTTGCTTTGGTTGCTGAGCGCCTTTCCCACATACTCCCCGATGATAGGGAGCAGCTCGAATCTGAACTGGAGTATTTAGAGCAGTTTGGTGAAGAGTTGACCCTGCCGCAAAGTGCACGATGGTGCGACATTTATCTTTACCTTCAAGGCGAATCCAGCCTTAACCCAATATCAAGAACTGAACAGCGATCATTAACAATTGATGAGTTGATTGACGAAGCGAACCAGTTGTCTGAACTGCTTGATCAAGAAGGTTATTCGAAAGCTATGCTCAATCGGTATCAAGATCTTTCGACAAAACTTGATTTTTTCAACAAGCGCTTTAATCAACCGTTTTAGGCGAAGGTATCAAGCTGTCAAACATCATTATATAGAGGAGTTTAACCAACCGTGTTAATTACGCCGCCTTAGACCACGTATTTCTCTGAGTACACGCAACCGAGCTCAGGCTCATCTTAATCTGCTGACTTAACTTATGTCTGTAACACGGCAGGGTTAGCCACATATAAACAAAGAGAATTACATGCTTACAAATCTACAAACACACTGGTTGTCAAACATAAAAGGAGACAGCTTATCGGGAATCGTAGTCGCATTAGCGCTCATACCAGAGGCTATCGCATTTTCAATAATTGCGGGTGTAGACCCTAAAGTCGGGCTCTATGCATCATTTTGTATTTGCGTTGTGACTGCCTTGGTAGGTAGTCGACCAGGAATGATATCGGGTGCAACGGGCGCTATGGCTCTACTAATGGTGACATTGGTTAAAGAGCATGGTCTTGAATACCTTTTCGCTGCATCACTTTTAACTGGTGTCATTCAGATTGTTATTGGCTACCTAAAACTAGGCAATCTGATGAACTATGTATCTAAGGCGGTTGTTACCGGTTTTGTAAACGCGTTAGCGATTCTGATTTTTCTCGCTCAATTACCAGAATTAACCGATGTTTCGAACAGTGTCTACATCTTGGTCGCAATCGGTTTAGCTGTCATCTATCTGTTTCCTTATCTTCCAAAGCTTGGAGGATCTATTCCTTCACCATTGGTTGCTATCGTGGTGGTGACAGCGATTAGCTTGATGTTTGGATTAGATATTCGAACGATTGGCGATATGGGCAAGTTGCCAGATTCTCTGCCGATATTTTTGGCGCCTGATGTTCCACTCAGCTTAGAGACTCTTAAAGTTATTCTGCCCTATTCAATTGCCTTATCTGTCGTGGGTGTCTTAGAGTCCTTAATGACCGCGACGATTGTTGATGACTTAACGGATACAGAAAGCAATAAAAACAACGAATGTAAGGGGCAGGGAGTAGCGAATATTGTGTCGTCGCTGTTTGGTGGAATGGCAGGTTGCGCAATGATAGGCCAATCGGTGATTAACATTAAGTCAGGTGGACTATCTCGAATGTCGACGTTAGTCGCTGGGGTTGGGCTGCTTTTGATGGTGGTGTTCTTATCTGATTGGTTAACTCTGATCCCAATGGCTGCACTGGTTTCGGTGATGATCATGGTTTCGATTGGTACATTCTCTTGGCGATCAATTACAGAACTAAAAGATCATACATTACCTACCAACATCACAATGATTGTGACTGTTGCGACTGTAGTGTGGACTCATAACCTAGCGATCGGAGTTCTTGTTGGAGTGACTTTGTCAGCGCTGTTTTACGCTCATGTGAGTAAAGCAATGGTGTTTATTTCAGACGAAGTTGCTGTTGAAGGCGTGCACTCAGTTCATAAAGTTTGTGGCCATGTATTTTTTGCATCCTCAGATGCGTTTATGGAGATGTTTGATTTTGAAGCTGCAACCCCATATGTCACCATTGATACAAGTGGAGCACATTTTCTCGATAACACTGCGGTTGAAGCATTGGACAAAGTTGTCTTTAAATTCAGAAAGAAGGGTTCAAAAGTTGATGTGGTTGGCATGAGTGAACTAAGTGAAAGGTTGATAAGTAAACATGCTATGTACCATAAGCATGAAGATTTGTCGGCAATCTCCATCACTCACTGAATTTAAGCCAGCGTTACGCTGGCTTTTTTTGTATCTAAAACAAGCTACGCAGGGAGCAGTAAAAGGCGTGATTATGTCGCCAATTGATCTGATTAGAGATGCGGGTAATGAGATAAAGGGAAGAGTTACGCCAGCGGAAGAGTAGTGTTTTTAGTAGGTGTTAATCTAGTAAGTTAGGTTGTTATTTGACCAGTTAAAAACTAACCCATTGCAATCATAGCCTCAGCCTATAAGATGCTGTTATCTCAGTTTGAGATGACATAGCGCAGGATTTGCTATGCCTTTTCCAAAGGAATGTCTTTTACTTAGGACATCTTAATGATTTTCAAAATTACCACCCCGATTCTGGAGCCAACTGAAGGGTCGCCTCATAAGGCTTCTAACAATGTAACCTCTCTTTTTTCTTCTTTGGCACTCTTCCGCTATTGCAATACCCTCTTGCAGTCTTATTCATTTTCTCGATTTTATTTTTCGTATTGATACTCCCTTATCTCAGTACGTCTGCGTGTGAAGCGCATAAATTCAAAATTTAAATAATATTTACGGTTTTAGAGAAAATGAATACAAAACTTCTGGGCAGCGCGCTCATTATTTCTGGTACAGCGCTTGGCGCTGGTATGCTTGCAATTCCAATGGTACTAGCCCAATTTGGCTTATTGTACGGGACACTATTAATGGTGCTGATTTGGTTCGGTACCACATACTCTGCTCTACTTTTGCTCGAAGCGACCATTAAATCTGGTGGTGGGTTAGGACTTAACTCGATAGCTCGCAAAACGTTAGGCAAGGGTGGACAACTTGTCTCTAATGGTCTGCTCTACGCATTGCTGATCTGCTTATTGATGGCATACATTCTGGGTGCAGCAGACTTATTATCTCAGGGCTTTACTGCTCTTGGTGTGTCGATTAGTTTCACCCAAAGTCAGACCTTATTTGCCCTTGTAGCTGGAGCAATTGTAGCTTGTGGTACAGGTGTGATTGATAAGCTCAATAGAGCACTTTTCTTTGTAATGGTTGTCAGCCTAGCGGTAACGCTACTGGTGTTATTACCTGAGTTTTCGACACAAAACCTCGCGCAAGTAAGCAATAATGACCAAGTCGGGCTTATTCAAACAAGTGCGGTATTGTTTACTAGTTTTGGCTTTATGGTAGTGATTCCAAGTTTGGTTTCCTACAACCATGAGGCTACAGACAGTCAATTGAGAAACATGGTCATTCTAGGCTCTTTAATCCCATTGTTCTGCTACTTGTGTTGGTTGTTTGCTGTAGTCGGCAACTTGCCACCAGAGCAGCTAAAAGAGTTTGGTAGTGTATCTGAGCTAATGGCTGGGTTTGAGCATGATGCACCTTGGATTGGTACTGTGCTATCGTTGTTTACAGGTTTAGCGCTGCTAACTTCTTTCTTTGGTGTCGCTATGTCACTGTTCCATCAAAATAGCGATACCTTTAAACAGAATCGCGTGGTGACTTATATTCTGACTTTCGTATTACCGCTTATTGGTGCGATTATCGCAGCAGACCAGTTCTTATCTGTTCTGGCTTACGCGGGAATTATTCTAGTGTTCTTAGCGGTTTTCGTTCCGCTTGCTATGGTCTACAAACTAAGAATAGCGAACACCTTAAGTGAGCGTTATGCTGCTGAAGGTGGCAATGCGATGATGTTCTTTGGGCTGGCTTTTGGTGGGTTCTTGCTTGTGTCGCAAATGATATAGCGGCCTTGCTGACAAATTAAAAATAGGCGCTGACTAGCGCCTATTTTTATATTGGGATTAATTTCCCCAAATTTGCGCGACAAACTCTGGGTGGTCGATAAATGGGTTTCGATTTCCTTGGAATTCAAATACGGCTTGATTGCGATTCACTTCCTTCGTACTGACAGGATCCTCTTTGTGCCAACGCTTTAACATCGAAAGCAGCCAAGGTTCAAATACAGTAGTGCTTGTTCCGTTGAGTACCGCGTCTGCATTAGCGCTATTGTTCTGCCAGTTACCAATCACATTTTCGTAGCGAGTTGCCATATAGAAATATGCACGAGCAAAATCTCCTTTAAATTCATCAATAGGTTCAAACACCGTACCGCTGTAGCCTAATGAACTACTAGCGCTACCAAGTTTTGAGCCATTGCTTGAGACATAAGTCGCACTCGTAACCTCACCAAACGGCCAGTTACTACGTTTCGCATTAACGTAACCGTCGGTGGCGAACAAGTGATGTGCGTCAGAGTTCATTGGTTCTACCTTGCCACCAAACCAGCTTTTAGGGAAAGAGTGCTCACGGTTGTAGCAATCCCCTTCGCGACTGTATTGCCCACACTGATCTGTGACTTTGGTGAAGTTGATAGCGTCTGACGATTCCGGTTTCTCTGAGTAGACATCGAGAATTGAACCGTCTTTCTCGTAGTAGTTATCTATATCGGCGTCTTTAACTAGCGTCCAAATCGCAGAATAGCCTCGGCTATTGTGGTTTTTAATGATGTCATGGAGAGCCGATTTTAGCTCAAATTCTGATTTGCCTAGTGCAGATTTATAGTAGTCGCTAGTGGGCGGTGGGGTAGTACCACCAAGAGTAAAGTCGGTGGTCTGACTGTTTTGGAATTGACCGCCGGACACAATGACTTCTTGACCATTTTTCAAGGAATAAGAGCCGTTACCAGAGTTACAGCAAATACCATCTCCGTAGCTGTCTAGGATCGTGAACTGATAGTTGCCATCGTCGAGACAAATATCCTTGGTATAGGTGATAGAGTTACTGTAACCCTCTCCTGAGGCTATAACTGTCGAGCCACTGTTTTTGATGTTCCAAGAAGTCTCTGAGCCATATTGGTCGGTAGTCAACGAGAGGGTGAGATTAGTCTTATCACATGTCGGTGGCTGAGGGTTTGTGGTGTTTGATGGTTGGAAGTTGTCAACGTAAACCGCTTCTGAACCGTCGAAACCTGATACATCGTAAAACCTGAGTCCAACCTGAATGTCTTTGCTGCTGGTGGCAGTATATGTATAGGTGAGATCCTGCCATTGGTTTGTTTTGGATGGATCTGAATAATTCTGGTATCCGTCAACGATGAGCCTTGCTTTTACCTTGCCTTCTGTATGATAGATGGCAGCCGAGAATGGGTACGTTTTTCCTTGCTCGACAGAAACTGTTTGCAAAAAGTCGGTGTTACTTTGCGTGCCTGTATTAATGGTGATATGAGCGGATAAACCACCGCTTTTTATCTGAACATTCGATGGGGCAACAGATATACCAGAGTCGATAGTTGTCCAGTTAACGGGTGTGTTTCCATTCCACTGCTCAAAGTCGCCATTTTGTATTTGTGCAAAAGCCATAGGTGAACACATTAATGCGACTAGGGTGAGTTTGTTCATTTTTATTGTCATAGGTTTTCTCATTGGATTAAAAAATCACAACCAAGATAGGTATTTACTATGTCAATAAGTTTAAGGTTCGTCGCATTTTTATTTGTTTGAATAAATTAGGTTTGCAAAATTATGCAGAATGTCTCACAAACAACAGATTGGGGTGATATTGACGTCAACAGGTATTTGCTGGGTTTGAATGGGCAAGACTAGTGTTTAGTGATTTATATGGAGAGAACTAAGGTGACTTAAGCTAAGCCACCTTGGTTTATAATTTTAGGTAAGGGCGTAATAGAAGCCTTGATGTATTTTTGCTCCTAGCTTTGTCAGCAGGTGAGCACATTCTGCTGTTTCTACACCTTCAACAATAATCGTACATTGGTAGGCTTTACCCATAGCAATGAGTTGTCGGACCGTTTCAACTTTCTTCTCGTCTTGGCGCATACCGATAACGAAGTCTCTGTCTATTTTTAGATAGTCAGGCTTGATCTTACCAATCAGCTCAACATTATTATTCCCGGTTCCAAAATCATCGATACTTATTTTGCAACCTAGAGACTTGATTTGGCGGATATTGGCGTATATCTCATCGGTGTAATACATTGATGCGTTTTCTGTTATCTCTATGGTGAGGTGGCTACAGTCATAACCAGATAAGCACTGATATAGAGACCTAAAATTAGTACTCTTTAAGAGTGAGGGGCACACGTTGACACTCACTGGTGCAAGTAAATTTTTGCCGTCACCATACAGTGTCTTTATCACCAACAAAGTGTGAGTCAATAACAGATCTCTGGCGATGAGGGTTTCAATAAACTTTTGAGTATTCGTTGTTGTGAAGCGGGATAGTGCTTCATAGTGGAGGTTAACGTGGCCCTCTGTGTCATAGATAGGTTCTAGCTTGATGTTAAACTGTCTGATACCCATTAAATATTGGCTAAGGGCGAACAAGTTCTTGTAGCGCAGAGCAATGATCAGTAGCGTAGCAAACAGTAGAATGTTGCGGATAGGATTAGAGATATAAAAAAACTCTTTGTACCCTACATTGGTTTCCTTACTGATTGAAGGGCGGCCATCAGTTTTGCCGACATCAAGAGATGTTCCTGTATTGGTGCAGATTTTCATACCTTTAAGAAAGAAGCGTGAAAGGTGCCCCTCTATGCTTCGAGACAGGTTAATATTCTTTACTCTCACCGTCATGGTTGCGCCCTTTTTTCCAAACTCATGCATGATGTAGTTGTTGTTTTCCAACCACTGATTGTATTGGGTTCGGCTAACCGGCATAACATGTTCTGGCGTTATTAGGCAGCGAGTATTAAAGCGGTCGATCATCATACCTGATTCAACTAACTCGACCTGATCAAACATTGAACTTAGTGTTTCTTGATCGGTAAAACATGTTTGGTCTGCAAGCGTGTCGGTGAAGGCGTTAATGTCATTAAAGTATGTTTGCTTTATAAGGGCGTTAATAGTGATGTAGCAAATAAAGATAAAGCCAACACTGGTTAAGATCAAAACTAATCCTAGGTCCAAATAGACCTTGCGGTTCGTCAAGCAATACTTAACCGCAGTGACCAGCGCGTGTTTGGCATGTTTATCAACTCTTCTTTGTTGCTCGGCGCCATTTTTCTGGCTGTCATGACTCTCGAAAGGCACAAAATAACCAACACGGTGGATATTTTCGATGATGTTTTTTCTCGTTGATAAGTGTGGATCGATCAGTTTCTTGAATTTCTTACGCAATGAAGCAATGACATTCTTGAAGCCATTCTCAGGTAATGTTACCTGGTGATTTTGCGCTATTTTTCGCTCAATTGAGCGTTGGCATATCGGTGAGTTAAGCGTCCCAAATGCGGATATAGTGTTTAATATAAGATATTCATTGTGAGTAATGTAAAGGGATGCATGTCGTTGGTGATTGATCTCGATAGAGAGTTCGTTTTCCGACAGGCACACACAGATTTGACTTCCAAGTTCAAACCTAATCATTCGAATAATAACCCTGAGTTGAAAAGGGGATGAAGTTATCAATAAATGAGGCGTTTGGATGTGATTAAATACGAGCAAATCCAAAGTATTTGGATATAGCGACATATTTATATTTTTTTATAAAACTAATTAAATGATGAAGTTGTGTGGTGAATGGTTCTTGATCTAGTGATAATAAAAAAGCCTGAGCAGTGGCTCAGGCTTTGTTTAATAAGGTTTCAGTAAGATTAGCAAATAACCTTAACTGCCAGGCCACCCTGAGAAGTCTCACGGTATTTCGCGTTCATGTCTTTACCTGTCTCTAGCATAGTTTCAATTACTTTATCCAGAGATACCGTTGGTGCAGAAGAACGGCGTAGAGCCATGCGAGTAGAGTTAATTGCTTTCACAGCAGCAATACCGTTACGTTCAATACAAGGAACCTGTACCTGACCTGCAACTGGGTCACACGTCAAACCTAGATTGTGCTCCATAGCAATTTCTGCAGCCATACACACTTGCTCAGGGCTACCACCCATAAGCTCAGCAAGACCCGCGGCCGCCATAGAACATGCTACGCCCACTTCACCCTGACAGCCAACCTCTGCACCAGAGATAGATGCGTTGCGCTTGTATAGACCACCGATTGCGCCAGAAGCGGCAAAGTAACGGATGTAATCTTTTTCAGTCACAGTCTGAATGAACTTATCGTAGTAAGCGAGTACTGCTGGGATGATGCCACAAGCACCATTGGTAGGTGCAGTAACCACACGACCACCCGCTGCGTTTTCTTCGTTAACGGCGAAAGCAAACATGTTCACCCAGTCGACAACCGACATAGGATCGTTAGTTGTTTTTTCAGACGTTAGAAGTTGCTGACGCAGCGCAGCAGCACGGCGAGGTACGCGTAGCGGGCCAGGCAGGATACCTTCGGTATTCATGCCGCGATCCATACACTCACGCATGGTTTTCCAGATGTTAGCAAAGTAAGTACGAGACTCTTCGTCAGAATGAAGCGCGGCTTGGTTCTGCATTACAAGCGTGCTGATAGAAAGACCGTTATCTTTGCACTGGTTCACTAGCTCTTCAGCGGTAGTAAATTCGTAAGGTGATTTAACCGGGTTTTCTTCTTCCTTGCCGAAGTTCTCTTCATCAACGATGAAACCACCGCCGATTGAGTAATAAGTCTTAGAGTAAGCCAGCTCTTCACCAATCCAAGCATGGATTTGCATGCCGTTCTCGTGAAGTTCAAGGTTAGTAGTATGAAAGTTCATACCACCCTCTTTTGGGAACGATACTGTGTGACAGTGCATGCCAACAGGAAGGCGCTCAGTTTCTTCTACACGAGCCATAAAGCCCGGAATAGAGTCGATATCAACTTTCTCAGGGGTGTTGCCTGCAAGACCCATGATGATAGCAATATCTGTGTGGTGACCTTTCCCTGTCAGTGATAGTGATCCATAAACGTCGACGGTAATTTTAGTGATGTCGCGCAATTTTCCCATTGAGCGTAAATCATCAATAAATTCTTTACCTGCCTTCATTGGACCTACAGTGTGAGAACTAGAAGGACCAACGCCGATCTTATAGATATCAAAAACACTAATCATATCGATTACCTCAGAACAAAGCCTCCCAAGGGGAGAGGGAGGCTTATTATTATCGTTATATTCTTGGTTTAATCAGACTTATAAAGCCTTAGATTAAAGAGCGCCGTAGATTACAGAAGTAATTGCCGCAATACCACAGATTGCTGTGAAAATCTGTACAGGTGCCGAAGTTTTGTACTTCGCCATTGCAGGTACTTTTTGCATTGCGAATACAGGCATTAGGAATAGGATTGCCGCAATCATTGGCGCGCCCATTGTTTCAATCATACCTAGGATGCTTGGGTTAACGATAGCCACAATCCATGTAGTGATAACGATGAACAGTAGTGATGTTTTCTCAATTTTGCTAACTGAAGTTTCAGAGCGAGACTTGATCAGACCAACTAGACCTTCGTGAGCACCTAGGAAGTGACCAAAGTAGCTTGAAGTGATTGCTGCAAATGCCACTAGAGGACCCATGTAAGAAATCAGTGGAGATTCGTGAACGTTTGCTAGGTAAGAAAGAACAGAGATGTTTTGCTCTTTTGCCATTGCTAGTTGCTCTGGAGATAGAGAAAGTACTACAGAGAACACGAAGAACATTACGAAGCCCATTAGCATCATTGCTGCGCCACCAGTGATAGCGTCTGTTTTCTTAACAGCATCGTCACCGTATACACGACGTTGCTCTTTAGAGAACTGAGAAATAACCGGGCTGTGGTTGAAAGAGAATACGATGATTGGGATTGCTAGCCAAACAACAGATGGCATAGAAGACCAGTCTGGTGCTACTTCTACCATTGAGCTGTTCCAATCAGGAATTAGGTAGAAAGAAAGTGCTAGCAGGATCGCAACGAGTGGGTAAACCAGTGCAGATGTTGCTTTTAGCATTAGCTCTTTACCAAACACAACGCCAGCAGTCATAGCAGCGATTAACGCGCCAGAAAGTAGCCAGCGAGGGATGGATTCCATACCCATTTGGTTGACTAGGAAAGAATCAACAGTATTTGTGATACCAACGCCGTAGATTAGTACGATTGGGTAAATGGCGAAGAAGTATGCAAAAGTGATGATGTTTGCGCCAGTTTTACCAAAGTGTTCTTCAACAGTGTCAGTGATATCAGCTTCAGGATTTTTCGCAGATAGTACAAAACGAGCCAGAGACTTGTGTGCAAACCAAGTCATTGGAGCTGCGATTAGAGCAAGGATTACTAATGGCCAGAAGCCACCAGCGCCTGCTTTAATTGGAAGGAAAAGTACGCCAGCACCTACAGCTGTACCGAATAGCGATAGGCACCAAGTGAAGTCTTTGTAAGTAAACTTACTAGACGATTGTGCGGTTTTACCCGCAGTAGTAGTAGTATTCATTTTGTGATACTCATTTTTGGGAACAGGAAATAAGTCGGGGGCAATTTTGCATAAAAATCTTGCATGAAAAATAGATCTAAATCATGAATTGATTCAAGTTATAACATGATATGTCAAAAACAGGTTTTTGGTCACGAAAATGATGTGCTACTGGTGATTTATGCTAATCCATGGCATTAGTAAAACTAATGTTGTTGCAAATTTGTTTTATGCGTGTCGCAGGAAAACGTTTGCTTTATTGATAAAAAATTTAACTAATGTGAACAAAAATAAACCATTCAATGATTTTATTAATATTGATGCATAATATGATTCTGCATAGCTTGGATGATTTGCGCGGTCATTCCCCAAATAAAATGAGAATTGTAAGAAAGTCCGAAGACACGATGTGAAAAATTATTAACTCGAAATTGCTGACTGTGTAATTTTTCTTTGTCGAGGACAACAGAGGCAGGAACTTCAAAGACTTCATCGACTTCATTCGTGTCGATCTGAGTTTGGTAGTCGGAAGAGATGAATGCCAAATAAGGCGTTACGGTAAAGCGACTGATAGTGACTAACTCTGGCATCTGGCCAAAGATCTCGATTTTATCTTGTTCAATCCCTACTTCTTCAAAAGTTTCACGTAAAGCTGTGTGAGATAAGTCGAGATCAGTAGGTTCAAACTTTCCACCAGGAAAGCTTACTTGCCCTGGATGGTGCTTAAGGTGTTTCGCTCGGCGAGTGAATAGGACGTTGATGCCGTGTTTTCTTTCTACAAAACCGATTAAGACAGATGCTTTACGTAAATTACTCTGATTGAGGTGTGAAACACGTTTGATAGCTTCCTGATGATAGTCGACAGTCTGGTGCATTTGAAATTGCTGAATTAAGTGACTTTTATTTAGCTCAGACAACACGTTAGCTCCTTTGATATTTGAAAAAACCATCAATATGACTCATGCTTTCTATTACATCTATCGGCTCAAGGATAGCGTAAAACATGAAAGGCATTATCTTTACCGAGTTTATGGACCTAGTCGAACAGAAGTTTGGCTTAGATGAACTTGATAGCCTGCTTTCTGCGGTGGGTGATAGTGGCGTATACACTGCAGTTGGAAGCTACGACCATCGCAATCTGGTCAAACTCATCATACAACTTAGTAAACGCACGGGTATTTCCCCTGAAGATCTACAACGTGTGTTCGGCCAGTCAGTTTTTAATAACCTTTATAACACCTTACCTGATAATAATAGCCTACAAGGTTGCAAAACGACGTTTCAATTTATCAAGTTGGTCGAAGACTACATACATATAGAAGTTAAAAAGCTCTACCCGGAAGCGAACCCTCCTTCATTTGTATTTATCTCGGAAACGGAAAGTGACATGGTGTTCGACTACCAGAGCGCACGCTGTTTGCCTCATGTTTGTTTAGGATTAATCGAGGGATGCGCTGAGTTTTTTAATGAGCGTCTGACTATGACCATGGAAAACTTATCTGGCGACGGCAGTCAGGTTCGGTTTAAGGTTAGCTTGGTAGGATAGCTGTCAATGGATAAAAAGTCTCCATTAGAAAGAAAGCTCGCCAGAGAAATAGCGGCTCGCAAACAAGCAGAACAGCTGTTAGAGCAAAAAAGCCTCGAGCTGTATGAGACTAACCAACATTTAGAGTTGGTATTAACGCAACTCAAAAAGCAAACCCATAGTGACTTACATAAACTCGAATTTGAGCAGCACATCAATGAGGCATTGATCCATTTTGGTCGCGCTTTTTTAGGTCGTACTCTAGATGATGGCTTGATTACTAATTTGCTTGAGCGGTTGATGGCTTCGACAGCATTGAAGCAGATAGGTTTGTTTATTACTCCTGGTCTCATCACCACTGTCATTGGCAATACATTTGGTTCTGCGGTGGCGAGAGACATAGAGTTGATTAAGCCATACGCAATTTGGGAGCAAAATACATTAAAGCTACCAATAGAAGTGGAGCATGAAGTTGTCGGAGAGCTTGCCGTAGAAGTGTTAAACATTGATATCGAACGCGAGTTTGTTGTCAACCAGTTGTTGCTTGTCGCTGAGTTGCTGTGTAGTGCCATCTGCCGACAGCTCATTATTACTAGCAACCAAGAGGCACGGGCTAGGGCGGAAGAATCTGAACGCTCAACGAAAGAGTTTGTCGCAATGATCAACCATGAGTTGAGAACCCCACTGAATGGATTATTAGGTAGTGCTGAGTTACTGGCAAGCACTCACTTGGATGAAGACCAGCAGACGTTATTAAGCAACCTATCCCATTCCGGAGACCTACTGCGTCATATCATCAATGATATCCTTGATTTCAGCAAAATGAGTGCAGGTATGATGCAGTTGATACCTTCTCAGTTCCAATGGGAAGAGCTGAAAAACATGGTCTACGGCATATTCGAAACCCAAGCTCAAGAAAAGGGGATTCGCTTTGAATTTCATGAACAGGGCGGAATTCCTGAGACCTTCATTGGTGACTTCGAACGAATAAACCAGATACTAATTAACCTTATCGGCAATGCAATTAAGTTTACCTCTAAAGGAGAGGTGGTGGTCAGCGTTAAATGGGACGGGGACAGTTTATTTATCTCTATTGTTGACACCGGCGTAGGGATCAGCAAAGAAGCGCAAAAACAACTGTTCACTCCTTTTGTTCAAGCCGATAGAACTGCAAAGCGGAATTTTGAAGGGACTGGTTTAGGGCTGGCAATATGTAAGAATCTAATAGAACTGATGTCTGGCGATATTTCCCTGTTCAGTGAAGTTGGAAAAGGGAGTCGATTTGATGTTCGATTGCCAATAAAAGAGGCCTCTGAGCGAGTGGCATATAAAGCGAAACCACAATCGAAAGGGCAGACAAGATCGCTTGAACAACTCTCCATTCTTGTAGTTGATGATATTCGTATGAATCAAGTCATCATAAATCAAATGTTAAAGAAGCTCTCGATTACTCCCGATCTCGCAAACAATGGCCTTGAAGCGATTAAAGCGTTTAATACCAGCTACTATGACTTGATTTTTATGGATTGCCGTATGCCAGAAATGGATGGTTTTGAAGCGACAGCCTACTTGCGAGAGCAAGAATACACGCAGCCAATTATTGCGCTGACCGCTGGAACCACATTAGAAGAGCGTGATAGGTGTATTCAATGTGGTATGGACGATATCTTGACCAAACCATACACGGCAAAAGATCTTAAGCTCATGCTAGAAAAATGGGCTTAGCCTTAGCTCTGCAAACCCTAGGTACTAAGCCCACGATTTTGATGTATAAGGTCTATTTCGTAAGAACAGGTAGAATTCGACTCAGTTTGTCCAAGGTCTCTTGATATTCTGATTCACATTGACTGTCGGCTACAAGCCCACCACCTGCCCAAACATGAATTGTTCCATTTTCGGCCACTAAGGTACGAATAGTAATACTCGTGTCCATACGGCCATGACGACTGATATAGCCGATACTGCCGCAGTAAGCACTGCGGCGGTGAGGCTCAAGCTCTTCAATGATTTCCATTGCTCGAATCTTAGGAGCGCCTGTTATCGAACCTCCAGGAAAAGAAGCTTTAAGAAGGTCAGATGCACTATATTGAGTATCAAGTTCAGCACATATTGTACTGACTAGGTGATGAACCGCCGGGAAACTTTCAATATCGAAGAGCTTCGGAACATGGACAGAGCCTGGTTTGGCAACTCGTCCCACGTCATTCCTTAAGAGGTCAACGATCATCAGGTTTTCTGCCTGATCTTTTTCAGCATGGGCGAGTTCGACAGCGGCATTTCTGTCAGTGAGCGGATCCGCCGAACGAGGGCGTGTTCCTTTGATTGGTTTCGTTTCAATCTGGCGCTCTTTCAATTGTAAAAAACGTTCCGGAGAAACACTTAAAATTGCGCCTTGTTCAGTACGAATAAAGGCTGAGAACGGCCCTTGGTTTACCTGTTCCAGTTTTTGGTAGGCTTGCCACTCCCCCCCCTGATAAGGTGCACTAAATCTCTGTGCCAAGTTGATCTGGTAGCAGTCGCCTGAGCGCAGATACTCCTGAACTTGGTTAAACTTGTCAATGTAACTGGTTTTGGTCATGTTCGACGTCCATTCGTCGGAGAGAGTAAACGTTCCGTTTGACTTTGTTTCTTGTGCACATAACCATTGCCAGCGTGACTCTGTCTCTACACCAACGACAAACGCCGATTTCTCTTGGTGATCAACAATCATTGCCCAATCGTAAAGGCCAATTGCCATGTCGGGCGAGACTAGGTCTTGCTCAGCGATTGATGGTAATCGCTCAACACGACGACCTAAGTCATAGGCAAAATAACCCAGTACGCCACCAACGAAAGGCAGCTCGCCTGAGTATTCAATATCGGGTAGTCGCTGCGCTTGGACTCGTTTGAGCAGTTCAAACGGGTTATCACTTGAGCTTTCAGTATCATCGCCAGCCACAATATAACTCTCGTTGCCGTGCGTGGTAACGGTTGCTACAGGTTGTGCGACCAATACATCAAATCGACTATCAACATGAGTACGCGAAGGGGAACGCAAAAGCATCGACCAAGGAAGCATCTCAATATGGCTAAAATACTGCGTTGCAATGTCTGGCTGATAAGGAATCGGTTTGATTTCTAAGCGATTTGGCTTGATGTTATTCATTTGTTTAATTTGTGACAAAGAGATCGTTGATTACGTAGCGTGTTGAGGAAAGCAAGAGTATCATAATGACCACAAAGGTCGCTACACCAGTGTTTTGCAAATATAAAATCAACAAGCAAACGTTTGTGTTCGACCATAAAAAGGAAGCAAAAATATAACGAGGCATGCAATGACCGTAATTCGCCAGCAGGATGTGATCAGCAGTGTTGCTGATGCGCTCCAGTACATTTCTTATTACCACCCATTAGACTTTGTCCAAGCCCTAGAAAAAGCCTATAACCGTGAAGAGAGTCAAGCGGCGAAAGATGCCATTGCTCAAATCCTAATTAACTCTCGTATGTCTGCAGAAGGCCATCGTCCAATTTGTCAGGACACTGGTATTGTGACCTGTTTTGTGAATGTGGGCATGGGTGTCCAATGGGACTCAACCGATCTGACTGTTCAGCAGATGGTGGATGAAGGTGTACGCCAAGCCTACACCAACCCAGACAACCCGCTACGTGCCTCGGTTCTTATGGACCCAGCAGGTAAGCGAATCAACACCAAAGACAACACGCCTGCCGTTGTTCATATCAATATGGTGCCGGGTAACAAGGTTGAAATTCAAATTGCAGCGAAAGGCGGCGGATCAGAAAACAAGACCAAGATGGTGATGCTTAACCCATCGGATGATATCGCCGAGTGGGTAGAGAAAACGCTACCAACAATGGGCGCAGGTTGGTGTCCACCGGGCATGCTTGGTATCGGTATTGGTGGTACAGCAGAAAAAGCTGCGGTATTGGCGAAAGAGTCTCTGATGGAGCACATCGACATTCAGAAGCTGATTGACCGTGGTCCACAAAATGCGGAAGAAGAGCTTCGCCTTGATATTTTCAACCGCGTCAATAAGTTGGGTATTGGTGCTCAAGGTCTAGGCGGTTTGACTACCGTTGTTGATGTTAAAATTAAAACAGCGCCAACTCACGCTGCTTCTAAGCCAGTGTGCTTGATTCCTAACTGTGCCGCGACGCGTCACGTCCATTTCACGCTTGATGGAACTGGCCCTGCTGATCTTCAACCACCTAAGCTCGAAGAGTGGCCGGATATCACATGGGAAGCGGGAGCAAATACTCGCCGTGTTAATCTAGATGAAGTGACTCAAGAAGAAGTAGAAAAGTGGAAAACAGGCGAAACCGTTCTACTTTCAGGCAAAATACTAACTGGTCGCGATGCGGCGCATAAACGCATTCAAGGCATGCTGCAAAGTGGTGAAGGCTTGCCTGAAGGTGTCGACTTCAAAGGCAAATTTATCTACTACGTAGGTCCAGTTGATGCAGTGGGTGATGAAGCGGTTGGTCCTGCTGGTCCTACGACCTCTACGCGTATGGATAAGTTTACCGATATGATGCTAGAAGAGACTGGCATCATGGGAATGATTGGCAAAGCTGAGCGCGGACCAGCGACAGTAGAGTCGATTAAAAAGCATAAAGCGGTGTACCTAATGGCGGTCGGTGGTGCGGCTTACTTGGTTGCTAAAGCAATTAAGAAAGCACGCGTGGTTGCTTTTGAAGACCTAGGTATGGAAGCAATCTACGAATTTGAAGTAGAAGATATGCCTGTAACTGTCGCGGTTGACTCAAACGGTGCTAACGCTCACCAGATTGGTCCTGACACTTGGAAAGTAAAAATCCAAGAAATGGAAGACCAAGCGTAAATTAGATTGTTCAGCTTGTGAGAACTCATTGAATTAACTGATAAAGGTGGAGCAAACGCTGCACCTTTTATTTGTATACTGTAACCATTGTTTATTCGTCAGGAGCTAAAATGCCACGTTTTATTCAAATCTTGCAGATAATCATTGCGGTGGTTGTTGGCGTGTTCATAGGTTATGACCTTGTGCTTCATGGCATCAGCATTTTCGATGAAAAGTACGTAACAATTAGCTGTGTATTGTTTGTTTTACTTGAGATTGCTCTATTTGTTATCTACAAATTGATCGAAGACGACTAACTGTCGTTGCTTGATTGCTACACTAAGCCTCTGATTTATATCAGGGGCTTTTTTGTTCATCTAGGATTAAGATTAGAAACGTTACGATAAGCTCGATAGTTAGATAAGAGAGTGTAAATGAAGCAAATTACCCAAGAAGTGAATGATTTACTTAGCCGCACGATGGACTCCCACGTTCGTATCGCGGTAACAGGTCTGTCTAGAGCAGGTAAAACCGCATTTATTAGTTCGCTAGTTAATCAACTTCTACATACTTCAACTCATGAGAATCTACCATTGTTTAATGCTGCCCGTGACAAGCGACTTGTTGGAGCGAAGCGTGAACCTCAGACTAATATGCTTGTTCCTCGTTTCGCTTACGATCACGCTATGCAGCACGTTCACGCCACTCCTCCGATTTGGCCAGAGCCGACTCGAGACGTGAGCGAAATTCGACTTGCTATAAAGTATCGTCCGCAGAAAAAGACCAAAAGAGTGTTTGGTAGTACATCGACTTTGCATATCGATATCATTGATTATCCAGGGGAGTGGTTACTTGATTTACCACTACTTGATATGGATTTTCAGCAATGGTCTCAAAGTCAGTTTGATGCATTAAAGGGCGAGCGTAAGCAGCTCGCGCAGAAGTGGCTTGAAAAACTCGATGGCTTTGATTTGATGGATGAGTTGGATGAAAACGCATTGGTAGAAATATCTAACCTATATACTCAGTTTCTACACGGTTGCAAAGATCTTGGCTTGCATTGGGTACAGCCGGGTAGATTCGTGCTTCCGGGCGATCTAGAAGGCGCGCCTGTACTTCAGTTCTTCCCTTGCCAGTTTGATGAGCAGACTAAGGTAGTGAAAGGTTCCAACCTAGCCATGCTTAAAGCGCGTTATCAGGAGTACCAACAAAAAGTGGTGAAAGCATTTTATAAGCATCATTTTTCGACTTTTGATCGTCAAATTGTTCTGGTGGATTGCTTGCAGCCGCTCAATGCGGGTTACGAGTCTTTTCACGATATGCGTAATGCTCTTGAACAGATCATGCATAGCTTCCGTTATGGCCGTAGTAACATATTGAAGAGACTGTTTGCACCAAGAATCGATAAGATCTTGTTTGCTGCAACAAAGGCTGATCATGTCACTCCGGAGCAACACCCCAATTTGGTGTCTTTATTGCAACAGATGGTTCACCCTGCTTGGCAAACCGCATCTTATGAAAACATCGAAATGAATTGCATGACTATAGCATCAATACAGGCGACACAGGCGGGCTTCATTAGCAAAGGTGATCAGTCTTACCCCGCGATTCAAGGCGTAACCATAGATGAACAAGCAATGACCGTTTTTCCGGGTGAAGTACCTAAAAAGTTGCCCACGCAAAATTACTGGGCTAACCAAGGATTTGAGTTTACAGGTTTTAGGCCACAGCAAGGGGCACCGGATGAGCCATTACCTCATATTAGAATGGATAAAGCGCTTGAATATCTGATTGGAGATAAGCTTAAATGACAAACAGTGACAAATCGCAGCTTAAGCAAAAGCACGTTTTTAGCGACGCTTTCCAAAGTGAACAAGATGAATCTCAATCTCATCCAGAACTGACCGCTCAAATGCAGTTTGAGCAACAGGAGCAGTTCGTTCCTGTTGAAGTCGACCACAAGAGTGAAGACATCAGTGTTGAAGCCGAGTTAGAACAGGTGATTCGACCTAAATCCAGCTCCAAATGGCTGGCGACTGGTCTTGTAGGTACATTTGCTGGTCTGGTCGGTTGGCAAGCAATCGATAGTGTGGTGACCGCGGTACAAACAGCAGACTGGCTCGCATTGGGTTGGTCAGGGTTTATTGCCACGCTTTCACTTTTAGGTGTTGGAGCGATAGGCAAGGAGCTGTTTAAGCTGCGTAGACTTCGTAACCACTTTAGTGTTCAAGAGCAAAGTGAAGCCCTTATTCAGTCAGAAAGTGTTGGACAAGGCAAAGCATTTTGCGAATCGGTCGCCAAACAGTCGGGTATTCAACGAGAGTCACCAAGTTATGATCGTTGGGCGAATAGCGTAAACGCGTCACATAGCGATGCTGAAGTGCTGGATATGTACGATGCTATGGTCGTGGCAGAGCAAGATAAAGTGGCAACTAGGGTGGTCTCCAAACATGCAACAGAGTCCGCCGCTCTGGTGGCTATAAGCCCATTAGCCATTGCTGACATGATGTTGGTCGCGTGGCGCAATTTTAAGATGATCGACAACCTAGCCGATGTTTATGGTGTTGAGTTAGGTTACTGGTCGAGACTTAAGTTGTTTAAAGCCACATTGATTAATATGGCAGCAGCAGGCACAAGTGAAGTTGCAGTGGACGCGAGTATGGATCTCATGTCTATGGACTTAGCAGGTAAAGTTTCGGCTCGTGCTGGGCAAGGGTTAGGTGTTGGTATTTTAACAGCAAGGCTAGGCCTAAAGGCGATGGCATTGTTACGACCAATCCCTTGGCACAAGGATAGGCAAGTTAAATTAAGTGCTATTCGCAAACAAATTGTTGAAAAAGTCGCCGCTTTAACAATCAAATAGTGCGAATGTGAAGCAGGTAATATCTGTTTGCTTGACGAGGATCTAGGCTTAAGGGAAACTACTGTCAACTTTTCGTGACACCTTATGTAGGGACTTATCCGTGCGTCTTGAAGTTTTCTGTGAAGACAGACTTGGTCTGACTCGTGAATTACTCGATATTCTTGCTTCCAAAAACCTCGATCTCCGAGGTATTGAAATCGATGTTTCCGGGATTATCTACTTAAACTGCCCTGATATCGACTTCGATACTTTTAGTGAACTGATGGCGGAGATTCGTCGTATCTCAGGTGTGAAAGACGTTCGCAAGATTCAGTTCATGCCAATTGAACGTCATAACAACGAACTTATTTCTCTTCTCAACAATCTACCTGAACCCGTATTGGCGATTGATTTAAAAGGTCATGTAGACATGGCTAACCATGCAGCGTTGTCGCTATTTGGTTGTGAAGAGAGCGAAATGTTCGGACACCAAATCTCTACGCTACTCCCAAGTTTCAGTTTTGCTAAGTGGGTTGAAGGTAAGATTGCTCGTCAACGAGAAGAGATCGTGATTAGCGGCCTCGACTACATGATGGAAATAATGCCTGTCTATATCTCGGATGAGTCAAATGAATCGGTGCTAGCAAGTGCCGTAATGATCATTCGCTCTGCACAGGAAAAGCCACTGTTTGATGACTCGTTGCCTTTGCACAACAACCTTGGCTTTGAACATTTTGTTGGTGTTTCTAATCGTCATAAAGCGCTCATCAGCCAAGCGAAGAAACTCTCTATGCTCGATCAGCCGCTTCTGATTCAAGGCGAAACGGGAACAGGTAAAGAAATGTTAGCGCGAGCTTGTCATAATCGCTCCCATCGCGCAGCAAACCCTTTTCTAGTATTGAGCTGTGCGTCAATGCCAGATGGTGTTGCTGAAACCGAGTTGTTTGGCCATGCACCGGGTTCGTTTAACCATGAACAAGGCCATAAAGGGATATTTGAACAGGCAAATGGTGGCACAGTTTTCCTTGATGAAATTGGTGAAATGAGTCCGCATTTGCAAATTAAACTGCTGCGCTTACTCCAAGATGGTACTTTCCGCCGCGTTGGGGAAGAAGACGAAATTCATGTGGATGTAAGAGTGATTGCCTCTACGCGTCACCAGTTGGCAGATCTCGCTGAGTCGGGGTCATTCCGCGAAGACCTATTCTATCGTTTGAATGTACTGACTCTACTTATTCCACCGTTACGAGAGCGCTCGAATGATATTGCGCCGTTACTTGAGTTATTTGTGGCGAAGTACGTTAAACAGCTTGGTATTTCTAAGCCGTCTATTGACGAGTCTTTGGTTGATCAGCTTGTTAGTTATCAATGGCCCGGCAATATGCGTCAACTAGAGAACATGGTATTGCGAGCTTTAACTGAGCTGGAATCTGACATGCTGACCGCTGAACTATTTCACTTGCCGCAGTTAGAAACAACAACGTCAAATACACCTTCATTGAACATAGATGGCTCGTTGGATGAGATAATGAAAGAGTATGAATCTCAGATACTTGAGCGACTTTATCAATCATTTCCCTCGAGTCGTAAATTAGCTAAGCGCCTGAACGTCTCTCATACGTCAGTGGCCAACAAATTGCGTGAATACGGTATTAGAAAAAATTAAATGGAAAGAATCAGCACCCCTACCTCTGTTTATGAGGTAGACGAAGACATTATAGTTCGCACTGCCGAGCCGACAGATGGTTATCTAATCTCTGAATATTTCATTGCTAATCGCACCCATTTAAAAGAATGGGAACCAAAGCGAGAAGATGGCTTTTTCACACTATCAGGCTGGACACAAAAGCTGATTAAGTTAAATGAGCTGCATAGAATAGGACTTGGCTATTACTTGTTGATTATCGACAGAAAAACCAACGAGATGCTCGGCACAGTATCATTTAGTAATATTTCTCGCTTTCCATTTCATGCTTGTAGCGTTGGGTATTCGCTAGCCGTTAGTGCGCAAGGTCGTGGAATAATGACGCGAGCACTGAAGCTCGCTGTAAACTACATGTTTAAAGTGCAGAATATTCATCGCGTGATGGCGAGTTACATGCCACGTAATTATCGTAGTGAAGCGGTTTTGGAACGCGCTGGGTTTATTAAAGAAGGCTTCGCTAAAGACTATCTGTTGATCAATGGTCAATGGGAAGATCATAACCTAACTTCACTTATCAACCCTAACTGGAAAGGTTAATAGTAGTGGAACGACTAGAGAAACAACTCGGTTTACTTATGGAACTTGATCAACTCAAGTCCGTTTTAAGGCGCACTCGGGTAAAAAGTGCCGATGGTCGTTTAGAAAATAGTGCCGAACATAGCTGGCATGTCGCATTGATGGCTATTTTAATGGAAGAGCATGCCAACGAACAGGTTGATATTTCGCGCGTGGTTAAGATGCTATTGCTTCATGATATCGTCGAAATTGATGCGGGCGATACCTTTGTTTATGATATCGCCGCTTCTGCTAAGCAAGAGCAAAAAGAGCTAGAAGCCGCTCAACGCCTGTTTGACATGTTACCACAGGATCAAGGACAACCGCTGCTAGAGCTTTGGTTAGAGTTTGAATCTGCTCAATCCGCAGATGCTAAATTTGCTAAAGCACTGGATAGAATCATTCCTATGCTACTGAACTACCACAATCAAGGCCAAAGTTGGCAGGAGCATGGTGTTACACGCCATCAAGCCTTAACTGTTAACCAAAAGATTGAATTTGGTTCGAAAGCTCTTTGGACAAAAGCACAACAGATTATTGACGATGCCACGAAAAATGGTTGGCTAAAAGCGTAAGGCTTTAAGAGGAAAACTGATGTCATACCTTACTTTGGATGAATACCAAAGAAAATGGATTTTCACCCACCAATCTATGCCAGTACCTGAAGAGGATTTGGTCGCGATCAAACCTATGAGTCAGGCGCGCGCGTCTCAATTGTGGAAAGAGAATATTAGTGCTCAAAGCCCTGATGCAGAGCGTCTAAGCCCTAGTGATTGGCCAATGAAAGAGTCAAATTGGCAACAAACTATTGATTGGATGGCTGCTTGGGAAGCCGATGAAGAATCCATGCCACAAGAGCTTGAAGAGTTTATTGATTGGCAAGACGATGTGACGGTTTATTTTTGTTATGAGAAATACAATGTGATTGAAACCAAGTGGTCGGTATTTAAAAAGCATTGGAAGAATTTCTTATTCTATGACGATGGGCCTATTCTAATTGGTAGACGTCGCAAAGAAGCGCTTTGGTTTGATACTCAAGGAACGGTTAAACTAGGGTTTAGAAAATAAAATAGAGCAGCATTAGCTGCTCCATTTTTATGCGGCTAATGTCATAATTATTGCACCTGTCTATACTTACTTAACAAATGTGAAGGCATGGAATGAGTCATGGAAGACAAGATAATCCGCTCCGTAATAGAAATTACCGAACAGAGAAACTCAGTTTCACTTGGTCATTGTCTTGTCGCCACACTTGCAGAAATGACGCCTGCCCTTTCGATTGAGTTGACTTACTTTATCAATAGCACCGCAAAAACAGTTGCAAAGGTAACGCGAGCCCCGGGGCAGAAAGAGTTTGATTGGGTTTACGATTCTATTTCTGTCTATAGCGGTAATCGTGCTCACCTTAACGACAAGGCCACGACTTCTATCGATGAAAAGGGCCAATATGTTTCGACACATCCCATTCCGGTCTCTGAAGATAGTTCAGCCGAACTTATCGTGATTTTTCAAGAGTGTCCAAGTAGCTACGAGTTATTGATTGATGGTTTTGCGAAAATCTATCGTAATTATTTAGCAGTTTTACACGATAGTGAGCGAGACAAACTGACGGGATTGTTGAATCGCAAGACACTAGAAGAGCGCCTAGCACGCGGCTTTAACGTTATGCCTGATACAACAGTCGAAATTACTGCTTGGGTTGCCATCATTGATTTAGACCATTTTAAGCAAGTGAATGACCGTTTTGGTCACATGATTGGCGATGAAATACTATTGATGTTTGCCCAGCAGATGAGCAACTATTTCACCGGACAGGAACAGTTGTTCCGCTATGGTGGAGAAGAGTTTGTTATTCTGTTACCTCAACAAAGTGTTGAGGAATGTAGATCTGCGCTTGATGGATTTCGTCTCCATATTGAATCTTTTAGATTTCCTCAAATTAACAGCTTAACCTTTAGCTGTGGTGTTTGCGGTATCACACCTCACGAGTACTTGCCTACTATACTGGATCACGCAGACAGCGCGCTCTACTACGTTAAAGAACATGGAAGAAATCGAGTACACTTCTTCGATGCAGAATGCTTAGATCGTTATGACAATGGAGGGAATGACGTAGAACTCTTCTAAATGATCATTTTGAACATGCTAACTTTAGGAAAAGTAAAGATTAAATCCATAGTAATAATGTGACTTTTAGCCCAATAACTTGTCTATTTTTTGCGACCATTATGTAATTTGTTATTATTATTTATACGAATGCTTCCAACGCGTTATTTTTACAAATCACTAGAGTCTTAGGGAAAAGCAGTGGCTTTAAATGTATCTCAACTTCGTGAAGACTTTTATGCACGCATCAGTGCAATGCAGTCGTATGCACTTCCGCAAACGCAACCAACGCTGTCGTTACTTACAGAAGAAGAATTAAGAGAGCTGGAGGCGTGCTGGATTGCACTTTCTGTTTGGAAAAACCAACAAGATTAAAGCGATAAGGCAAATTGGCAAACAGTGAAACCTCACAACCTATGTTGTTGAGGTTTTTTATTGCCTCTTAATTGAAATGTTATATTATAACATTTTATGATCTAATCATTGAAAACCTAAGTATTAGTCCCCATAGTTAAGTTCATAGCGGAGCATTTTGATGAATGCAGCGACAGATATAATAAAGACAGAGATTCAAGTGAGTAAAAATATGGCGGAAGTAAGAGCCAGAGTCGACTTCAAAGTAGGTGCAAAGAGCAATATTGATGCTGAATTACTTTCCTTTCACGGTTTGAAAACTGAGAAAGAGCATGTTGCCGTTGTCTTCAAAAAAGCAGATAAAACCCAAGCGATCCCACTTGTTCGCATGCATTCAGAATGTCTCACTGGAGATGTGTTCCATTCATCTCGCTGTGATTGTGGCGAACAACTTGATGAAACGATTAATCGCATGGCTGAGTCGGGGGGAATTATTTTATACCTAAGACAAGAAGGGCGAGGGATTGGTCTGTACAACAAGATTGATGCTTATAAGCTGCAGAGCGAAGGTATGAATACTTACCAAGCCAATAATCATTTAGGGTTTGGAGATGACCTACGTGATTTCACAGAAGCCGCTCAAATGCTAAAAGCCTTAGGGGCTGAAAAGATTCGATTAGTAACCAACAACCCGAAAAAGATACGTGATCTTGAAGAGCACGGGATAGAAATTGACGAGGTTGTTAATACTTTAGCTCATGTTAAAGATGGCAACGAGAGTTACCTGAAAGCTAAAATGTCTCATGGTAAGCACAACCTCGATGTGTAACCCTTAAAGTAAGCCATGTTGATAAAAGCCTCACTTTTGTGAGGCTTTTTTGTTTCCTACTTGCAAAAAAAATGTAAGTTTGTATTATTCGCAATTAATGGTGCAAATGATAATAATTAGCACTACGAATATAAAATAATTATTAAGCTCAACAAGGATGCTTTTTCAATGAATGTAAAATCTCTATTAGCTCAATCTGTAGCAGCTTCACTACTTATCGCTAGTGGTTCTGCTTTTGCCGCAAACGTAACTAAACAACAAGTTGTAGAGCATTATGCAGATGTTGCTCACGCGGTGTTTGCAGACTCTCTTACTACGGCAAAAGCTTTGGATCAGTCAGTAGAAGCATTTTTAGCAAATCCAACAGCAGCGACGTTTGCACAAGTTAAACAAGTATGGCTTGCTTCTCGCGTGCCTTACCAACAATCTGAAGTATTCCGTTTTGGTAACGCGATTGTAGACGATTGGGAAGGTCAACTTAACGCATGGCCTCTTGATGAAGGTTTAATTGATTACGTATCTTCAGACTACCAATACGAACTAGGCAATGAAGGCGCAAACGCTAATATCGTTGCAAACAACGAGTTAGCAATTGGCGCTTCTAAACTTGATGTTTCGAAAATTACACCAGAATTAATCGCTGACCTAAATGAAGTCGGTGGCTCTGAAGCAAACGTTGCTTCTGGTTATCACGCGATCGAATTCCTACTTTGGGGTCAGGATCTAAACGGCACTAACGCAGGCGCAGGTCAACGTGCTTACACTGACTTCGTTGTTGGCGCAGAGTGTACGAATAACAACTGTGATCGTCGCGGTGAGTTTCTAAAAGCTGCTGCAGAACTTCTAGTTCAAGATCTAGAGTGGATGGAAAAGCAGTGGTCTGCTGATGTTAAAGGCAACTACCGCGAAGAGCTTCTAAACGAGTCTGCGGATAACGGGTTGCGTAAAATGTTATTCGGTATGGGCTCTCTTTCTTTGGGTGAGTTGGCTGGTGAGCGCATGAAGGTCGCTCTAGAAGCTAACTCAACGGAAGATGAGCACGACTGTTTCTCTGATAATACGCACAACTCCCACTACTACAACGAGCAAGGAATCTACAACGTTTATACGGGGCTATACAAGCGTGAAGACGGTACGCTTCTGTCTGGTCCAAGCATCAATGACCTTGTGGCACAAGAAGATAAGCAAGCTGCAAAAGAGATCCAAAAGCAGTTTGACGTAACACGTGCTCAAGTAGGCCAACTGGTCACATCCGCTGAGAAAAACGGTCAGTACTTTGACCAGTTGATAGCTGCAGGTAATACTCAAGGCAATGCGCTTGTTAACGACACCATCATGTCGCTGGTTGCTCAAACTACTCAAATTGAGCGTGCGGCGAAAATCGTTGGTATCAGCAGCTTGAATCCAGACACTGCTGACCACGAGTTCTAATCCACAACAAATAGTAAATAAAAGGGCTCAATTGAGCCCTTTTGCCGTTTCTTATTTACTGTGTTTTTGAGAATTATTCCCATTTAAGAAGTCAGGTTATTTCTGTTTAAAGAGTCCTAGTATGAAGTTGTACATGAACACTGTCCTTGCAAGCCTTCTCGCAATTAGTGCGTCTTCAGCATTTGCTTATGATGTTAAGTCTGGTGGTGACACCTCGGTTAAAAAAGATGGCGCTAACGCATTCTCACTTCCTGCTGGAAACCTCCCCATGTCCAAACGCTTAGATTTTAGTGTGGGTAATAGTTTCTTTCGAAACCCTTGGGTGCAGGCACCAGCGTCTACCGATGCCCGTGATGGTTTAGGGCCATTATTTAATACTAATGGTTGTCAGAATTGTCACATTAAGGACGGGCGTGGTCACCCACCAGAAGAGGGTGATATACATGCCGTTTCGATGCTAGTGCGCTTAAGTATTCCTGCTATGACGCCTGAGCAAAAGAAAGCCTTCATCAAAGACGGTGTGATCCCCGAACCGACCTATGGTGGTCAGCTACAAGATTTTGCACTTCAAGATCAAACACCAGAAGGCTCAATCGACATAACTTACACAGATGCACCAGTGACATTCGCCGATGGTACAGTGGTCACGCTGCGCAAGCCAAACCTTTCGATTACGAATTTAGGCTACGGGAAGATGCATCCAGATACTCAAATGTCAGCTCGGGTAGCGCCCCCGATGATTGGACTGGGCTTGCTCGAAAGCATCCCAGACGAAACACTTAAAGCTTGGGCTGATGAGCAAGACAAAAATGGTGATGGTATCTCAGGCAAAGTAAACGTCGTTTGGGATGTGCGCGCCAAAGATTTTGCGATTGGTCGTTTTGGATGGAAAGCTGGTCAACCAAACCTAATGCAACAAAATGCGGCGGCTTTTAATGGCGATGTTGGCTTAACGAGCAACTTGTTCCCTAATGAAAACTGTACGTCTAAGCAGTCAATTTGTGATGATTTACCAAATGGTGGCTCGCCGGAAGTGAGTGACAATATTTTAGAATTCGTAGAGTTTTACTCTCAGCACCTAGCAGTCCCGATTCGTCGTAATGTAGATAAACCAGAGGTGAAGCTAGGCCAAGAACTGTTTGCGAAAGTGGGCTGTGATAGCTGCCATAAAACTAATATACAAACGGGGCCTCGCGAGAATCTACCCGCATTGTCCAATCAAACCATTCATCCATACACGGATATGCTGTTGCATGATATGGGGCCAGGTCTTGCAGACAACCGCCCAGAGTATTTGGCTAATGGGCAAGAGTGGCGAACTCAACCTCTATGGGGGATCGGTTACACTCAAGAGGTGAATGATCACACATACTTCCTGCACGATGGACGAGCGCGCAATGTAATGGAAGCGGTATTATGGCACGGTGGAGAAGCTGAAGCGTCCAAACAGGACGTGTTGAAGTTTAACCAGAAAGAAAGAGACGCACTGATTGCTTTCTTGAACTCTTTATAGGATTCAATGATGAAACAGAAACATTATGTGTTAAATGCTGCGATTATTACTGCGCTAAGTGGCTGTCAAGGAACACAGACAGACCAAACATTGCCGCAGAGCACTAACCATCTTAGCCAAGGTGTTTATGAAGTGGAGTTTGCGTCCGCACAAGCTTTCAGACATGAATCCTCGAAGTTATCTGCGTCGACATCGGCTTACTGTGCGTCTTCTACTGATCTGGATAGCGTAGAAGAACAGTGGCACCAAACCATGCTGACTTGGATGGCATTGCAGGGTCAAGAACGTGGGCCAGAATTGGCTTTGGCCCAAAGCTGGAACATACAGTTTTGGCCAGATAAAAAGAACACCACTGGGCGCAAGATGAGCCGTTTGATCAATAGGCCGTTGGCTTGGTCTCAGCAAGATATCGCTCAACAAAGTGTCACGGTTCAAGGTTTGGGCTCTATCGAATGGTTACTTTATGACAAAGCATCCAATTTATCCGGCAGCGCAGTAACTTGTGATACCGCACAAGCGATCAGCAAAAATATTGAAATCAATGCAGATAAAATTGCCCAGGCGTGGGGAACAAACCCGTGGGCTGATCTTGATGAAAAGCAGTGGGAGTCTGAATACATCGCATTGCTTTCCAATCAGCTCGAGTACAGCATGAAAAAAATGAGCCGTCCACTGGCGAATTTTGGTAAACCACGTCCATATTTTTCGGAGTCTTGGCGCTCTGAAACATCAATGCAAAACTTGAAAGCCAATGTTGAAGCAATGAACTTGCTCTATTTAGCTAATGGAGAAGGGTTGGATGCATTATTGCGTGAAAAAGGTAAAGCCAACCTCGCTGACCGTATTTCCAATCAGTTTGCCATGACGATTGAAACATGGCCGACTGACGAAAGTTTGTTTGATATGCTACAAACGAAAAAGGGTTATCAGAAGGCTTACTCACAGTACAACAAGCTAGAGCAGCTTAAATACTTGATCCATGAAGAGGTCGCGATTGAATTGGGTGTGATTATAGGATTTAACGCAACAGATGGTGACTGATAACACGCGACGTTCATTACTTAAAGCCGCATTGTTGGGAGCGGCTTACCCGTTGGCAGGGTGTGTGTCGACGTCGACACAAGACGCTAAGCCAGTATTGATAGGGTGTTCGGTTTCTGGGCGAAATCGGTTTAATGCAGTGGTTGCGAACCAAAACGGCATACCTATAAGGCAAGTCGCACTACCTGAGCGAGGTCATGGTGTTGCCTCTAATTTAGAACTTGAACACGCGGTTGCTTTTGCTCGTCGCCCCGGCAGCTACTTTCAAGTATTCAATTACCAGACGGGTGAAACGATAAAGCTCCGTGTTGCAGACACCAAGCGACATTATTATGGCCATGGGGCGTTTTCTAATGATGGTAAATGGTTGTACGCGACGGAAGGAGAACGTGGTACTAGCCGAGGAATTATTGGTGTCTATGACGTTATCGCAGGCTACGAGAAGGTCGCCGAATTTACAGACTTTGGCCTAGGGCCCCATGAAGTGATTGTGATGCCCGATGATTCTTTAGCCGTTGGTGTCGGTGGTGTTCATACCAACGGCAGAGAACCGCTTAATCTCAATACTATGGTACCAAGCTTGAGCTACCTTGATCCAAATGGCCACCTTATCGAACAGGTCGGGTTGCAGGATCACAAGCTGAGTATTCGTCATTTGGCTCATGATGGGTCTAAAACCGTGCTGTGCGGACAGCAATATCGGGGAGAGCCTGATGAATATCCGTCGCTGCTTGCTATGCATACTTTAGGTGGGGAGTTTGTACCCCTTAAAGCGGAACCAGAACAGTGGGCACGTTTTAATCATTATATTGCGAGCATTGCCGCGACAGAAAACTGGATACTTGCTACCTCTCCAAGGGGTAATTGTTATGGTATTTGGTCTAAACATTCGCAAAAACTCGTTGAGCTGTCACCACTTCCCGACGCTTCTGGTGTCGTGGTGCAAGGAAAGGAGTTTAAGGTCAGTTCAGGTGCAGGAGGCGTGGTGAGTCAACTTGAGCCAGGATATAAGCAAGTTATTCGTTCAGGCATTCAATGGGATAACCATTGGTCTGTAATTAGTTAGTAAATATAGCAAAAATGGAGAGGCTGACAAAAGTTTCAAAAACAAGTCACACTCTTGGTCTGGAACTCTGCCATACTTTATATTCGAAGCATGGTAGGGGGCAGAGCAATGGGAAAGTGGACTTGTTGGTTGTTGGTGCTGTGCCTTACTCCTTCGACGAGCTTTGCAACACAGTATTTTAATCAAATTGGTTGGCTTGAACCAGATAGCCAGCTTCACCGATTGCTTCAATATCCTGCTGTAGTTGAAGGAATCTACCGCAACAATAGCTCCCAGATGATTTGGTTTGACCTTCAGCAAAGCAGTAAACTCGAATTTCAACTCGAGGTTATTCACCACGCAAGTCTTAGCACTTTATTCTCGCGTCAACTGAGCTATTTACAGTTTTATCGCAAAAGCAATCGCTGGTTTGAATACGATGTGTTGGCGACAGATACACTGCTTCTTTATCTTAGTTACGCCGAGAGTGCTAAAACTAAGGGGAGTGAATGGTTTTTTGGTAGAAAGGTAGCGTATCCCTTACCTTTGCCCCCAAACAGTTCACTTATCGCCACCCACAGAGCCATTGCCCAACAGTCATTAGGTGATTTAATTGATCGCTATACTCCTGACTCGGCAGGCTATCAATATCTGATTGATACGTACCTACACCTAATCAAGTTTCAAAAGCTCAATATGCCGCTTTACGAGCAGGTTGGTATTAAAACCATTGGCGACAAGCTAAATAACAGAGATGTTTTGTTACAACGACTTGAAGTTGTCGACGTCAATATTCTCGACGTAAGAAAAGATGTGACTTGGTTTGATAGCACGCTAGAAACCGCCATAAAACAGTTCCAGCGGCTACATGGATTGGCAGAAGATGGCGTTATTGGCCCGGCGACGATAGCGTGGTTAAATTTGTCGATTGAGAAGCGTCTCTCTATATTGGCGATTAACGCCGAACGTATCCGTTATTGGCCAGTGCAACGTGAAACAATTATTGTTGTGAACGTGCCAAGCTTTGAAATGAAGTATTGGTCGGCCGGAGAGCAAGTTTTTGCATCCAAGGTGGTCGTTGGTCGTAAGGGAAGACCCACTCCGGTTATGAACACCAACTTAGATTCGCTTATTCTAAACCCAACTTGGAATGTCCCGTGGAAAATTATGGTTGAGGACATTATCCCCAAGGTGAAAGAAGATATTGACTACTTAACTAGGCAAAACATTAAGATTGTTCCTAAGTGGGGCTCTGAAGACATTGTGAACCCAGAAGAAATCGACTGGGAAAACCTAAGGCCAAGTTCATTTCCTTATCGGATGACTCAGTTATCAGGTAATGCTAATGCGTTAGGTTTATATAAATTCAATACACCTAATCGCAGAGCCATATACCTTCACGATACCCCAAGTAAGGGGTTGTTCGATGAAACGCAACGAGCATTTAGTTCAGGATGTATTCGAGTTGAGAACGCTGATCTTTTTGCTGTAACACTGCTAGAAACTCAAGGTTTGGAGCTTGAAGAAGATGCAAACAGTGAGGAGAGCGAACCAGTTCCCCCGGTTCCTAACCAAGCGATTCCTTTAAAAAGTCACATACCAGTCCATATTATTTATCAAACGGCATGGTATGAGGAAGGGAATGTCCACTACAGGGAAGATATTTACCGTTTAGACAGATTTCGTTACACAAAGGGCTAAAGTTGACGGTATCTTTACCTTTGCAACTTAAAATTATTTTTACCAATAGGTTCAATAGTTAAGCAAAAAAATGCTCACTTAGTGTGACTTTGAGCATGTTTTATGCATTTGCACTTCACAAGAGAGTTCGGTAGTGTCGCCGTTTGACACGTTTGGGCAACGATTTGTGAAGGAATTTTAAAGTGGCATTATCCCGACGAGATTTTATTAAACTAGCCGGAAGTGGTTTGGTCGTAGCGAGCTGTGCTCCAGGCGTGGCATGGGCATCCTACCCAGATAAGACTCGCTCGCTAGCACTAACCAATTTACACACCCGTGAAGCGCTTGAAACGTGTTATTTCGATGGCAGCAATTATGTTGATAGAGAGTTGGGTCGGTTAAACCACCTATGCCGTGACTTTAGGCGCAATGAAATTCATGCCATGGATAAACGCCTATTTGATCATATCAGCCAAATACAGCAAGAACTGGGCGTCGAAGCAGAAGTACAAATCATTTCGGGTTATCGATCACCCGTTACAAATGAAGCGCTGCGTGGTAAGTCGAGTGGTGTCGCTAAGAAGAGCTACCATATGTTAGGCCAAGCGATTGACTTTCGTCTTGATGGAGTGAACCTAAAGCAAGTTCGAGATGTGGCGCGAGATTTGCGGTTTGGTGGCGTAGGCTATTACCCCAAGAGCAATTTTGTTCACATCGATACAGGCCCCGTTCGCTACTGGGCGTAATCTTGCCTAGCTTAGAGTTGTCAAAGGGGCATTCAAGTGTCATAGTTCTGCCAGTTTAGATATATATCAAGGTTAAGCTATGTCTCTTAAGTACCAAGTCGTTCCCGTCACTTCTTTTTCACAGAATTGTTCCATCGTTTGGTGTGATGAAACAATGGAAGGTATTGTCGTCGATCCTGGCGGTGATGTTAAACAGCTAGCAATGTTGATAAAAGAGCTTGGTGTAGAGGTGGTAAATCTTGTGTTGACTCATGGTCACCTTGATCACGTTGGGGGGACGGAACCTTTGTCTCGCGAACTCGGTGGTGTTGACATCGTTGGCCCTCATAAAGACGATAATTTTTGGTTGCAAGGCCTTGAAGGTCAAAGCAAGATGTTTGGTTTCCCGCTAACCGAAGCGTTTGAACCAAGCCAGTGGCTGAGTGAGGGGGATAAAATTACTTTTGGTAATCAAGTTATGGACGTTATCCATACGCCGGGGCACACTCCAGGTCACGTTGTCTTATTCAGTGAAGAATCCAAACTTGCCTTTGTGGGGGACGTACTGTTTAACGGCTCGGTAGGCCGCACCGATTTTCCCAAAGGAGACTTTGATACCCTGATTGCTTCAATCAAGGGTAAGTTGTGGCCACTGGGGAATGATGTTCGCTTTGTACCTGGCCACGGCCCTGAATCTACATTTGGACGCGAGCGAGCATCAAATCCTTTTGTCGCTGATGAAATGCCTTTGTATTAACAAAGATGAGCAAATTTTTACTAAGGTCGCAGATGCGGCCTTTTTTATGTGTTTGGCTCAGCGGCGGCTAAGTATCGACGTAACAGTCCAATAAACTCCTCTGGTGATCGGTCTAAATCATTGGTGGAAATAAAAATGTCGTAATCATAATACTCTCGCTGATACCTCATTCTGTTCGCCAACATGGCCAATAAACCTTTAAACTCTCTGCCATCTGAATTCAGGTAAGCATGTGAGTCGAGTACGATGTCTTCAAAATCTTGCCCTTGTTGATGTTGTTTTGCACCTAGGTATAGAAGAGCTCGCTGGCTGAGTAATATCTCCGTAGCGACACGTGGGCAGATACTGGTCAAATAAGGCGAGTAGTGCTTTAGTTTAATCCCGATCCAAGGTAAAGACTGATGCCACCCCTCTTGCTCATAGGTACAAATGCCAATCTTTTGCACGTTTGTCCACTTTATAACCCATCCGCCTTTGAATAGGTGTTGCTGGAAATGAGTCGCTGTCAGAGTGAATCTGACGGTACTTTTTAAAACTAGCACATATCCAAAACCTATCAGTGCAGCAACCGTTACAGCGGTAAGCAGCGCCTGTTGCCACCCCGGTGCGTAGAGCAGTAGAAAAAGACATCCTAGGGTGAAGATGCCAGTTAGCCACTTCACTGTGATAGAAGAAAAAACAAAGGGTTGATTGGTTAGGTGTACGGTTTGCATACAGGCATTTCTCTCAACAACAAATACATCTGTTTATATAATCAGTAGTTGAAGATTCGATCACTAGAGTTATTGATTAAATTGTAGTCGCATGTCGCTGTATCGCGTATTTTTGTGGCATAAAGCCGCTCATACTCTGTAAAAGCGCACAATTTTTTGGTATAAATCGCGCTTCAAATTTTCACCACTGCTCCGTATGCAGTGAAATGGAGAAATACTCGATGAGACTTGCTCATAAGCGTAAAGTGCAGCTTAAACTGCAAAAACGCATTAAAGCGACAGTTGCAAACGTTGAAGCAACACAGAAAGCTAAGCCTGCAGTTGAGAAGAAAGTCGCTGTAAAACCAGCAGCGGAGAAAGTTGTAGCAGCAGCTAAAACTACTGATGTTGCGCTTACTCCAAAGCAGCAACAAGTTCTAGATATCGTTGTAAGCAACGCTGAAGGTATCAACCCTAAAGGGATCGGCCTAGCGGCTGGTCAAGAAGATGCTAAAGCCGCATCTTGGGCGACAGGCGCTCTTAAAAAACTTCTAGAAGAGAATCTAGTGGTTAAAGAGCAGCTAGCTGGCAACAAAGTTATCTACAAAGCCGTATAATTGCCATGCGCCTAATCTAACTCGGGTTAGATAAACAATGCTTTAGAGCCTCGACTAAGTCGGGGCTTTTTCATTTTTTTAAATTATGTTTAATACTCTTATCACATTTTCAATCAATTCTTTATTGGATAAGTTACTAGGTATATTTTACTTGGGATGTTTTTCTTTCTAGTTTTAACTTGTTGATTTATATGTGGTGTGAAAATATTGTTTCTCATTTCCTACGTATATCTACGTAGTTCTTTAGTCTAGGCCTCTCTGTTTTTGTTAAAACCAGTCCGTGTTCACGCCTATTTCTTCTTGGTTATTGATGAACCAATCTGTATGAGAAATAGAACATGCCCTAACAGGTATGACCCGTAAACAAAGGACGTGAACATGAGTCTTATCAAACAATCTCTAAAAAGAGTGCTAAAAGGAACCGCGATTGCGGCAGCATTGGCTGTGGCAGCAACTTCCGCTAATGCGGCAGAAAAAGTGTATCGCTTAAAGCTAGCTGAAACCTGGGGGCCAAATTTCCCGGTCTTTGGTGATGCAACTAAGAATATGGCCGAAATGGCCGAGAAGATGTCTAATGGCCGTCTGCAAATCCGAATCGACTCTGCGAACAAGCATAAAGCGCCGCTAGGCATTTTCGATATGGTCAAGTCGGGTCAGTACGACTTAGGTCACTCAGGCTCTTACTACTGGAAAGGTAAAGTACCAAACACGCTGTACTTTACTTCAATGCCGTTTGGTATGACACCAGCCGAGCAATATGCATGGTTCTATCACGGTGGCGGTATGGAACTGATGGAGCAGGTTTACTCTCCGCATAATCTGTTGTCATTCCCAGGGGGCAACACAGATATCCAGATGGGTGGTTGGTTCCAAAAAGAGATTAACTCAGTAGAAGATCTGCAAGGTTTGAAAATGCGCATTCCTGGCTTTGCGGGTGAAATTCTTGCAGAACTTGGGGCAAAGCCGACCAACATTGCTCCGGGTGAACTATATACCTCTCTAGAACGCCGCACTATCGATGCGCTTGAATGGGTAGGCCCTTCACTCGACTTACGGATGGGTTTCCACAAAATTGCCCCATACTACTATACAGGTTGGCATGAACCGGGCTCGGAGTTGCAGTTCTTGGTAAATAAGCGTACTTACGAGCGTCTACCAGAAGATCTTCGTGAAATTCTACGTGTAGCGATGCGCACTGCTGCTTATGACATGTACACTCAAGCGACCCACGAAAGTGGTAAGAACTGGGTTTCAATCAAGTCTGAATATCCTGACGTTCAAGTTAAAGACTTCCCGCCAGCCGTGATGAGTGCACTTCGTGAAGCGAATGGTCGCCTATTGGCTAAACATGCGGAGAAAGACGAGCTAGCGAAGCAAATTCAACAATCTCAAGCTGATTACCTTAAGCAAGTGCGTTCGTGGACCGACATTTCTCACCGCGCGTACTTAAACAGCCAAGCACAATAACAATAAATAGTCAGGTGACGTTGTCACCTAACTAAAGCCCAAGAAAACTTATCAATAATAGCGCCACAAAATGATAGTGGCGCATATTCTAAATTCCATGGAGTAGGGAATGAGAAGCCTAATCTATATCGAGCGAATATTTAATCGTTTTGGTGACTTCCTAGGGTGGTTATCAAGCATTTTATTTATTTTGCTACTTGCGAATGTCGTTTACGACGTTGTAATGCGTTACGTATTTAACGACGTTTCCATAGCGCTTCAAGAAATGGAGTGGCATCTGTTCTCAGCAGTCTTCCTACTTGGTGTTCCTTATGCAATTAAAGCTGGTGGTCATGTCCGGGTTGATCTCTTCTATGAGTGTTTATCGAACAAGGCTCAAGCCATTATCGATTTGCTTGGAACTCTTATCTTCCTTTTCCCGTTTTGCTTATTGGTGGCTTACTACGGTATTGATTTTGCCAAAGAGAGCTATGCCTTAGGTGAGACGTCAGGTGACCCAGGTGGTTTACCTTATCGCTGGATAATTAAAGCGATGATCCCGTTGTCGTTTTTCTTTATGGCGATCAGTGGTGTTGGTTTATTGCTGCATTCACTAAACAAGATCGTCAATCCACACCTTATCTATTCACAAGATCGCAAATAAAAGGGGGCTACAGTGGTCGGTATCGTAATGTTTTTTGTCGCTTTGTTTGCACTGCTACTTGGCTTTCCGGTTGCGTTTACCTTTGGTGGTATTGCATTAATCTTTGGGGTTTGGGCTGAAGGTATGGATATGTTTGCTTTCATGCCTTACCGAATCCAGTCCATTATGGAAAACACTGTACTTATGGCGGTACCGCTGTTTGTATTTATGGGCTTGGTTCTGCAAAAGACTCGTTTGGCTGAGCAACTGCTAGAGTCTATGGGTAAGTTGTTTGGTGGCGTAAGAGGTGGATTAGCCATTTCAACTGTTTTAGTGGGCGCACTGCTTGCGGCTTCCACTGGTGTTGTTGGTGCTTCTGTTGTGGCAATGGGATTAATCTCTTTGCCTGTTATGCTTAAGTACAACTACGACAAAGGGTTAGCCTGTGGCACTATCTGTGCTTCTGGCACGCTTGGACAGATTATCCCGCCTTCAATCGTACTGATCTTACTTGGCGATGTCCTTGGTGTCCCTGTTGGTGACTTGTTTCAAGCGGCGGTTTGGCCGGGCCTCGTGTTAGTTGGCGCCTATGTTGTTTATATTCTAGTTTACGCCAAGCTGAATCCTGACGCTGCGCAACCAATGCCAAGCGATGATAACTTGAGCCGTAAGCAAGAAATTATCGCAGCTCTCAAAGCTGTTGTGCCACCGCTAGCCTTAATTATTGTTGTACTCGGCTCAATATTCGCAGGAGTAGCAACGCCGACTGAGTCAGCGGCTCTAGGGGGAGCAGGAGCAATTGTATTGGCGATATTGTACCGTCAGTTTAGTTGGTCGATGGTGTATGACGCGTCAAAAGAGACAGTTAAAGTGACTGCAATGGTGTTTGCTATCTTACTTGGTGCAACGGCGTTCTCTATGGCCTTCACCTATACAGGTGGTGATTACTTAGTAGAAGAGTGGATGTTACAAATCCCGGGTGAGAAATGGGGTTTCCTTATTATTACTATGCTAGTGATACTAATTCTTGGCTTCTTTATCGATTTCGTAGAGATTTGTTTCATTATTGTACCGATCATTGCACCTGTCGCTGAAATTATGGGTATCAATATGACCTGGTTTGCCATTTTGATTGCGATGAATCTACAAACGTCTTTTTTAACTCCACCGTTTGGTTTTAGTCTCTTCTACCTGAAAGGTGTGGCACCGAAAGGGGTGACGACAAGGGATATCTATCGAGGTGTGATGCCGTTTATTGCGATTCAGATTCTCGTACTCGCATCATTGCTCGTGTTCCCTGAATTCTACGGAATGTGATCCTTTAGTTACGTAATATTAACAACTCCTGTTAAAGTGGGGCTGCTTGCCAAATTGGTAAGCAGCCTCTGTTGTCATTGGGGGAAGGATGCCTCTACAAGCAAAATTGATTTTACTTAGCCTGTTACCTTTGTTGCTCGTCACCGCACTTACGAGTTGGATTTCGATCCATCAAGCAAAAACTCTAGGTGAAAAAGAGATTCAGATCTTTGAAGATGGTTTGATCCGATCAAAGGAGACCGCGCTCAAAGATCACGTTGCTCTGGCATTTGATGCGATCTCACACATTTATAATGATGAAAGTCTGTCGGAAGACATAGCAAAGCAACAGGTTAAATCCGTGTTGTCGAAACTTCGTTATGGCAAAGACAAAGACGGCTATTTTTTTGCTTACGACGAGCAAGGAACCAACCTTGTTCACCCAATCATGCCCAATCTCATAGGCCAAAATCTTATTGACCTTCAAGATGAGAATGGTGATTTGCTGATAGAGACCCTGATAGAACAAGCACAAAATGGTGGTGGGTTTCATCGTTATCTGTGGCAGAAACCTTCTACCGGAGAAAACGTTACCAAACTGAGTTACGCGGCGTGGTTAGACAAATGGAATTGGATGGTTGGTACTGGGCTTTATATAGAAGATATCACTAATGAAGTCGCTAATCTAAAATCAGAGGTGAGTAAAAACATCGAAACTACTTTCTTCTCTGTTATCGTCATAGTAATAGTGACGGTAGGGGTGATTGTGGTTATTACCCTTGCTGTGAACTTGCATGAGCACCGGTTAGCCGACAAAAGCTTAAAAGAACTGGCTCATAAAACGGTGATGTTTCAGGAAGATGAAAAAAAACACCTCGCTCGTGAGCTTCATGACGGAATTAACCAATTACTGGTGTCGAGTAAATGCCATTTGGAACTACTATCGAGTAAGATAACCGAAGCTCCGTTGCAACAGCACCTGGTCAAGTCTCAACAATCACTAATGACGGCGATCAACGAGGTAAGGCATATTTCTCATAACCTACGCCCGAGTGCACTAGATGATATCGGTTTAGAGGCGGCAATGAATACACTACTGCAAGACTTTAAATCGCACTCTGGTGTCGACGTTGAAGCTTCTTTGACCACTCAGCCTGGAAAACTAAAATCAGAAGTCGCGACGACTTTGTATCGTGTTGCTCAAGAGTCACTGACTAACATCGAAAAACACGCCCACGCTAATACGGTTAGCGTGATATTACATCAGATGGGTAATATGCTTCAGCTTATTATTCGCGATGATGGTGTGGGCTTTGATGTCAACGCCTCGCTAAGAAAAAGCGGCATTGGCTTACGTAATATGCGCGAGCGGGTTGAGTTTATTGGTGGCGATTTTGAAATAGAAAGTGAGCCGGGTTTTGGCACCGAGATAACCGTACTACTGGAATTGGATGGATTGGTATATGGATGAACCGATTAAAGTGGTGATTGTTGATGATCACCAAGTGGTCTTGGATGGATTTATCGCACGACTTCAAACTGAGCCTGAGATAGAAGTGATAGGTTCAGCCAGCAATGGTTTAGAGGCCATTGATGTCGTGAAGTCACTAAATCCGGATGTGGTTCTGATGGATGTCAGTATGCCGATGATGAATGGCATTGATGCGACGCGAGTGATTAAAGAGTCGATGCCTGATGTCAAAGTCTTAATGCTCACCATGCATGACAATCGCGAGTACATCATGAAGGTGATGCAGGTAGGGGCGGTAGGCTACATGCTTAAAGAGATATGTGCGCGGCGTATGGTCCAAGCGATCAAAACCGTCTACCAAGGGTCAACTTACTTTTGTGAATCAGTCACGCAAACGCTTTTTTCGCAAGAAGTTGTTCCTATTGCACAAAAGCCTAATCCGCTTAGTCGCCGTGAAGAGGCAATACTTAAGCTCGTTGCAGAGGGGAACAGTAGCAAGAAGATTGCTTCACTACTAAATATAAGCTACCGAACGGTTGAGACACACCGCCAAAACATTAAGCATAAACTCGATCTTCACAGCACGGCTGAGCTGGCTAAATACGCTGTCGAAAAGGGGATAGTTGCGTAATACCAACCAGAATAAATACCTGCGCAGTTATCTGATCACCTATTTACCCCGTTGGTACAAGTTTTGTAATTATTGTAAGTAAGCGCGAGTGTTGGCTACGGCAGTGTTAAGCTAGTATTATGATTCACTCAAAAAGTTTATTGCTTGTGTCCTATCCAAAAAATATTCATCAAAAATACCATGCTCACATCTATTTTGACCAACAGAGTTGCGAGTTGGCTAGACAAATTCGCGAGCAAGCCATGAACAGGTTTGAATTACCAGTTGGTAGGTTTAATGAGAAGTTAGTTGGCCCTCATACAATGTGGAGCTTTTCCATTACCTTTACGTCAAGTGAATTTGAGTCCGTGGTTTCATGGCTAGATAATGTGCGAAATGGATTGTCTATATTAGTTCATGCACTTACTGGTGATGATATAAAAGATCACTCTGAATATGCGTACTGGCTCGGTAAGCCTGTTGAACTCGACTTGTCTGGTCTATAACGTCAATATTGGCCGAGCGCCGAATCGCAAGCCGTCATGACGAACGGTATGGCGCTCTTACTAACAGCAGAGTCAGACCATATACGCCCTCTCGGTTTGCAAGATGTTTCTCACCTTCGATAATCCCTATTTGAAAGCCATTTTCTATAAACGAATCCAAACACACCCGCAGCAAAAGTGCCGTGCATTGCTCTACCTTCTACGACGAATGCTCTCAAAAATCTTGCCAGTTACATTGATGTGATTACAATTCTATCGAGTGGTGCATGTGGTGAGAATTGGAGGTAAGCAATCGCTGTGATAGCGCCTATCCATCAATAGTTTTTATCGATTAAAAATATAGGATTTAACGTTTGTATCTATCCTTAAGCTAAGGATAAACTTTTCTACATCAAGAGATTAAAGCTACTTCATGTTTTTATATCCAGTATTTATTGATCTTAAAAATGAACCGACTATACTGGTTATAGATACAGGTAAATGGGAGGTCTATTATGTTGTTGGAAACCATCAAACGCGTTAATCGCCTACGTCAACAATCGATGTCAGATCCTGAGTTTATTCAATCAGCAAAGGCTCATGAAAAGGCGTTAGAAGATCAAAGCTACCACTACTGTGCTAAAACCAAGCGTGCAAAGCAGAGAAAAGACCGCAGTTTAGCCGACATTTATCAACAAGCTGAGTTTAGCCACGAGCCTGACAAAGCTAAGCATTAAAACATGGATTTGTAGAAGCAGCTTTCGGGCTGCTTTTTTTGTAGCCTGTGAACAGTTATGGCTATCATAAAAAAATGGTCGCCTTTCAGCGACCTTACAAACAGGAAGTAATGGATATCATTGAGAGGCAATGTGCGTTGTTGTCACTTTACCTGTTATTAGCTTAGTCTGAATTCTATTGGTTGCTTGGGTTTGTGCATAATTGGCGTAAATGAATGGATAATTAGTCGTTATTGTTGTTAATCGTTAGTTCTATTATATGTTTTATAATGGTTTTCGGTTGGTGTTATATGCTGCTTTTTTGCTTTGAATGTGGTTTATAATGCTAATTTATTTTCTTGTTTTATTGTAAAGACATTATAATGAGCGCTCTGATTTGATCGGTGACAATGAAATCTATGATTTGCTAATCATATGTGCGACTTAGCTCACAGCAGCTCTGCCTATCACATGCATTTCAGCGTAGTATTGCACCTCCTGAACGGTTACACCGGAAACAATAATGGATAATAAACTCGGCTTGAGTTCGCTAACAGCGATCGTCATAGGTTCGATGATCGGCGCGGGTGTTTTTAGCCTGCCTCAAAATATGGCTTCTGTTGCTAGCCCCGCAGCAGTATTAATCGGCTGGACGATCACCGGCATTGGTATGATCTTCCTTGCTCTCTCATTTCAAAAGCTCGCCTCACATCGACCAAATGTTGATGGCGGTGTCTTTGGTTACGCCAAAGCAGGTTTTGGTGATTTTGTTGGTTTTTGCTCTGCTTGGGGGTATTGGTTAAGTGCCATGCTTGCGAACGTATCCTATTTGGTGATCGTTTTTAGCACACTTGGAATGCTGTTTGATACACCAGACAACATCATCTTTGGCCAGGGCAATACGTTAATATCAATCATCGGCGCATCTTGTTTGTTGTGGATGGTGCATGCATTGGTGTTACGTGGTGTTCAAACAGCGGCGCTGATTAACATGGTTACTACCTACGCCAAGTTAGTTCCGCTGTTAATTTTTATTGTTTGCGCTGCATTTGCGTTTCAGTGGAACACATTTACCATAGACTTTACCGGGCTCCACTTTGGAGAAGGGCATGATCTCATGTCTCAGGTAAAGAGTACTATGCTGGTTACAGTATGGGTATTCATAGGGATTGAAGGGGCGGTCGTTGTCTCTGGTCGAGCTAGAAATCGTAAAGATATTGGCCGAGCTACTATATTAGGCCTCCTAACGGCATTATCGATTTATGTCTTTGTAACTTTACTTTCTATGGGGGTCGTGAAACCCGTTGAACTGGCCGGCTACCACAACCCTTCTATGGCTAAAGTGCTCACAGAAATATTAGGCCCGTGGGGACAATACATCATTAGTATTGGCTTACTGATTTCAGTATGTGGAGCGTTCCTGAGTTGGACGGTATTGGCATCAGAAGCGCCATACCTATGCGCAAAAGAGAAAATGTTTCCTAAGCGTTATGCAGAACTAAACAAAGCGGGTAGTCCAGTTAAGCCTCTGACATTAACCAATGTCTGGATTCAGATCTCGCTTGTATTTGTGATGTTTGCAGGCAGTACATACGATACTTTGCTCATCATTGCATCAGAAATGATCTTAGTGCCGTATTTCCTTGTCGGTGCTTTCGTACTCAAAATTGCGATTGAAGAAAAGAACAAGGGGAGCCTGTTGCTGATCGGCGTGGGCGCGACACTCTACGGAATTTGGTTGCTTTATGCGTCGGGCTTAAACTACTTACTGCTATCGGCTATTTTGTATGTGCCAGGGCTGTATTTTTATATTCAGGCTAAGAAAGAGCAGGGTATCAATCCATTTGAAGGTCGAGAGAAGCTCGGTGCTGGCATGCTAGGCGCAGTTGCAATGCTAGCTGTTGGTATGATTTGGCAAGGTAGCTTAAGCTTGGCTTTCTAATCCGGTTATTTGAGAAAATCCCCTACCAAGTTTGGCAGGGGATTTTTCTATCTGTACTTCGCCGTGTATCGAAAACGTAAGCTGTCGAAAATGGTAAAGATTAGACCTGCCCAGATAAAACTAAAGCTAATTAGTTTCACTTCATCAAAGGCTTCACCGAATAAGTAAATTGCGAGAAAAAACTGAATAGTTGGCTCGATGTATTGCATTAATCCGATAGTCGACATGGTAGTTAACCGAATCGCAATCGAGTAAAACACCAAAGGGAGCAACGTGGCGGGAGCTGCACCTAGATATAGAGCTAGAGTGGATGCTCCATGATGAAGAGACTCAGTACCTATCGTGACTTCTTTATAACCCATATAGAATAGGGCGATAGGTAACAGCACCAAGGCTTCGACATACAGTCCAGTGCTCCAGCTATAATTGATTTTCTTCTTACACCAACCGTAAAAGGTAAAGAAAATCGCCATCGTTAGGGCTATGTACGGGATCTCACCATAATGGATGATTTGATAGGTGAGGCCAATACAGGCAAGCACAAGGGCTACTTTCTTGCCTATGGACAGTGACTCTTTCAAGAAGAACACGCCTAATGCCATCATGGTAATAGGGCTAATAAAAAAGCCCAAACTGGCGTCTATCACTCTGTCGTTAGTGAGGGCCCAAGTAAATGCACACCATGAAATAGACATCATCACTGTTGCTGCAGTTGTGTAGGCAAGGGAGCGCTTATCCGTCCAGATTGCACGTAGATCTGGCAAACGCTTAGTGACTACTAAAACGATGAGCGCACCAAGTGGTACCGAAGCAATCAAGCGCATTGCGAGTAGCTCATCGGTCGCGGCATTGGGTAAAAACTGATAGTAAAGTGGCAATAGACCCCAAAGTAAGAACGAAAAAGCGGCCATTCCATTGCCTAGACGCTGCTCTGGCATAATATTCTCGAGAAGGATAATAATTGTGCGAAATCTAAGCTTAAAAAGCCTAAAAGTAAAGTAAAGATTTTTTGCTCAGTGATTTGTTTTAAATACTTATATAACAATGGCTTGCATTGATTTTTTGTATATATAAAACCTAAGCTGAGAAGCAATAATACACCCACAGTAAATGTCAAAGTAGACAGGGCAGTCGTTAGGGCCATGATGTTGGCTGCCACATAGATCGAACCCAACGCCACACCTTGTTCACCATATGCATTAGCGACATACGCAATAAAGCTACTGGCGGCTCGAAAATCGTGGATTGTTGTTAATTGCGCGTCCTATTACCCGTCTCTGTTCATTTCTTAAGGACCAACATACATCACACATTTACCAACTGCGTTTCGCGCAAACCTTCAAAAAACCAATTCATTGCCGATATAGTAGAGTGGATGTTGAATAGCTAATGCTTGTCTACAGCTTTTTTACTTCGAAAAGGTTATACTTTAAGGTTAGAGTAAGCTATGAATAGCGCGGAGCAGGATCAGGACCATGAGTAGCTTTATACAGAAAAGACAGTTTTACCGCTTAAGATACCCGAAACGGGCGCGGCCTTTTGTTAGGCTCGGAGAAGACTTATTTCAAGTGACCGAAGTCTCTGAGGGCGGTATTCGAATGGTAGTGAGCAACGCTAACAATATGTATAGAGGTCTTGAGATCAAAGGTATGCTGAATCTAAATGATCAAAGCCGTGTCGAGATTGAAGGGGCAGTGCTTCGTTTTGATCGTGACGAAGTAGTCGTTCAACTTCGCAAAGGCCCAACTTTTAAAATCATGGTTGATGAACAAAGAAAGATCCGTAATAAGTACCCCGTGTTCTTTGCTCGGTTAAGAGAAGTGGCGGCCTGACATTTTTGTGAAAATATCTAACATATAAATGGAGCTTTTAGGCTCCATTTTCTATTTCGGTGGCTAGAAATGTTCTGCGCGTTTTCCCTGGTGGCTTAGTTCTAGCGTAAGCCGCTGAGCTTGGTGGTGATTCACAAGCATACGATTTACAAGTTGTTGTAGGTGCTCAACGTTGGGCAGTTGTTTGTGCTCGCTACTCTTTCTTGCTTCTGTTGCTAAAGCGAGTATCCCCTCTAGTTTTTGCTCAGAGGCTGTGTTTTCTACTTGCTGTAATATCTGTGTCATTAATTCAAAGTCTGAGGCAGAGTAGGCTTCGATGAGCTGGTCTGTTAAATAGTTTAACTTTGCTTTCAGCCCAATTAATAATTCAAGTTTAGATACACGGCATAATGTTGGGTCGTTGAACACTGCACTTACTGAAAGATCTTCCTCTGTCATTGCAAGTTGGCTTGCTGGGTGGCGGATTAAAGGGATAATTTTCGGGATTTCGCCGTCATTATGTAAGCGAGCGATGATCTCGCCAGAGAACTGTTTAAGAGCTAGGTCCAAGCTAGGTTTTTGCAGTGGTTTAGTAAGAACAAAATTTGCTCCTGCACCAATTAGCGAGTCGTGTGCTTCTTTAAAAACATCTGCAGTATAAGCAAATACTACCGTATCGAGTTTTAACACATTTCGAATACGTTTGATGGTTTCAACCCCACTTAGCTTAGGCATATGATTGTCTGTAACAATCAGATCGAATTGATCTCTCTTAAGTATTTCGAGCGCTTGCAAACCATCTTTAGCCCATATGATATCGCTAGCATATTCTCTAAGAAAGCGTTTTGCGACGACGGCATTTACGCGATTATCCTCAATCAGCAAAATTCTTAGTTGGTTGATCGATGTGATGGTGTCTGATGATACAAGTTGTATGTTGTTTGTATCAACTTGAGTACGTCGTACTTCTAAAGGAAGATATATGTCAAATTTAGCACCTTTACCAAGCTGGCTTTCTACCGAAATTGCTCCATCCATCAAGTCGACGAGTTTTTTTACGATCGAGAGGCCAAGTCCAGTCCCGCCAAACTTGCGTGTCGTAGAAAGTTCTGCTTGTTCAAAAGGAGTGAAGATATGTTCGAGTTTTGTCTCATCAATGCCGATTCCACTGTCTTTTACCGAGAAGTGAACGCCATGTGAGTCACCTCCGTCCAACTCGATCGTTACGTCAACCTTGCCTTGATTGGTAAACTTAATTGCGTTGCCAACAATATTAAACAGCAGTTGCCTAGTACGAGCCAAATCACCGACGAGCTTAATGTTATCAGCCTGGTAACTTGGAATGATTAGTTCAATACCTTTATTTAGAGCTAAAGGGGCTAGAGTATTCTCTAATGGTTGTATTAGCTCCTGTAAAGAGTACGGATGTTTTTCTAACACCAGCCTTCCTTGTTCAACTTTCGAAAAGTCGAGAATGTCGTTAAGTAGTGTTAGAAGGTGACTACCTGATTCGACGATCATATCGGCTTGTTCTCGGGTTTTACTGTCTTGAGTATCTTCGCGAATCATCTGCGCGACACCCAAAACGCCTCCCAGAGGAGTTCTAAGTTCATGACTCATAGTTGCTAAGAACATCGACTTTGCTTGATTGGCCTTTTCGGTCTTGTTGATGGCCTCTTGATATGCCAAGTTGTTTCTTTTGAGCTCTTTTAGACGATTAAGGTAGGTATAAACAACAAAAGCAGATACGACCAATCCGAGTGCAATAACTAGCTGAAGCATTCGAGTTTGTATGTCAGTAGCCTGTCGTCTGAGTAACTTCTTTGTGTGTTCGACAAACTCTGAATTGCTCGGTGAGAGCAGTGCAGTAAACCAGTCAAGCAGTTGCAAATCCACTTCTTTAAACGTAACGATTGTGGATCGAAGCTCGGGAGACGTTGCAGAGGATAAGTGAATAATTCTAGATAAAGCTTCTCGTTCTAACGATGCACTGCCAGTGGAAACGCCGATTTGCTCCAATAAAGAAGTGAGCAAAGCATCTTTAACGATGATTAAGCCAACGGCTTTATCCATAGTTGCAGTTAGACTGAGCAAGGATTGATGGAAATGATTCAACGCATTGCTTGTTTGATGTGTGTAAAGGCCGAGTCTTGATACTTGTTGATAACTTGATAAAACAGCCTTGCTTTCAATTTCAAGATCTACCATCACAGAGTTTAAATAGTAAGGATCTAATCGAGATGACAGAGCGTGGGTAGTCATCACATCTCGAACTTCAATCACCTCATGCCCCAAAGCACTAATCCTTGCTTGATATGAGTTTAATTGCTTTTGCTCTAGGTAGAGAAGATATACAAAGACACTAATGAACAACGACAAAACTGAGGCAATTGAAAATAGCACTTTAGTAAGATTCATTTTCAAACTCCTTCAAAATAGCAGGTCTTTCTGCACTTAGAGAATTTAAAAAGGCACTGATCGCGTTTAACTCTTCTGCATCTAGAGTAAGCCCGAGCTGGCTTTTGGCCATTATTTGTATCGCATCTTCTAGGTTGTTCGTTTGCCCATCATGAAAATAAGGGGCTGTGTTAGCGACATTTCTTAAACTCGCCACCCTAAAAATGTACATATCCTCTGGTTTATTGCTGCGCATGTGACGGCCTGTATCGGTCGAGCGTTCTTCTCCTTGGAATCTAAGCCCATATAAACCAAACTTCATCACCATCCCACCACCAATGTTGGTACCTCGATGACAACGTACACAGCCGTGTTTTTGAAAGAGCTCCCAACCATCAATTTGTTGTGCACTTAGGGCGATATCTTCACCTTGTAAGTATCTGTCGAACGGTGCGTTAGGGGTGACAAGTGCACTCATAAACTCGACCAACATTGATTTAATGGTTTGTTCATTGGCTTCCAATTTCTGTTCTGTGAATAGCTGCACGTATTTAGGGGAGTTAGCGACATACTCGGTAATAGATGGCCAGTCGGAATTCATTTCGAGATTGCTATGGACAGGTTCGTCAATTTGGTCATTAAAAGAGTTTGCTCGGCCATCCCAGAAAAATCGGTAGTTAAGTGAGGTGTTAAAAACGGTGATTGAGTTTCTCGTCCCTTTACCTTCGACACCAGTTGAAACTGCAGTCGGTTCAGCTCCGTTACTTGCCAAGTGATGGCAGGACTCACAGCTTACTCGTCCGTTTGAAGAAAGTTGGGGGTCTTTAAATAATAACCAGCCGATTTTGGCGTACTTTTTATTAACGTTTACGGCCTCGGGAATAGGAGTAATTAGGTCGGTGTTTGTAGGTTGAGCATGTGCCTTACTCTGATGATGGCCGTGCGTATGCTGATGACCGACCACGTCGTCATGGCTGAGTACAAATATCAATAGTAAGCTAACTGCCACTGCGAGCATAATTGCAAAAGACCTATAGGCTATTGTCATATATGTCGATCCGTATCCTTTTTCTCAAAGGTATGAATTAGTATCCTTATATAAATATAGTTTCATAGTTAAAAAAGTGTAGACAGATTGAGAAGTACCTACATTGTTAAGCCAAAGTTGAAAATGGGAAACGACTCTCCCCATCTTTTACTCTGTTTTAATTGTATGAAACCTATATCCTGAGCGTGGTTACGTTTACTAGGTATTCTCTATGTCTGAATTAGAAAAAATGATGTCGGGTCAGATATTTGACGGCGCCGACCAAGAAATAGACACGTTACGAAATCAAGCTCTACATACTTTAAAAAGGTTCAACCAATCAATAGAGCCAATAGAAAGGCAGAAACTTCAGCAATCTTTATTGGGAGCGATCGGTAAGAGTGTTGTGCAGTCTCCCTTTCATTGCGAATTTGGCAAAACGATTGAGATCGGTGACAACACTTTTGTCAACATGAACGTTGTGATGCTAGATGGAGCGAAAATTACCATTGGTGATAATGTGCTAATAGGCCCAAGCACACAGTTTTATACCGCTTCACACTCTTTGGATTACATAAAGCGCAGAAAATGGGAAACATATTGCCTTCCAATTACCGTTGAAGAAGATGCTTGGATTGGTGGTAATTGTGTTATCAATCAAGGTGTGACGATAGGGGCTCGTTCGGTGATTGCCGCCAATTCAGTCGTTAATCATGATGTACCACCAGATTGCTTATATGGTGGAACGCCAGCTAGATTAATACGACGTTTAGATCAGGTAGATTAAGGCATTCTGTTCGACTCTTAGTTTAGCAATCTCACTCGAATTGTTGTGTTGCTTCGCATGTTGAAACTTAGCCCACTTAAAGTGGGCTAAGTTGTTTCTAATATTCCAAAGTTTCAAGTTCTCTAACGAAAGGACCGCCCCTTAAGTGGTAGCTGTATTTGTCTTACAGCGTTTTTCACTCGTGGTTTATGAACAGTAGTGTGTTTGATCTTCTTGAACAGGCGAGCATCAAATGCCCCATCTTGTTTCAAGTCTTCACATAGACTATCGATGAGTTGTTTATCCACATCCCACATAGTAAATAAGTGGACGTAGTGACGAACTTGATCAACCTCTTTTCCATCATCGCAGACTGTTACGGTGGTACTTTCTTTGGCCAATGAGTAGCGGAAAATGATTTCTTCATTTGGTTGGCAAAAGATTAGCGAGAGTGAAAGAGGTGTTCGCTGTAACCATAGGCCTTCAGGTAAAGGTGAGCCTTTCTTAGCCCAGTAATCGGCAACATCTTTGAGTTCTTTGTGAGCATACTGAGCCATTTCTTGGGCCTTCATGGTTAACCGTATCTGCTCTTTGTAGCTGTTCCGTGCGAAATACTCCCATAAAACTATGGGCGATAGGCCATTTCGCGATCCTGCAAATGTGGTGTCCGGCGAACCAATGTATTCAGGGTTATCTGGAGGAGAGACCATATACTGCTGTTTGGTCATATAGATACCTGTTGGCCAAGGCGCACCAGGGAATTTGTGTCCGCTGGTCACTATTGAGTGCACCATTGGGTTTTTGAAGTCGAAGTCTGGTCCACTATAGCCGTTGTGTTCACTAAAAAATGACTGATACTCATCGCAATCTTTCGCCATTTTTATAAATGGCACGTAGCTTCCTCCAAGGGCGCCATCAATATGAAGCCAGTAGCCATTACGTGTTTCACATCCACAACTCGGGTCATCTGGATCAATGGGAACCTGTCTTTCCCATAGCCCATTTTCCTCTAATATCGGTTTTAATCTCTGGGTGATCAGTGAAACGTTGTCGTACGCGCCTTTAAATGTCGTTCCACAGTTGAGCACGAGTAGAATAGGGTAGCCTTTTTCGGCGAAAAATGTGACATACTTGATAAGCTTGTCTACGTCAATGGCTCCTGAGCCCGCAGGTAGCTCTGGTGTTGGCCCTTCGGATTCAACCTCCGCAGGCCATTCTTGACCAGGATTCACAGGGTTGCAACCTGGGAACAGCCGATTACCTAGCTCACCAAAAGTTTCGATTTTCTCTACAGCCATAGCTTTTACGATGGAGTAATGAGTGTCTTCGGAAAAAAACGCCACGGGAGTATAGGCATTCGGGGTTTGCTTAGGGGGAGTGGGGTGGTGCGCATACACTTGGCAGTTTGAAATAGTATCACCATCATCGGTTTCTGCGCGAATTTCCTCTTCGAGCAGCATGACACCACTGAGGTAATCGCGCGCATTCAACATACCGTACAAGTTACCTTCTGTGCTTCCCATTGTTAGCACATACCCCCAATAGCTTTCACCAACACCTTTCTGGAAGTCTCCATTTTCGTCAATGTAAGGCCCTTGAGAAGGCCATTGCGCATTCCATAGCGAAGCATAGTAATCCAGTACAGAGCGCTCTACACATTTCGAGTTGATCGTATAGTTACCGTTGACAAAGGGATCTCCAACGTTGTTCAAACTGACATTGAGAAAAGGCGCCAACCGATTTTTATAACTTATGTTCTCTTCGGTCTGATAGCCAAGAAAGCGCTCTTTTTGGGAGTCTACGTATGCTTGAATTTGTTCGTAAACACTGTTTTGTTCACCGCAGTTTTGACCTGTGGGAGGCAGTTCAACGTCGAACCCATTAATAGCCTGCTCAGTGTAATGGAAATCATAGTTTCGCTCTGCGTATACCTCGATTGGGTCAGCAGATGGAGGCGTTATTTTGCCTATTGCGAACTCAGGAACTTGTTCGATCCAAGGCGTTCGCTTTGGACCGTAGTTGATTTTATTGCTGTTACTCATAATTTTTGCTCCAAGATTTAAATACTTAGTATCAGGAACAAGTAGCGAGAGTGTTTTTCGCTACCTAGCCAACACGAAAACTCGTGTATAGCTGACTATAGTCACTGAGCAGAGCCTCAATATGAACAGTTCGAAAAGTCGCTATGAGTTCTCATATATTCATGCGGGGAATGAGTTAAATGTAAATAAGAATGATTATTTATAAAAGTGTGAGGTGAAATATTGATTGTTGGTGGAATTGCAACTAGATGTACTATTGATAACCTAGTTGCATATTGTGTGGCGCTGGTTTTCGTTGGCTGGGTGATAGGTTGGTTTCACGTGCTGAGAACAATGCGCGAATCACAATATAATTACAGTAACCGATTGTCATTCATCATTCCGAGTAAGATCGTTGATGCGTGAGGTTTATGATGAACTTAGGCTTTAAATCAAGAATATATCTAGGTGTTGGTACTTTGGTGGCTGTTTCGCTAATTGTACTAGGGACATTAAATATCCTATCAATGAGAGATAAAATGGTTGATGGGCTTGTATCAAAAACTTCAGACAAACTCAGTTTTCATGTCACGGAACTCGAGCAGATGATGAAGTTTAGGATTAATGCCATTGAGCAAGGGGCACAGATCTTCAATACAACACTCAGTGACGAAGATAATCAAAAAATGGTGGTTTTACTTGCCAAGAGCGCTGCAATTTCAAATGTCATCATGACCTACGAAGACGGCCGAACTTATATGTCCATTGATGGGGCAAAGTTCGACTTTAGAACAAGGGATTGGTATAAGTCTGCGAAAAGCTCTGGTGGTGTTAAACTTACTGACATTTATCAAGACCAAGTAACTAAAGAAAAAGTAGTGAGCGTGACAATGCCAGTCACACAAGACGGGCAGTTTGTTGGCGTACTGCTTGGTGATGTTCAACTTGGCGAGGTCATCACAACGGTCAGCAATATGCGCTTTGCAGGTGGTGCTGCGACACTAACGGATAGGAATGCGGTTTTCTTTGCCAGTGACGACCCAAATGATATTGGTCGAACGCCTTCTCAAATTAGCCCCAACTTTCAGGAAATGGAACAGAGGTTTTTTTCCGAGCAGTCTGGGCACCTAACATTCCCTTATTTAGGTATTCAGTTTGATGGTTATTTTGAGCGCGTAAATCTATCTCAGGACATGTACTGGACGTTAATGGTGTTTGTGGATCAGGATTCTGCACTTGCTGGTGTCTACAGTGCGATGTACGAGTCTTTTGCGACAGGAGCAATGCTTCTCGTGGTGAGCTGTGGGGCGATATTCTTCATCCTACATTTTGCTTACAAACCGCTTTTAAAACTCAAGTCTGCAGTTTTCGACCTATCTCAAGGCAATGGTGATTTGACCCAGAGGCTAGAGGTCAGTGGTGAAGATGATTTGGCTCAGATAAGTGCAGGATTCAACAAATTTGTAGAGAATTTACAACAGATGATGCTGCAGATCTCTCATGCCAGTGAGCACATCTCAGTTAGTGTTGATCAACTCGGTTGTACGGCAAGAGATAATGAATCGAAGCTTTTATCACATTCACAGGAAACAGAACAGGTCGTCACAGCAATAACCGAGATGAGTGAGAGTGCGCGTAACGTGGCAGAGAACGTTACCCAATCTAACGGCATTACTGAAGAAGCGAGTAAAGAAGCGCTATCGTCACTAAGAATAGTTAACAATGCTGTTGATACCGTGAGTGCATTGGTGTCAGAAGTCGACGAGATGTCAAACAGCATCATGCGTATGAACCAAGACGCCAATAAAATTAGCAATGTGCTTAATGTCATTGGTGAAATTTCAGAGCAAACTAACTTACTCGCATTAAATGCGGCAATAGAAGCGGCGAGGGCCGGAGAGCAAGGTCGAGGGTTTGCGGTCGTAGCAGATGAGGTACGAGCGTTAGCAGCCCGAACTCAGAATAGTACGATGGAAATCTCGGATATGCTCAGCCAACTTCTTAGCGGCACAGAAAGTGTCGTAACTGCAATGAGTGCGACTAAGAACCAATGTCAAGAGACTGCAGACAAAACATCAGAGGTATCTCAAAGTCTATCTATGATGAGCGACTCGGTTAAAGAGATCGATGATGTCAGTACCCAAATCGCGGCAGCTACTGAAGAACAAAGTACGGTGGCCGAAGAGTTGAGCCGCAATATGCTATCGATACGTGATATTGTGGAGTCGTTAGTCAATAGCGGGCAAGAAACCGTTCAGGCAGCAGAAAGGCTGAATGATACCAATGATGATCTGAAACGTCAGGTTGCGAACTTTAAACTCAGCTAACGGATCTAATTTAAACCTTTTCACCGCACACCTATCGCCCTAGGTTTAATACACCTAGGGCTTTTTACGCAAGCCATCCAGCTCGTTATTGACTAGACCCAAATGGTGGCAATTTTGTTTCCGTGGACTATGTTTAAGCGAAATTGAACAGAGTTTGCTCTTTTCTTCTCTAGGAGGCGCAAAAAAGGTGGACTTTACCAAGTCGTTGATACATCCTGCCTCTCCATTTTATTCACCCTAAATAGTGAGACGAAGTGCCTGCTGAAATGACAATCAGCCTCCCGTATCTCATTAATGTAGTAAGGAGTTCAACTTGAACCTATTTGTAAGAGATCTTACCGTTATCGATTCTTCATACATCTGTGAACACAGAGGGGTCGTGGGAGATAGTTGGATTTTAGATGTTACCATGTCTGGTGAACTCAATGAAATGAGTATGGTATTGGATTTCGGTAGGGTGAAGAAGCAAATCAAACAGCTTGTTGATCAGTATGTTGACCACCGACTACTTGTACCAAAACAAAGCTCAGCCGTTGTTTACAAACCAAGTAAAACGGGTTACTCCACACTTGATGTTCTGCGTGGTGAGAAGAGTATCCACCTTCACTGCCCGAATGAAGCTTATTGCTTGATTGATGCGGAAGAGATTACTCTCGAGAGCATTACCAGTCACGTATACCATATTCTACGCAATAATCTGCCTAGCAATGTGACGGGTATAGACATTACACTACGCCACGAAAACATTTCAGGTGCGTTTTATCACTATACTCATGGTTTGAAAAAACACGATGGCAATTGTCAGCGCATAGCGCATGGGCATCGTTCTCCGATTGAAATACTGGTGGATGGTCAGCGAGACAGCGTAAAAGAAGCGGCTTTTGCACAACGCTGGCAAGATATTTACTTAGGGTCCAAAGAAGATCAAGTTTTTGTTGCTGAACTTAATCTTAGCGAAACAGCCAATGGCGTCACAGACGAGACCCATTTTGGTTTTCGTTACACCGCTCCGCAAGGAGAGTTTGAGCTAGCGATTGGCAAAAGTGAAACAGAAATTCTACCGACGGATACTACGGTTGAGCTGTTAGCCTGCTATATTGCCGATGAAGTGAAACCGAGCTTGAAGGATGGTCAATCTTTGCAGATCATCGCTTATGAAGGTGTCGGTAAAGGCGCGATGGCCTTTAAGTAACCACTTTCTACCTGAAATCTAGGCATGTTTGCCACAATAGTTATTACTTGCGTAGCTGTAACTTAGCTACGCGCTTACTCAGTGTGTAAATTCTTTTCAAAGCTTCTACCCATTCCATTTGAATCCGAAAAATAGCTAATCTTTGTTCGGTTGCTTGAGAGAGCCTTTGCGCTTGGAGTTCAAGAATTGACTCTAGAAGGATATTGATTTCATTTTTAGCATTGAGCACATTCTCGGCTAATTGGCCATCTTCTCGGCGTATCGCATTGACGCTGTCGAGCAGCGCCTGATTAACTCTAGAATGGGTGCGATCAAGTGTTTCACGCATCTCTGGACTAGCTTGAATGTTAGCATCTAGTGTCTTATAACAGAGCGGCAGCATGTTGTTGGCGACGAGATCAGCAACACTTTCTAGTTGATCAGTAATGCTGACTAATTTAATTTGATGCCTGCTTTCTTGCTGTGTTAGCGGTGACTGACGTAACTTTCCAAGGTAGGAAAGAATTTTTGCGTGCAGCACATCTACTTCGTCTTCGACTTTTTCAATCTCTCTTAGGGTTTGTCTAATGGTGTGCTTCTCGTCTTCATTTTTGGGTTGGCTTGCTAAGGGAGGAAGTCGGTTGACCATGTTGGTTACTCGACGACCAAGGCGACCAATTTCCAAGTGAGTTTGTTCAAGAGCGATATCTGGAGTCGATAAGTATTCTTTTTTGATGTATTTGAGTTGGACTTTTTGTTGTTCTTTTGCAGAAGCCTGATGGGGAATAAGCTTTTTAACTATCGTGACAAAAAAGGCGCTAAATGGCAGCATAATGAGCGTATTAGCGACATTAAACATGGTGTTAGCATTAGCTATTTGGCGCGGTGTTTCTGCTGCAAGGCGTTCGATACCATCTAAATCTGAGTAGCCAGGTGATATTGAGGTGGCAGCGAGCGCAATAAAACTGATCATTGGTAGCCAAATCAGAACACCAGCGAGGTTAAACAATAGATGAATGGCTGATGTCTGTTTTGCTTCAATGCTTTTGCCAATGGCAGCTAATAACGCAGTGACACAAGTCCCTATATTCGCTCCCATCGACATTGCTATTCCAGACTCAAGCGTAATAAATCCCTGACTAGCTAGAACAATCACGATCCCCGTCGTCGCCGATGAAGATTGGACTAAAGCGGTAAATGTTGCGGCTAATAAAATGGCAAAAACTGGGTTGTCCATTCTTGCCATAAAATCAATAAAAGGCTGGAAAACTCGCAATGGTGACATGGACTCACTCATTAGGTTCATGCCCAAAAACAACAAACCAAGGCCTAAAATGATATTGCCGTAGTTTTTGTTTTGTTGCTGTTTAGACGCCATTTCTATTGCAAAGCCTACAGCGATCATCGCCATCGCCGCTTTTGTTACTTTAAAGGCTATAATTTGCGCGGTAATGGTTGTACCGATATTGGCACCCATAATTACGCCAACAGCTTGGTTTAATGACATCAGTCCTGCACTGACAAAACCAACCACTAACACCGTCGTGACAGAAGATGATTGAATGACAGCAGTCAAACCTGCTCCCGTTGCAACTGAACTTATCCGAGTTTTGGTTAATGTCCCAAGAACTTGCTTCATGCGACTACCCGCAGTTCTTTTTAAAGCATCGGACATCTTTTCCATGCCATAAAGAAACATGGCTAAGCCACCAAAAAGCCCCATAAACATAGACAAATAGTCGAGCTGATGAGGCTCAGAAGTCGCGGCGATAGCTGAGAAGGGGAGAATCCACAAGGCAATAAAAACACAAGCTTTCATAGTTCCACTTATTATTGTTTTTCTATAAGCATAGATGAAAGGCTGTTTTTCGTAGGCTAATCACCTCGCTGTTTCTCTCTAATAGTTGCAATAAAGAACCTCATTTTTCTATAAAAGCTATTTTGGTTGGGTAGCTAAAAGTTGCTGAGTCAGAATCACATATGTTTGTTTTGAGTTAGTAATGCGATAGGTTCAGTGGTACATAAAACAGAACACATAGAATAATAAGTTTAACTGTATTAATATCGTTTCATATTTTTGGGTGTGTTTTGTACTACAAATAAGAGATTTTACGGGCCCTTCACACCGCTTAACTCAGTTGCAACCAGGAGACAAAGAGCGTATGCGTATAGTCTACAGAGCTGATACTCGTCCCCCTTCAACCATCTTTTCTGTCGGATTCAAGCCTCGTTTTAAAGGGGGGATCCAAATCCAAGACGGCGGACAAATGATAGGGGGGATTTCGACTTCAAAAGAAATCACTATAGCGATGAAGTATGCATCTTTATACGGTGGTTATGTTTATGCTCTATACAGCGATGATAAATCGGTCGATGTGGTAGATGAGCTCTATAAAAAAGGTAAGCATGCTGCTTTGCCCAATGCTTATACGCAAATGGAAATCGCGTGTAACTCTATCCCGCCCAATCAAATAGTTATGGCGCGTAAAGTAACGTGTGATGATGATAAAAATATGACATGGGAAGGGGTGTTCGAAACCAACCCCAAACGTGAACAAAAGCAAGATAGCGATCCAATGTATATTACGGCAAACTATCTGTTTAATTTGGATATGCCTTTTAAAGCTCCTGAATAGAGTACTAACCCAAAGCTGTTGGTGATATTGTTTAGCCAACAGCTTTGAACCTCTTACTCTGTGGGATTCACCGAGCTGTATTTGTCATTTTAGCTATTAATCCACCAACTCGTTCGCGCATATCACGTCTGTCTATAATCATGTCTATAGCGCCATGAGCTAAGAGGAACTCACTCCGCTGAAAGTCTTCGGGTAATTTTTCACGAACGGTTTGCTCTATAACACGGCGCCCCGCAAACCCTATTCTTGCTTTAGGCTCGCCGATATTGATATCACCCAACATCGCAAGACTTGCAGAAACGCCTCCGAATGTTTGGTCAGTAGGCAAAATTACCAATTTTGAGACAAAACTAATCAACTACTTCATTGAATAATATCATTGGTAGCAGAGAAAGCCTACGGCGAGACTTTCCCTGATTGAGTGGTTTGGCGTTTAGAAAAAGTAACTCACGCCCACGCCGACCATGTAGTCGTTTTCGTCGTAAAAAGTGATGTTTGAATCGGAGCGACTGTAGCTGGCGAGTGCGTTAAACCCTAAGTTGTCCCATCCCATAAATCCTTGATATTCATAGGCAAGCGTAGCCTCATATCCTTTGTCTTCACGCTTTTTCTTAAACACAGGGTTAACGGCTTTATAATCGGCTTTGAACAGCCCGCCATGTAAAGAGAAGAGGTGATTACCATCAATGTACATTGCTGTCAGAGCGGCACTGTAGCGGCCATATGCCATGGCTTTACCGTCTGCCTCAAATTGTCGATATCCAAGAGATGGTTGTAGTAAAATATCGTGGCTAAGTGGGATCCCATTAGAAACCTCTATGTTGTACCCCTTACCGCCTCGACGTAGCAGTGTTTGGTCAACAGCGTAGCTACTTCCAGAGAACTCACGCTCTAACTTCTGATCGTAATAGGCTAGGTCAACTTTTAATCCAGCGTCTTGCACGTTCTCGATGGTAATACGATAGGCATTGCCAGAAATGTCGGTTTCTTTACGCGCTTTGTTTACTAGGTAAGGGTCTTGCCAAACCTTTCCGTTAGCTATAGTAGGCAAGTAAGAAAATGAAATAGCATGATCATCCGTCAGCAAACGAGAGTATCCAAGCTCCATAGCAAAAACGCCTTGGACGATGTCATCCCTAGACATCCCAACAAAAACCTGCTGTTCGCCAAAGTTGTAACGCAACTGACCAAAAGGCCCTTGTTGCGTGCCAGAGTGTGAAGTGCCTGCGCTATTGAGCTCACCTGTTTTAGTACTGTTTTCAGTACTTAAGTTACTGGTACTTTTGCCATAGCCCACCATATACGACAGTTCACCTTCGAATCCATCAGCAAAAGTGGCGCCACTAACAAGAAGGGAAACGAGTAAAGCAGAGTATTTATTCATGTTGTAAATCCTATCGGAAGTTTTCTATTAAGCCCTAGGGATATTCCTGAGTGGGCTTTTGTCTGAGAGTCTATGGGGTGATAACGCGGTATTGAGCTAGTTCACTTTGTGTCATCCAGTGAATGTTACTTGCAGGAGCCGCCTCAAGGGTAAACCAGTAGAAGTCTGGTTCGACATTGATGTGGTTGTAGTAAGTCAAATATTTTTGATGGACTGGGTCGGACTTAGGCATTTGCCCTCCATCGGTTCCATCGGAGCTTTCCCAGCTATGTACACCTATTTGTGGATGAGCATCTTCGGCAGTTCTATGGATGCCTGCGAGAAATAAGTCAACGCCACCACTGGCGATTAGGCCGTCTTTGTTTAAGTGTGTGTTGATGCCCATGTCATGGATGAGCTTTGAAAGTTTTAGATTGGTTTCATCGTCGCTGCTGCCTTCAATAATATTGATGTTGAGCGTATGAAGATTTGGATAAGATCCTGTAAGTCTGACAAATGTGTCGAGTGACCCAGAGCAAATGACACCATCTAGGCTCACCACATTCTCATTTTCAATGGAATATGTGAGAGGTTTACTGCCCGAAAGCTCAAAAAAGCCACACTCTGATTTGAAGACATGACCGTTGCTACTAGTGGTACACGCGATTGTTATAAAGGGCAGGATAAAAATGAAAGAAGTTCTAGCAATGTTCATTGTTAAGATCTATTGGTTGTTGTCGGACTTATATGCCTAACAATATCAATCTGCACTTAACAAGTATGTCTAAGGTAAGTAAGGAAGTGTACGTAGGAGTCACGATGATTAAACGTGAGTAGACAAAGAGACTTATGATTGAAAAACGACTGATTGTCTTAATGTTGCATTATAAGTATCTGATTATTATTTATTTTTTGTGTTGAGGAAGTGATTGGTATACATAAATATAATTGTATATTAATGCAATCTATTGGTTAGTTGTCGAATTAGACTGTAATGGTGAGCGTGATATTACAATTTACATACAAAATCATGACACAGGGTTGAAGATTTGGGGGATTAGCTATCCCCAAGCTCTAAAGTCAGTGAGGATGCTGACCACATAATGCTCGACATTGATCTGTAGACTATCCCTTGATTTTACTTACTCAAATACTGGATGGTACCCAAGCGCGTAGTTGTATAACTAATGATGCTGAATGTACAAGTGGAGTCGTTGATATGAGCGTAAATGTTGGGATTGACGTTAGTAAAGAAAGTTTAGATATCTGTTTGCTACACGATCAAACCAAGAGAGGTCGAAAACATCGTCAATTTAAGAATAAAAAAGGAACTCATTCGGAAGTAAGTTGTTGGCTGCTAAAGGTTTCAAAGTGCAAGCCTTGTAGTGGTCAACTAAAATTGGCCACAGTTTTGTAAGTTTTCCAGTAAAGCCTTTCCGACTCATTCGGGGTCAGACCACCGTTGTACTGGTGTGGCCTGATTTGGCTGTAGTATCTAATGATATAGCCAACGATGCTCTGCCAAGCTTCATCTAAACTGCGATAGCCACTGGCTGGCACCCATTCTGTTTTCGAGCTTCTAAAGAAGCGCTCCATCGGACTATTATCCCAACAGTTACCTCTCCGAGATAAACTCTGTTAAATTTGGTATCGCTATAGGGTCTGACGGTATTTTCGACTTGTGTAATGCGTTCCTTGAGCGCTATGGAACATAACGCCTGTAGGCATTCCTAGTGACTCATAAGCCATCTTTAATGCTTTGACGGTCAACTGACTATCGGGCGAAAAGGACATAGCCCAACCAACAGGTTTTCGATCAAATAAGTCGATGACAACCGCTAAATTAGCCCAACGACTCCCAGCCCAGACATAAGTGACGTCTCCTACCCATACTTGATTTGGAGCAGTAACAGCGAACTGCCTCTCCAAGTGATTGGGGATCTCTACATGTTCTAGGGGCTGCTTCCTATACTTATGCTTTGGCAGTTGCTTGCTCACCAGGCCGAGCATTTTCATTATTTTACTAGCGCGATATCGACTCAGGCTCATGCTTGAATTCGTAACGATGCCTGCAATTGTTCGAGCGCCTGCTGAACCATTGCTCGCGTTGTGAGCCTCTTGGACGAGCGCTCTTATCTGAACTTCATGCGCTGGAATGGCTTTTGCCCGCGTTTTCCAATATTTGTAACTGCTACGATGGACACCGAATATGCTACATAGTTTGAAAATACTGTAGCTCTGTTTGAGTCTTTCGATTATCGAGAATTTTTCAGTGAGTCCGACATCAACAGAGCTGTCGCCTTTTATATGATTTCGTTGTGCTCTTCCAGCTCGGAGATCTGCTTTTTAAACTCTCGGATCTCGATTTGTTCTGGCGTCAGCGGTGCTGCTTTTGGGGTAATACCCTGTCTTTCTTGTTTAAGCTGCCTTACCCACTTGTCCATAACAGATTTGCTCACATTCATAGCTTTAGCTGCTTCGACCACGGAGTAACCTTGGTCAACAACTAGCTGGGCTGCTTCAAGTTTGAATTCTGGACTGAAAGTTCTTCTCGTACGCTTTGTCATAGTTCCACCTGTTGTGTACGAGGTGCATCTTAACACCTCTAATCAGGTGGCCAGATTCACCGTACCACTACGTTCAGACTTATTCGTGAAGTGAATTTTGAAAAAAAAAGCATCTAGTAGCCTAAGGGACTGCCTGCTTTACTTATTGTGGTAAGTAAAGCAATCAAGGTCTTGCTTTAGCTTATATAAAAAGAAAGACCTTGATGTGTTAATTTGGCGAATTAGCAAAAAAACTATTATCAGACAGCTTCTATTTTATTTAGATGAGATGCGCGTTTTTGCTGAAGATACAATAACCAGAACGATAGTGCAGCCAACGTTGAGGCTCCAATAATAAAAATCCATGCACTTTGGTAGCCAAAATCTTCAATAAATGAACCCATAAACATATATGTTGGCATAAGTCCTATATTTCTTATGGTGAGCAAAGTACCGCTGATTCTTCCCCGGTGACTAGCAGGAGATTGATTGGCAATGTAAATACCTTCTTTGGTTAAGAGCAGAACTTCGGCGGCGGCAAGAAAAAACCACGCAATAAACTGCATTGGGATGTTTGCATAAGAGACGACTAAGCCATACCCGACTACAAAGAGAACTCCTGACATCCCTAAGCTATTAAGTTCGCAGTGCTTAGAAGTTAGCCTCATTAGAACGGGAGTGATAAGCACGACGGAAATACTAGCAAAAGTCATTACCTGACCAAACAGAATTGGACCCTCTTTGTCAAAGGTGTGGCTGTAATACAGAGGGCTGGTTAAGGTCATTTGGTTAAGAGTAAACCAAAGCAAGGTACATAAAAGCCCAAAAACAAGAAGGCGAGGGCGTTCTTTCAAGACTGACCAAACTCCTCCATCGGTACTCTTTTCTAGTTCGGATACCTCTTGTTCATCTTCAATGTGATTGGGTTTAGCTTTGACGTAGAAAGCCACAACCAGTATCCCAATGAAAATAGCTAAACCATTTCCCCAATAAACCCACTCTGTGTGATTCCAGAAAAGATATCCTGCTATCACCGGACCAACCCCTGAACCGAGATTATAGGCAAGATAGCTTAGCGACATAACTGCATCACGGTTTCCAGGATTAGAGTGATCGGCAACTAATGCATTACTAGCTGGTACTGCGATACCTATGAAAAAGTATCCTAGGAACAATAGCCCTGGTGCAACCAAATGGTGCTCTGCAAAAAAACCACAAGCGATAAGGACTAAAGCCCCAAGCAGCTCACCAATCACCATTATATTTTTATGACCATATGCATCAGAAAGTTTGCCTCCAAGGAGGCTACCAACCATGTAGGTACCAGTAACAACCATGACCAACGTACCAGCCACCGAGGTCGAGTAACCCTGTTTTTGAGTTAGCAGGAGCACCATGAAAGGTATAATAAAATTGCCTAATCCTAGAATAAATCTAGCAATGGCAAGATAATAGATATCTTTCGGTAATCCTTTATATAATGAAAATATATTACTGATCCGTTGTAGCATGCTTAAGCCTTAGTTTTCTGTTGTTTTCATGAGTTTTCATTAGTCATCAACCCTAATAAAAATAATTTTCAAATAATCTGTCATCGAGAGTTGGGACATGTATACCTATGCTTTCTAGACACTCTTGAGTTAACTTAGAGCATATTTTTGATGCTCCTCCCTTAAAGGTAATTTGGGATAATTCATCATTCGACATTGTAAAGTAATGCCTTATGAAATAAGGGACAGGGATAGATTCTCCTTGTTCAAGCTGTACTTTTAACTGTTTGATAAAACCTTGAAAGCTGATCAGCTCAATACTTTTGATTGCGTGATTGTTGTACTTACAAATAATGTCTTTTAAGTTCCATTCGTGTGGACTTGCTAGGTGAAACACTCGCTGTTTCACATCACCTTGCTTCATCAATGACACGGAAGACCTTGCGATATAGTCAACAGGCAGAGTACTAACGTCGATGTATTGATCATCGAAGGCAACACCCGATAGTCGACACGTTCTGAGCAATTGGGAGAACCACTGTGTAGGCTCACTTTTTCCATGTTTCTGATCACCACCAATTAAACCAAGCCTAAAGATTTTGCAGTCTAGGCCTCGAGCGATAGCTTCCTGAATTAGTCCCTCTGATATCCATTTTGTCGAGCAGTAACCTTCGTCATTTTGGTGATGCTGTATATCTAGTGGTGTGTTTTCATTAGCAACACTTTGTGTCGTGCGGCTAAATATACCGACAGTAGAAAAAGCCGCCAGTCTTTTGTTTCTGCTTGTACAGCAAAAGCGGAGTATCTCGGCAGTACCAGTGACATTTGTTGCTTTCATGGTGTCAAATGTAGCAAGGTGGTGCATGAATACGGCCGCATGATAGACCGAACCAATTGTAGCCGCCAAGGAATCGTACTGTTTGGGCTGAATACCTAGGAGTGTCTGCGACAAATCACCAAGTACAATATGAATCCGAGGCTTGAAGCTTGCGTCCCAAAGGTTGTACTCCTCAAGCTCAAGAATCAGTCTTCTGAGTGCGCTTACTTCATCACTACCTCGGAGTAAACAGAAAACGTCTGCGTCTGTACTTTTCAGCAGCTCCACTAATAAGTACTTGCCAACGAACCCAGTAGCACCAGTTAACAGGATATGTTTCTGGGAGGTGAGAGTCTTGTCTTCAGGCAAAAGAGCGACTTTTGGATCGAGCTTAGTCTCCTGCTCCCAAGAGAGTTTTTGTGTTTTATAGGCATTTTCATATAGCGCACGTATGGTTTTTTTTGTATAGAAATCCCTTACTGTGTATGTAAGTCCCAGTCTGCTTTGCATCGTTTTGATGGTTTGAAACACCAATAATGAGTTGCCTCCGACAGCAAAAAAATCATCATCTATTCCGACATTTTCCTGGTTTAAGATCTCTTGCCAGATAGTACAAATCGATTGTTCTTGTTCGTTTCTTGGTGCGGCATACGTAGAGTGTTGATCGAATAAAGCTTTAGGCAGCGCTGAAACATTCAATTTTCCATTGATGGTGAGAGGGAGGGTGTCTAGCTGAGTGTAGCTATTTGGGTGCATAAACTCAGGTAGTCTATCTGCTAATGCAGCTTTTATCGAAGTAAGATCAATTTCTTCACCAGTCTGACTAACCATATAAGCTGCCAGGTGCTTTGGTTCACTCTCTTGATAAATCACTACGGCATCGCGAATAAGTGGGGCGTCGAGTAAGACTTGTTTTATTTCGGAAAGCTCTACTCTCTGTCCTCGGATCTTTAACTGAGAATCTGCCCTACCTGCATACTCTAAATTTCCATTAGAGAAACGCTTGACAAGGTCCCCAGTTTTATATAAACGGTCGTGTAGTGAATTAGGATTGGTGATCAGTGAAAGGAATGGATTGGGAGCAAATTTTTCGTGTGTTAAGTCAGATAGGTTGATGTATCCCAACGCAACACCTGGGCCACTGATCCAAAGTTCTCCTACCGAATTGACCGGCGCCAACATTCCATTTTTCGCAACCACATAAGCAATATGACCAGGAAACGGTTTTCCAATTATATTACCATCAGTTCCATTACGCGGATGGTATAGAGTTACTTCACCAGTTTCGGTTGGTCCATAGTAGTTAATCGTATTAATGGCTTGAAGATCGATCTTAGATAAGTGCTCATTGCTTAAGTTCTCCCCACTAAAGTACAGTTTTTTTAGGCCCGTTAGCGTTATGTTTGCCGCATATAGAGCGGAGAACTGTGACGGTACTAGATGACAAGCAGTAACCCCATATGCCTCAATGATGTTGGGCAGATCGAAAATATTAAAATCAGTCGGTGAAACGACTAGTGTTGCTCCGACGAGAAGGTGAGCAAAAATATCAGATACCGAGACATCAAAAATATAATTGGTTTTGAATAGGTACGTATCACCCTGAGTTTTACCCTCTTCAGCCATATATAGGTTGCGTGACATACTGGAATGATGGCTAATGGCAACCCCCTTAGGGCGCCCAGTCGTGCCAGATGTGTATATGATGTATGCCAAATCACTGGTTGCACAGTTTTGAGCAGGATTGACTTCAATACCAGATTCTCGGCATTGCTCTGATAATACCACTTCTGGGCATAGACTTGTCTCTCCACAGATGGCATCGATGATTGAGCAATGAGTTTGGTCAGTAACAATCATCGAGGCACCTGAATCGTCAATCAGGTATTTCACTCGATCTCTTGGATGTTCGGGTGATATGGGAACGTATGCCGCACTAGTTTTCAGTACTGCAAGTATTGAGATCAACATTTCACTTCCCCGATCTAAGTAAATTGCTATTCTCGACCCCGCTGATATCGGCTTGCCATAACGGCTCTGATAAGTTTGAATGAGTTCATGAGCGAGTTTGTTTGAAAGAATATTCAGCTCACTATATGTAAGCGACTCTTGCTGAAAAACAACCGCCGTTTTGTTAGGTGAGAGCAATACTTGCTGTTCAAAAGCCTGAGCCAATGTCATTTCTGAGCGTTGGAGGTCAACATTACTTGGGGTAATAGTCAGTAGCTGTTTCTTATCTAATGCATCTAGAAACTCGATCTGTTTTAACCGTTTTTTAGGTGATTTCACGAATTGCTCTAATACCCGCACATACACTTCCGAAATCTGATTTATGCAGTGAGAAGCAAAAAGGCTTGTAGCATAGTTGAAGGTTAGACTCAGCTCATTTGAGTTATCGCTTACATAGAGACTCAGGTCGAACTTGGCTGGGGAATAGACACCTGACTTACTATCTAATTGCACAGGAACCCAGGGTAAGCATTGTGTGTCTTCACCAAAATGCTGCAAGGTAAACATAACTTGAAAAATAGGGTGGAGCGCTGGATTCCTTGCGATTTCAAGAGAGTCAACCAACAAATCAAACGGTAAGCTCTGATGTTTTTTAGCCTCAGCCACTGTTTGGTGTATTTTTTCTATCAATTCCGATACGGTGTGCTGATGATCTAGTCTCGCTCTCATCACGATAGAGTTTGCAAAAAAACCAATCAGTGACTGTGTTTCAGGAAGTGCTCTATTTTCTGAAGGAGACCCAACGACTACGTCATCTTGGTGGCAAAACGCACCTAAAGTGACAAAAAAGGCACTCAACATGACAGTATATAATGTTGTTCCTTGGTTTCTGGACAACTCTCTGAGGTCATTGGAAAGGTTGTGACTTAGTTTTAGTGTTAAATCATTTCCACGATAATCGAAATGAGCCGGGCGCTGGTAGTCTAAAGGCATGTCAAGTTGAGGTAACTCCGCAAGTTTCAGCGTCCAGTAGTCTAAATGGGCCTGCTCTTTTTTCGAACAATGGAAATTCTCATTCTGCCATCGTGCATAATCTGAATACTGGATAGGCAGTTTTGGGAGCTGTGGAGTTGAGCCATCCAATTTAGATTCATAAACGGTGGATAGTTCATTAACAAATAGATTTGTAGACCAACCATCAGTGGCAATGTGATGCCAGACAAACAATAAATACGCTTCTCCACCGACGAAGTAACGTGTCACCTTTAGAGGTATTTCTTCAGCTAAGTCGAATGGTTGCTGAATGCTATACCGCATGGCGTCGTACCAGTCTGTTGAGGATTTACATGTAATCGAGTTAATTGCTATCGTTTGATCGATTGGGATCTGATAGTCAAGCCCCTCCTCTGTTGTTTTATAGATGGATTTCAGTACGAGATGTCGGTTCGCGACCTCATTGATAGCGGCTTCAATTTTCGCTATATCTGCGTGCTCTTCTAATTTAACTAGATAAGGGAGGTGATATGCACTTGTCCCTTGCTCAAGTCGCTCGATAAAAAGCAACCCTTTTTGAGCGTATGAAAGGGGCCAATTCAACTCTGGGTGTAACTGGGAGAAATCATCTTGGCTCGTTATCTCTAAATCGGTGAGATAAGTAATTAATGACTCTTTATGCGCCTTGAGCTGGGCGACTAACTCAAGATCGGCACTATCAGATGAAAATGCAGCCTTTAGTGCATTTTCTTCGACCCAAACGGCAGCATTGTTTTGTTTAATACGGTTTATGAGTTCTTGCATGGGATTAGATCTCGACGATGCATTGATTGTTATTTGCGTTCAATGAAGGCGCTATGTGAAGGCTCTCTATATCTGGAGTGACCAAGCTCTGAGCGAGTGTTTTTATCGTGCTCTCAGTGAAGATCAAAGACAGAGGAACTTCAGTCCCCAAGCGTTGTTGAAGTAACGAGCTGACTCTAACTGTCGAGATAGAAGTACCTCCAAGTCGGAAAAAGTTATCTTCGACACTGACTTGCTCCAACCCCAGGACCTCTTGCCAAATCTCACATAAAGTGCGCTCTAGTGGCGAGGAGGGCGCGACATATTCACGTGTCGAGTGAATGTTAGGGGCTGGTAGGGCGTTGCGATCAAGTTTGCCATTGATCGTGACGGGAAGCTTATCCAAATAGGTGTAGCTTACCGGCAACATGTAGCTCGGTAGATGCTGTGACAAAGTTGAAGCCACGGCTTTCTCATCAAGTTCCTTCTTACTGTGAGTCACAATATAAGCAGATAGCGCGGGTTGTTCCTGAACCTCAGTAACAGTGACGACGGCATGTTTGACATCTTCGAGCCCTGCAAGCCTTTGTTCTATTTCCCCAAGCTCAATTCGCAACCCACGAATTTTCACTTGGAAATCATTGCGGCCTAAGTACTCAAGGTGCCCATCAGGGAGCCAACGAACGAGATCACCAGTCTTGTATAAACGCGGAGCTTGCCCATCAGTGTCAAAAGGGTTCGGAACAAAACGTTCTTGCGTTAGCTTCTCACGATGAAGGTAACCTCTCGCAACGCCAACCCCGCCAAGGTATAGCTCACCCGGCGCACCCACTGGAACGGGTTTCCCTTGTTCAGATAAGACATAGAGCTGAATATTATCAATAGGCTGACCAATCGGAACACTGGTGCCTTTCAGCTTCTGACAGTCATAGTAAGTCACATCGATGGACGCTTCTGTTGGACCGTATAGGTTGTGAAGCTGCGCCTGAGGATGACGTACTTGTTTGAATAAGTCACAATGAGTGGCAGAGAGCGCCTCGCCACTGGCAAAAACCCAGCGGACTGACGCCGGCAGCGAGCGGTCTTGCTCTGCTAAATACTGCCCAAAAACCTGCAGCATCGAAGGTACGAAGTGCAGCGTTGTAACCTGATGCTGAACCATCGCCTGACAGAGTTGCTGTGGGTCCTTGTGGCTATCTGGCTCAGCCATCACGATGGCTGCACCAACCCAGTTGGCCCAGAGCAGTTCCCATACCGAGACATCGAAGACGTAAGGCGTTTTTTGAAGCACGCGGTCGGCTTGGGTTAGCGGATATTGCTTCTGCATCCAGTGGATGCGGTTGACGACCCCATCGTGCTGTAGCATCACGCCTTTAGGTTGCCCAGTGGTGCCGGACGTGTACAGTATGTAGGCAAGGTCACTCGGTGACGAGTGCTCCGGGAGGTTGCTGGTTGGATGCTGCGCAAAAGCCGCGGCATCATCGATCGCA